>JBOHQX010000168.1:0-8835 GCA_050732395.1 bacterium
GAAGGCGCCTTTTTCATGGCCAAACAGCTCGCTTTCGATGAGACCGGCGGGCAAGGCCGCACAGTTGACTTTTACAAACACACATTCTCTTCGGCGGCTCAGATTGTGAATGGCGCGCGCAATCAGCTCTTTTCCCGTGCCGGTCTCGCCGAGGATGAGAACGCCGGCATCGGTGGGTGCGACGGTCTCCACCGCCTGCAACACCTTATTGATCGCCTGGCTGCGTCCGATAACCTCCTCGAAGCTGTGCTGGGTTTTGATCTCTTCTTGCAGGTAAAAGTTTTCCTGCTCCAGCCGCGCCTTGAGCCGGGCGATCTCCTCATAAGCCTGCGTGTTCTCAACAGCGAGAGCGATCTGCTTCGCAATCTCCTGCAAGAATTCCGCCTCACGCTCCGAATACTGATCGGGCGCGAGGCTCCCGAGATTCAACACGCCCACGACTTTTCCCCTGGCAATCAAGGGAAGCATGAGATACGATCGGATGCCCGACTGGACCAGCGCTGCGATAATATCTGCATCCACCCCCTCGAGGTGTTCCTGTCGCAAGTCCCGGCCGATCAGGGGCCGTTTTTGATCAATGGCCCGTCCCATCATACTCCCTTGTCGCGGAACATTGATCCCGGCGCCGAGGCCGGCTTTCTGCGCGGCGATCCCGCCTACCGCGAAGACTTTCAAGAAATCATCGACGGGATCATAGATGGAGAGGCTGAGGCGATCGAAGGAGAGAATGGAGCGCAGGGTTTCGGCGATGGCATCGAATAAGGAATTGCGGTCGAGGTTGGAGATAATGGCGTTATTGATTTCGAGCAGTGCGCGTTGCCGTTCCTCGGAGCGGCGAAGCTGAGCCGTGCGCTCATCGACGAGCTCTTGCAGCTTTTCGGAGTATTTTTGCAGCGCTTCCTCCAAGCGCTTGCGCGCCGTTATGTCTTCCAGCATCGAACGGTCGGCAACGACTTGGCCTTGTGCATCGAGAATCGGCTTGAAGGATAAGAGAACCCACACCTGCTCGCCGCCGGCGTTACGCAGCTCCAGCTCTTCACCTCGAACTTCTGCGCCGGCAACAAGTTTCTGAAACAGTTCTTGCGCCTTCGGTTTCCCCAAGCGGGTGTCCGCGATAAAGTCAAACACGGAGCGGCCGAACAGCTCCGGCATTGGATAACCCAGCAACTCCTCCGCGCGCTTATTGGCTTGGCGGATGCGGCTGTCGATGCCGATGGAGAAATACGCGATGGGCGCCTCGTCGTAGAGGTCGCGATACCATTCCTCACTTTCCCGTATCGCCTGCTCGATGCGCTTGCGCTCGGTTACATCGCGGACCAAGGCGAATTGGTGTTGGCGGCCATCCAACTCGATCAAACCGACCCGCACCTCGACGGGAAAAACGCCGCCATCCTTGCGTCGATGAACGCCCTCCAGCGTAATGGGCACTCCAGGAACCATGCGTTTCCAAACTTCCTTGAGCATCTCCAGAGAAACTTCCATCTGGACATCCGCTACGGACATGGCCAGCAGCTCTTCACGGCTATAGCCGAGGCTGTCGCAGGCGCTTTGGTTTACATCAACAAATCTGCCTTCGCCATCGACAACAAGAAACGCATCCGCAGCATGCTCCACCAAGCGCCGGAACCGTTGCTCGCTCTCGCGCAGCGCTTGCTCCGTCTGCTTGCGCATGGTTATATCTTCCAAAATCGAACGCGAGGCTAAAACCCTCCCTTCCGCGTCCTTGATGGGTCGCACCGACAAACTGATCCACAATTGGCCGCCATCAGCCCGGCGATATTCCAATTCCTCTCCACGAATCTCTTCGCCGGAAAGAAAACGTTGGAAAATTTTTTGGCCCTGCTCTTTTCCCGCCGGCGTATCGGCCATAAGATCGAACACCGGCCGGCCAAGCAATCGATCGTGCGGATACCCGAACAGCTCCACCGCCCGGTGGTTGGCTTTCAAGATACGGCCATTACTGCCAACCGATATATAAACGATGGGAGCCTCGTCGTACAGATCGCGATAGCGTTCCTCATTGTCTTGCCAGACGTGTTCCATGCGCTTGCGTGCAATGATATTTTGACGCTAGGCTCGTAGATTTTCTCTCGGGATTATTATAACACAATCAGCGCCAATTGCAAACGTGAAGTGTGAAAATGATAACTGCGCTGCGGTTGTATCAAAAAGCGCTCGATTTTCATTTTGTTTTCTTAAAGGTATTCTCTTTCACGCCGCCGCCCGGCAATAGCTGGTCGCGCAGGGTAATCTCGCCGGTCATCGCGACGTCGCTCGCAACGTTGCGATTTGTCTCTGATCCCTAACAAAAAAGGGAACCGGATTGGTTCCCTTTTTATGCTAAATCAAGTATTTAGGCTTGTAGCGGGGGGTGGATTTGAACCACCGACCTTTGGGTTATGAGCCCAACAGCCCACAAGCTTGTTTAAGTCAAATCTTCGGTGGATTAGAAATGAATTGAAAAAACCGTAAAAATAATAGTGGGTTGAGAATTACCGCCATACGTCAATAAGAAAAATCTCCTGCAGTGACCGGATTGAACCTTGACCGCCTGGGGGGAAGCGGAAAAGTTTCCAACTGCAGGAGAGTCTTATCTGTCTTTGGAAGTTGATTTTGCGATTGGCAAGAATCCCTTCGGCGTGATTACCGTCACGCCGGCATAGCTTCTACTTCTTCCGTGGAAAAGCCAGCATTCGTGGCATGAACACTTCGATGGGAAGATAGAATAACGCTCGCACAGAAGCAAGTCCATTCCTTCGCTACGATGTCACATGGACCGCCAAGCCACTCAAAACCTCTGAGGACATCCAGCAATCTGGCCTAAGCTCGAGAGTGTGCCCGAGCCAACCCAGTCACCCGCGAAGCGGTGACATGATTATAGACGACCGACTATTTCACCCTTTCAGGGTTTGAAATGCGGATGTGGTGGAATCAAGCTATAATCATTACATCCCTTCGGGATTATGCGCCTGGAGATTTGAAGAAAAAGAATGCGGGTGAGCGGCAAAACAAAAAATACGTCACCGAATTTACGAGATAGAGCACCTAGGGGAGGTTCGGACGGGGCGGCCAGAGAGCCTCAGCAGCCCTGAGGATCAAGGCGCCAAGGCCGACTGGCGCCGCTGCAGGAAACGGCGGACCGCGGGGTCACGCTCGAGGCCGATCGCGATTTCGTAGGCGTGGCGGGCTTCGCCGTGTGCGCCGGTCTTGGCCAGCAGCTCCGCACGTGCAGCCCAGTAGGGTTGATATTCGGCGAGCCGCACGTCGGCCGCCAGCACTTGCATCGCCTCGAGGGCGGCGCCGGCGCCCTGCAACTCCGCGATCGCCAGGGCACGATTGATGGCGACCACCGGTGAGCCGGTGAGCGCCGACAGTGCGTCGTAAAGCTGCACCACCGCATCCCAGTTGGCGTGACCCGTGCGGCGACGGTGGACGTGTGCCGACTGCAACGCGGCTTCGAGCTGATAGCGGCCAATGGCGCCTAGAGCGCAGGCGCGCCGAAGCAGCGCTTCCGCCTCGGCGATCATCTGCCAATCCCACAGCACCGGTTCCTGCTCGGCAAGCGGAACATATTCGCCGTCCCCGTTGCGTCGCGCGCGCCGACGGGCTTCCGCGTGAAGCATGAATGCCAGCAAACCTAACGCCTCCGATTCGTTCGGAAGCAACTCGGTTACAAGCCTGGCCAGGAATATGGCTTCCGCGGTAAGATCGCGGCGGGCAATATCGGTCCCGCCAGGGTCGGTCCAACCTTCTGCGAACGCGGCGTATATGGCATCTAACACGGTGCCGAGCCGGCCGGAAAGCTCCTCGTGTTCCGGAATGCCGAACGGAATGCCGGCCAGCCGGATTCTGTTCTTGGCCCGCACAAGGCGCTTGCTCATGGCCGACGGGGACGCGAGAAACGCCGAGGCGATCATCTTCGCATCCAACCCGAGCACCACCTGCAGCATCAACGGCGCGCGAATACCGGCCTCGATGGCTGGATGCGCGCAGGCGAACATCAGTGCGAGTCGATGGTCCGGAATTTCCGTGCTCGCCGTCGCGGCTTCCAACCCCTCCGCGAGAAGCTGCAACTGCCCGGTCGCCATCTCGCCGCGTTGGCGCCGCCGGGCGGCATCGATCATCCTTCGGCGGGCGACGGTCAGCAGCCACGCTTCCGGGTTCGATGGACAGCCCTTCCTCGGCCAATCCGCCAGTGCCGCGGCAAACGCCTCCGACAGTGCGTCCTCGGCCGCCGCCACGTCCCGCGTGCGTGCGGCGAGAAAGGCGACGAGCTTGCCGTAGCTGCGACGCGCGACCGCGTCCGCCGTGCTATGCGCCTGCACATCGCCGTCGCGGGAGTTCATACGCTCACCCGGGGCCTCAGATTCGCTTGTGCGAGACATTTGCATTCACGACACCGGGTCGTAGCACAGCAAGACATTCCCATTGCGGAAGGCCCGCGTCTTGGTCAGCTTCAGGCGCAACTTCTCCTTGACGCCGTCGAACATCGTCCGGCCCTGGCCCAGAACCACGGGATTCACCACTATCTGATATTCATCGATCAAACCCTCCTGCGCCAATTGTGCAACAACGCTGCCGCTTCCCAAAATCGCGATGCCTTGTCCGGACTCTTTCTTCATCTTGCGTATTTCCGCCGCCATGTCGCCCTTCACCAGCCTCGTATTGTTCCACGACGCCTGGGCCAGGGTTCTCGAAAACACGACCTTCGGCAGGCTATTCATGCGTTCGGCCACGGTCGGCATACTCTCGATCGCAAATGGCGTCGGCCAGAAGCCCGCCATGAGCTCATAGGTAATTCTGCCAAACACCAGCACCCCTCCGCCACTTGCGTTATCCGCAACAAATGCATTCCACTCCGCATCCTGGTGATCTGCTTTGGCCCAACTCATGTCGCCGTTCACGTCTACAAAGTAGCCATCCAGCGTCACGTGATTGAAAACGATCAATTTCCGCATGTTCCTGTTTCCTTTCTAGTCGATTTTCGATCTGCGATCGTAAATTGAAAATCGGGAATCAGCTAAACAGTTAACCAAATTTTCTACTCACGAGCGTCTCACGGTGGCGAGCAACTCCTCCATCGTCATGTCCAAGATCGGACGCACTTCGACGACGCCGTGAAGTGCGGTCGGGCAGCGGGCTGCCCACGAAAGCGCAGCATCGAGATCCGCCACGTCGATGATACGAAAGCCACCGAGCTGCTCCTTAGAGTCGGTATAGGGACCATCGAGCACCTGGGTCTTGCCATCCACGGTCCGCACGGTCGTAGCGGCCGAGGTGGGTTGCAGACCGGTGGTGCCTTTCAGGACACCCGCCTTTGTCATGGCTTCTATGTATGCCAGGTAGGCTCCCAACCAGTGTTCTTTCTCGACCTTCGTCAGCTCAGGCCAGCCGGACTCGTTTACATAATCCAACAGAATGTATTTCATTCGCTGCCTCCGTTTTTTTGGGTTGTAGGCGGGCACATTGCCCTGCCACTACAATGACGCTCGAACGCTCACCATTTGGACAGCGGGTGCCTTAAGAAACCGCAAGCGACATTGATTTCCGATTTGCGATCGTAGTTCGCCGATCGGCAATCGAAAATCACCGAGTTTCTTGGAAGCTTGCGACACCGGTTGGCAGAGCCAGAACTGCAGGTAACATTATAATGTCATCCTGGAAGGATCTTTTTGATAATGAGCACGTTGCTTGTGCTGAAAAAGATGCCTCCTGCATGACATGATGCATGGAGGCTAAGGCCGGTCAGTCAGTCCGTTGAATCATAAAGCTGCAAAATGCGATTCGGAAGCAGAATAAACGCTATCTTTCGACGAAGCGATAGCTCGCGTGCGAGTCGTAGTCGATGCCGTGTTTCTTCTTGAGTTCCTGAATGTGCCTGAGGGTTCTCTTGGTGTGCGGGCTGGCAACACCGTCGCCGAATTGCTCGAACGTGTGGAGCAGTGTTTCCTCGAGACAACTATTCATGCTCATGCGCTTATGCTCGGCAAGATCGTGCAGCAGGGCAGCCATGCGCTTTTCGAGGCGAACTGGGACCTCGACGCGCTCAATATCGAGAGGGGGCCCTGCGTTATACAAGTGCTGTCCGAATACGAGCTCGTGCCCGTACAGATCTCGGATCCTGTAGTCACGCAGTCCCCAGGGACGGTCGGCGGGCGGCTCCACGATCTCTACGCCATTTGAGCGCTGAAACTCGTAGAGCTCGTCGGCGTCGTCGACGACGAAATACACCGAGCATCCTTTGGGATTGGGCGCCCCCTGCTCCAGAAACATTTGCACGCCGCCCAGATTCACGCCCGCCATCGCCGGCGGATCATCCCAGGTGAAGGCCAGGGTGAAGCCGAGCTTTTTCGTGTAGAAATCGACGGCTGCAAGGACGTCGCTAGCGGCGAGGCTCGGGTGGAGTTGCTCGCAGTCGACCTGCGGCGCAGCGGTCGCGGTCATGGGGTTTCCATTTGGAATTGGATTTGGTGATTGTGAGATGTTCATACTTGTAGCCTTTAAAAGTGAGTCGCATTATCTTTTGTGGCTCCATAGCGATTTACTTTTTTGCTGAGAACACTTGTCCAAATCTACCCCCGCATTTTATTATTTGCAATGAGGTTCTTTCGATACTCAACTTCTAGCTTGAACTATACCAGTTTTCAAGCGATCTGATGGGAGGAATCGTTTACTCAAATACCATCAACTCCTCGCAAACCGCTTTGCCGTTCCAGCCTAACCAGGTGTCAGGTTCTTGTTTCGTGCGGTTGCACAATAAGAAAGAGGTCAAGATCACGAAATTGATCATCTCCAAGTAATGCGTGCGCTGCCCGGCGAACAATACCGGCACCAGTAATGATCTTGACTTTTTTATTTGTTTTGCCCAAGATGGTTACGGGCCGTATTTGATCCGGCGCAGTTGAAAAACCCATTAAAGTGCGTGACCCTGATTTCTCGTGGGTCGGGCATTGTGAAGGCTATGAGCTGCATGCCTGGTGCCTCCTGGTACTGGGCTGGGTGATGGTGCCGTTTTACATGCGTTCCAAAGTTTTTATTTTCATCATTCCCGGTATGATTTTCTTCGCCCTGGGCAAAAGCGGAAAGATTGGAGCGATTCAACCGCACTTGTTCGATGCCAATGGCCAAATCCTGCGTGACAATGCACAGCAGGCATTTCCTCTACTGATAGCGCACGTCATGCCGGCCGGGATTCGCGGTATCGTTGTCGCCGGACTCCTGGCAGCATTGTTGAGCTCGTTAGCAGGCGCGTTCAATGCCAGCTCGACTCTCTTCACCATCGACTTTTACTCCCGGCTGCGACCAAGTTCGAGCCAGCAGCAACTGATGCGGATTGGACGCGTGGCCACTGCTGTCATGGTGTTGATCGGCCTGCTGTGGATTCCCGTCATTCGAGGAGGGAAGGGGCTCTATGATTACCTGCAGGGTGTACAGGCTTATTTGGCGCCGCCGATCGCGGTCGTATTTTTCTTCGGCGTTTTCAACAAGCGGCTCAACAGCAAAGGCTGCTTGTCGGCACTCATGGTCGGTTTCGTCATGGGCTTGTTCCGTCTGGCGGTTGACACGCCGGTGAAGCTCGTCGCAGAATTCGCATATACCGAAGGCTCGTTCTTGTGGGTGGTAAACAACATCTTCTTTCAATAATGAAGATTGAACAAAGCGCTTTTGGGAAAACGGCGGACGGACGTGAAATTTCGCTGTTCACACTGCAAAATACCCTGGGCATGAAAGCAACTCTCATCAATTACGGCGCGATTTTGACGTCGCTTTATACGCTCGATCGGAATGGCCATTTCGACGACGTGGTGTTGGGTTTCCCTTCGGTCGACGGTTATTTGAAGGAGCATCCTTTCTTTGGCGGTACGATTGGCCGTTACGGCAATCGTATCGGCAAAGGAAAATTCAAGCTGGACGGCGTGGAATACAAATTGGCCACCAACGACGGCGAAAATCATCTGCACGGCGGTGACAAAGGATTCGATAAAGTGGTGTGGAGCGCGGAGCCCGCCAGGCAGGATGGAGCGGTCGGCGTCAAATTCACCTACCTCAGCAAGGACGGCGAGGAAGGTTATCCCGGCACCCTTTCCAGCAGCGTGACCTACTGGCTCACCAGCAACAATGAGCTGAAAATCGAATATCAAGCCACCACCGACCAAGCGACACCGGTGAATCTCACCCATCACAGTTATTTCAACCTCGCCGGGCAGGGTAAAGGAGATATTTTAAACCATCATCTGGAAATTTTTGCCGACCGCTTCACGCCGGTGGATAAAGGCTTGATCACCACTGGTGAGTTGCTCCCGGTTGAGGACACGCCCATGGATTTCAGGCAACCGCACGCCGTGGGTGAGCACATCGACGGTGACGATGAACAATTGAAATTCGGCCTCGGTTACGACCACAATTGGGTGTTGAATAGCACGAACGGTTCGCTGGCACTCGCTGCAAGAGTGTACGAGCCTGCGAGCGGACGGATGCTGGAGGTGTGGACGACCGAGCCCGGCCTGCAATTTTACAGCGGCAATTTCCTCGACGGCACGTTGACCGGAAAAGACGGCCGGCTCTATAGACGTCGCTATGGCTTCTGCCTGGAGGCGCAGCACTTTCCCGATTCACCGAATAAACCCGGCTTCCCGAGCACGATTCTTCAGCCGGGCGAAGCTTACAACACCCAAACCATCTACAGATTTGCCGCGAGATAGCCAACTGAGCTTAGAGCCTGTCCGAAAACCCTGAAATGTCATCCCGCAGGGATCTTGGTTGACTCGGGCACAGTGCCGATTTCAGGCCTAGGTGCCGAATCTACCAAGATGCCTTCTGCATGACAGAATGAGG
>JBOHQX010000169.1:0-3042 GCA_050732395.1 bacterium
TCTTTGTCGTCCACAAATGAAAACACCAGAAACGGACCATGCCGGCGAACGCCGGCAAACTCCGCCCCGGCCAAGGCTGCGGCAAAATCACCGGGCAGCAGCATGCGAATCACAATCGGCTCTTGGATTGCGACCTCGGCAATGCGTTGTCCGGCCAATAAGGGCGACAAACGTTTTTCGAGATAAATGAGATCCGGCAGCTCGGGCATGGCACTTATTAACTATTGCATTTTAAAATTTATGACGAATGGTAGGAATATAACAAATCGACGGAAGGGATGCAAGATGAAAGATGGCGATTTGCCGGCAGTAATGCCTCAGTGACAGGGGGTAAAGCCTGATTTCCCTGCCGATGAATTTTTTTGAAAAAAAGACTGGCGTCTAATTTTTCTTTTTTGTATTTTCTTTTCGTATGGAAAAGGAAATACGGATTCGCGGTCGCGTCGTCACGGCTGATGACCTGACGTTAATTTGGCAGTTGATCACCGCAGAGGGGTCTCGCGGTCGGACGCATCTTTCGCAACGATTGTGTCGTCTTTGGGATTGGCGTCAAGCCCATGGCGCTTATCGCGAGATTGCCTGTCGCGAGTTGTTGCGCAAGCTGGCGCAGCGCGGTTTCATTGTTCTGCCTGAACCATTGAAATTGACCCGCCGACCCGGCTATCGCAATCGCACCTCTTTGCCGCCCACCCTTGAGACCACACCACTTTTCGGAAAGCTCAACGATTTTTTGCCGGTGACGGTTGAGTTAGTGAGTCGAACGCCACGCGAACAATTGTACAACGGCTTGATCGGCGCTTATCATTATCTGGGCTATGGCCAAGGCACCGGCGAGCAACTCAAATATGTGATCGCTCTGGAAACGCGCCCGCTTGGTGCGATCGGTTTTTCCGCGGCAGCGTGGCGCATCGCGTGCCGCGATCGCTTCATGGGTTGGAATGAGCAAGCGCGGCAGAAAAATCTCCACTTGATCGTCAACAACCATCGCTTTCTCATTCTGCCGTGGATTAAAATCACCAACCTCGCCTCGTGGATTTTGGCTCACGTCACGCGCCGCCTTCGCCAAGATTGGCAAACCGTTTATGCCCACGATATTGTGCTGGTCGAAACCTTTGTCGAGAAGAAGCGTTTTCACGGCACTTGCTATCGCGCCGCCAATTGGATTGGTGTGGGTGAGACCGTCGGCCGCGGCCGCAACGATCACACCAGCAGCAACTGGTTACCGATCAAACAAGTTTATCTCTATCCCCTCGATGCGAATTTTCGTCAACGCTGCCAAACGATATGAGCACCGCATCTAAAAATGGTCGCCTGACGTTGACGCGGCCGATCTGTCCGCAATGTGTCAAGCTCCAGGAAGAGGTCAAGCGCCTGCGTGCGGAAAACCACCGCCTCAAAGAACAGAATCGTTATCAGCAAAGAAAAATCGCCGAAGGCTATTTTGGCGCTTCCACGCCTTCTTCTAAAAAGCCGTTCAAAGCCAACACCCAAGCGGCGCACAACCATGGCGGCGCGCGTGCCGGACATCGTGGTCATGGCCGCCGCTTGATTAGCGAACAACAAGCCGATGTGGTGCAAGAGATTAATCTCGCTGACCACGTCTGTCCCGATTGCAAGGTGGCGCTCAATTATGTCGACAGCCGGTCTCGACAAGTTGTTGATATGGCGTCGATCAAAGTCAAAAGCATCGTGAACCAACTGCAGCGCTGGCGTTGTCCAAACTGTCGGCGGCCGTTTCGTGCGAAAGCGCCGGAGGTGTTGCCCAAATGCGAATTCGGCAACACGTTGTTGGCGAACGTTGCGACCGAGCATTATTTCCACGGCATTCCGATGAATCGGGTCGCCACACGATTGGACCTCAATGCGGGTAGTTTACTGGAGGCGATGCATCGACTGGCCAGGCACTTGCACAATATTCCGGATCAGCTCATCGCCGAATATCGACAAGCGCCGGTCAAACACGCCGATGAGACGGGATGGCGAAATGATGGCGGCAATGCGTTTGCGTGGTTTTACGGTACGCCCGACACCAGTATCTTTCGTTTGCGTCCGAGCCGGTCGGCGCGCGTGGTGCGTGAAGTCTTGGGCGAAGAGCCTTTACCCGGCGTTCTGGTGGTGGATCGCTACAACGCTTATAACCAGGCGCCATGCCTGCTGCAGTATTGTTATAGTCATTTGCTGCGGGAGGTGCAAGCGTTGGGCAAAGAATTTCCTACGCATCAGGAAGTCCAAAATTTTTCCACCACTGCCGCGCCCTTGCTGGCAGACGCGATCAAGCTGCGTTCGCTGTCGATCACCGACAAAGCGTTCTACGACCGTGCCGATCTGCTTCGCTTGGATATTGAGCAGGTCATGCACAGCCCCGCGCAACAGGCCGGTATTCAGAAAATTCAAAACATCTTTCGGGAGAACGCCAGCCGGCTTTATCATTGGGCCAAGGATCGCGCGGTTCCCGCCGACAACAATTTATCCGAGCGCGATCTCCGATCCCTGGTGATTGCACGCAAAATCAGCTTTGGCTCGCAATCGCCAGCCGGCGCGAAAACGCGAGAAATTTTGATGACCACGCTGGTCACCTTGAGTAAACGCTTCGGGCAAGCTGAAGTGATACCACGTTTGAAGGCCTGTCTCGATCAACTCGCCAACGATCCGAAACAAGATTGTTATCAACTGCTGTTCGCGACCAACACCTCCTAAAAATTCTTTCCAAATACTAGGGGATAACCGACTGGGTGAATCCGTTTTACCCGGTAAGCGAGAAGTACGCCCACCCCGTGACTGAGGTATTACCCAGTCCGGAAGATTGGGCTTGACTTGCGAAGTGGTTTTCATATATTTAATCAGAGCATAAACTTTTCCCGCTGCGACCGCAGGCCAAGGGTGGGACGAACGAAGCAGGCATCATGCCCAATGGCACTAACTTTTGGCAGGATTGGCGGCAGTGAATTGCAACGCAACCGCGCTTGCACCGGCGCAAACCGTCAAGTCGGGTGCGCCCGACACCAAGCGCGACCCCGTCGTTTCTGCGGAAGTCTCCGGCTG
>JBOHQX010000170.1:0-11416 GCA_050732395.1 bacterium
TTTTGTTGCTATTCAGCTCCTGACCCCGGTGATCGCGGTTGGTTCTTCAAGCAACACCACCGTGTCATCCCGTAGGGATCTTGTTAAGTTTCTGGCACGGTGCTTGTACTGAAAAAGATGCCTCCTGCATGACATGTTGCTTGGAAGCTTTGTACTTCAGTTTTGCAGAGTTAGTACCACAAGAAACCGTAAGCGTCATTGATTTCCGATTGACGATTTACGATTATCGATCTGCGATCGTCAATCGTCGATCTGAAATCACCAAACCCTATTCCGTGTGGTTCCGTGGCCAAACACAGCTCTTAGTTACCTTCAGATTCAGAAGGCGATTTGAAAGCGGGTCAGAAATGCTTTTTCGTCTTCGCGATTGCCGCCGACAGCGCCGCCTTTGAAAGATGTCTGTTCATAGTTGAGCATGAATTTCACGTTGCGATTCAGTTGCCAATTCAAGCCGGCACCCCAGGCCGAAGCTTTTTGGGCGGAACTTTGGGGATTGGAAAACACGGGAAATGAATCTTCATCCAGCTCCAGAACATTGTAACGCGCGACGATCTCAAAACTCCCCCACTCGCCCTTGACCTGATCAAAGGATTTTTTCGGAGAAAGGCCGCGATAGGAGGCAGGCTCGCCGGTGAGGGAGAAGGATCCGGCCAACTGCCAGGCGCGATGATTCAGCTTTGCTGAAGCAGCGTCGCGGCTCACTTCATTGGAAGACAGAACGTATTCTCCCAGCAAACCGAGCCGTCCCCAGCTCAAATATCCCTGCGGCGATAACCGCTGTCGCTTGCCGTTGGCGATGACGGTACCCGCGGCAGTGCCGTCCGCGCGATAGCGAAAAATTGGCAACAATCCTGGCGTCACATAAATCGGCAGGTCAGGAGAGCCGATCGTTCCTTCCTGTTTGCCGGTGGTGCCTGCAATGCCAACACTCAAATTGCGCAACGCCGCGTTCTCAGTATTGACAAAAGGAGAAAGCATGAAGCGCCCCACAAAGTCTTTGCCGTCAGAAAGATCGATATCACTGCTGCCCCCGTCGAGCACGCCATTCAAGGCCCCCACGGCATAGCTGAGGATGCCGCCGGCGAGATCGCCGTGGAGTTGCAGGCCGTTGTCACGATTGGGAACCAAATTGTTGGGCAGTGCGCGCTCGATAAAGAGCATATTCGTGTGAGATTGCAGGCGCTCGATGCCGAAGGGGGTCTTAAATTTGCCCACTCTAATTTTGAGATACGGCCATAAGCGGGTGTCGAAGTATGAATCCTGCAGCACCAGGCGGCTGCCGGCAAAGTCCGGCTGGAATCTGAAGTCGAAGAATTTGGCGAGGGTTCCTTCGAAGATGAAGCGCAGGCGGCGGATCACGAACGTATTCGTGCCCAGCCGGCTCTCATCCGCATTGAAATAGCGGCCGTCCATTTGCGTGTTTGCGCGCAATCTCAGCAGGAAGTCGCCGCCCGGTGACTTGAAAGAGAAACCGTCCTTGCCCGCGATCAACGCTGGTGCTTCTTTGGTCTTGGCAGCAGCGTTCTCTTTTTCGATTTCCCACTGCCGTTCGAGTATGCGTTGTTTTTGGTCGATGTCTTCCAGGCGTTGCAGAAAGCTGGAGTCCGGTCGGCTCTCAGTGCTGTTTTGTGCCAACAGAAATGTAGGGGACTTGTAAAGAACGAGATACAAGCTTGCGGTGATGAATACGAACTGGAAATCTTTCATTTCGCGTCTCCTGATTGATGGAGGCTTCCGGTGGTCCGGTCAGTTCGCCTTTGAGAGAAAAGGCTAATCAATCATTCGCCATTCACAATTCACCGTTCACAATTCACCATTAGCCCGTAAGTCATTTGCCGCATAATTGCCAATGGTGAATGGTGAATTGTCAATGATTTAATGTTCGTGGTTTTCAATGCCGCCTCCAGGATTCTGGTCGGCGTTAGCGTAACTGATTAATGGAAGATGTGACTCGTTCACCTGCCTTTCCTGGCTTCGGGCACTGCGAAACGAATTTTTTCTTTGCGCTCGATTTGCACGACTTTGGCGTCGTGAATGACGATCTCAAGGGAGCCGTAGCGGATGCTTTTCAAAGCGTCGAGGATTTTTTGTGTGATTTCGCGCTCTTGCTTGGTTGCAGCGGTTTCCGACGGGAAAGAGTTTTGATCCTGCCGTTGGCCTGCAAGCGCGCCACGTTTTTGAGCATATCCGCCAAGCTGGTGCCGTCTAAGATTTCAGCAGTGGCGTCGCGGACTTCTTTCATCACCAGGCGAATGCCGCAGGTGGTTTCATCGTGGCATTCCTGGCATTTCATGTAGGCGGTCTGGCTCACGCAGGGGAGGGGAGCAAGCGGACCGTCCAGAAGGCGAATGACATAACCCAGATTGATTTCTGCCGGAGATTTGCCCAGAAAATAACCGCCGCCTTTGCCTTTTTTGCTTTGCAAAACGCCGTGTCGTTTCAATTCCAGCAGGATCAGTTCCAGAAATTTCTTTGGAATTCTTTCCTTGCGCGCCAATTCGGAGATGAGAGTGGGGCTGTGCCCGCGTTCATTGGCGAGATACTGCAGGGCCTGGAGCGCGTATTTGGCTTTCTTGGAGAGCATATCTTGAGCGATTCTATATACTCTATAGAATTAGTAGACTGATGCGAGTATAGCGAAATGAAGGAAGGATGTCAAGCATTTTTTTGGAAAATTATGCAGGCGGGTTAATCAGGGTGTTCAAGAGTTTTTTTGAGGTCATACCGGCGCAAGCGGGTATCCCGTAAATCAAGGAACTATTGATTGACGATTGGCGATTTACGATCGGCAAGCGGAAATCAGCATTTTTCTTGAAGCGCAGCTTTTCTTTGCGATCCTTTGCGATGCTCTGCGTGAGAAATGCTCTAGCCGGACCAATCGTTGGCGATGCGCCTGATTCCGTCTTTTATCAGGCGATCACCAGAGTTGATCAAAAGGCGGAGGCGCTCGTCTGCCAAGCGCAGATCGGCTGGAGGCTGTTTTTGTGCAGAATTTGTGTCTCACGCAAAGCATACGCAGAGATTACGCAAAGATAATCCGTTGAATTTTGTGCTTTGAATCTTGGATTTCCGCCTTCCCTCGCTTGCTCCCGCCGCGTTTCCGCCGCCTTGCCGGTACATTCTCGTGATTTTCCTGCTTCCGTTCGGCCGCGAGGGGGAAGTGTTTGCAGCACCACACACTTCGTGTATTGTCTTGTACTCCGACCGCGCAAAAGGCCATGCTGAACAAACTCATTTGCATTCTGCTGAACAGCTTCTTCGCCACATGGTGCGCCGCATTTGCTTGGGCGCAAAACAAGCCGGCCAACAGCCCGGCCATCGCCGTGCTGACGCTCGATGACCGCGGCGGCCTGGCCGCGGATCAAACCGCCACACTCACCGATTATTTTCGCGGGCAATTGGTCAAAACCGGCGTTTTCGTTGTGCTGGATCGGGCCAAAACCGAGGCGAGCATGGCCGAAGTTGGATTCCAACAAACCGGGTGCACGACCACGCAATGCGCGGTGCAGATCGGCAGAATGCTCAACGTGCGAAAAATCGTGACCGGCAGCGTGGGCAAGGTGGGCAAAACCTTTGCCGTCAACATCGACATCATCGACGTGGAATCGAGCCAGATCGAGCAGTCTTTCAGCAAAGATCATCAAGGCAAAATCGAGGGCTTGTTGCAGGTCTTGCAGGCATTGGCTGCGGAGATGGCGGAAACGATCAGCGGCAGGCCCGGCCGCGCCCCGAACGGGAAGAAACTGCACAAAGTCATCCTGCGTTCGACCCCGGCCGGCGCCGAAGTTTTCATCAATGAAAAATTCAGCGGCCGCACGCCCATGGCCGGGAGCGTGCCGCACGGAAAAAATCTCGAGCTGGTGGTGCGGCTGCCAGGTTACGAATTTTGGCAGCAAACCGTGGTGGTGGATAAAGATCTCACTTTGGAGATTCCATTGGAACGCGTTGAACGTCAATCGGAAAAATCATCTTCGAAGAAATGGTTGTGGATTGCCGGCGGCGTGGGCGTGGCGGCCCTGGGCACGGCGGCGTATTTTGTGTTCAATCCGGAAACGCCGGACGGGAGTAATAATGATAAGTTGCCGGCGTTTTCCTGGCCGCCGCAGAGAGACTAGTAAACTCCCGAAAACAAAAATACCGTCCGGTCGGTTTGTTTATGAGAGAAGAAAAGCGTATCGGCATGCTCTCTTCCTAGTAAAGGCCGACCGGACGGTGGCTTCGAAACGACTGTGGGTCGCACGCGACAAAGTAGCACAGCACAAAAACAGAAAAAAGCTGGGATGCCCAACGGGTGTTTCTGGAATCTACTTGCTTGAGCACGCCAAAAGGACGCTCTTATGACACGACACAGCGGCAACCACGACCATGACAATAGCAGCAACACCGATATTAAGCCAGAAATCCAAAAGTTGGTTTTGACCATAAAAAAACTTATGCCAGTTAGTCGAGGCGGATGGGTCTCATGGCGTAACGTTGCGAAAGAACAAGAAGGTTCAGATTCAGAAGAATTTGTAATCAAGTTAAGTGCTCTTGCAAAATTGCCCGAGTGGACGCATTTGTTTGCTACTAAGGATAAAGTCGTCAAACTTTCAGAAAAAGGTATCATTTTCGCTAATGCCCAGCAAATTGAAAATTTGACTGAGCTGCAGCAAATTGCGGACGCTGTACGACAATATGCGTCAAGATTAGAACGAATTAAGCTGAAAGTTGAGCACATTACCAAAGTGGCTCGTGTTGGAAATAAATTTGTCCAGGCAGTTTATGTAGATTTGGCCGAGGAGATAGTTCCGTCTGAAACTCCTGTTGAATTCCGACCACAAGGCGGGGGCATAACTCACGGTAAGATAGTTGGCCAAGATCCTGATGGCGGGGTTTTGTATGTGGCACTCGATAACGAAGTGCTTGAGACTAGTCTACCAGCGTTTCTGAGCATAGACAGAGGCTTTTTGCTGCGTGAGCTTGCCGAGCGAATCAGGAGTTTGTCTCATCTCCCACCGCTCATTGAACCGATTCTTCATAAAAATAACTCAACAGCAACTCTTGTGGCAGGCCAAGACTCAGGGGAGGTTGCAGATGGCCTTATTAAACTTCAAACTCCGTGGACGCGATTCCTTTGGGGGCCACCTGGGGCAGGTAAAACTTTTGCGCTTGGGCGTCTTATCACTCGCTTGCTTCAGGCTGAGCCTGAAGGTAAAATCCTTATTGTAGCACCATCAAATCGCGCAGTGGATGTTGCGGTAGAACAGCTGCTTGACCAAGTCGAAAAAAGCGATTTTCGGCAGATTATTGAACAAAGAAAGATTTTAAGATTTGGCTATCCTCGAAAGATTCAAATCATCGAGCGTCCGGAATTGCTTGGTCCAACGGAATTAGACGAACTCAACAAAAAGGTCAAACAACTATCTGCACAAATTACAAAGGTCGAACGTGAACGTAATTCAAGCGCTGAAGTAGCAGTTCTAAGAGCCGGGTTAATAGCGGCACAGGAGGAAGTTAAAAACGCAGTCGTCGCACACATTCGGAATAGCCAAGTAGTAGCTACAACAACCACTCTTGCGTACTTATCATCAAGCCCAATCCCAGGTGTAGCGTGGAGTACGGTTTTAGTAGACGAAGTAACAATGGTCACCACAGCGATGTGTACTTTTCTTGCTTCCCTTGCCCAAAAGCGACTGCTGCTGGCAGGAGATCCGCGACAACTTGGTCCCGTGTATGAGAATAGTCCGAGTGCCACATCAGAAGATTTTGAATGGATGGGGAGAGATATTTTTGACAAAAGTGGAATCTGCAGCGGCATAGGCGAACAGCGTCAGATCATAATGAATGATGCGCGATTAGCGAGAATTACGAGCCAACGCAGATGTGCACCAGAAATATGGTCAAGGGTCGAGCATTTGTACCCCAATGTCAATAATCGTGCTGACAAGAATCGATTGCAGAAACTAATCGAGTTGCCACCTTGTTCGGGACACTCTGTCGTTCTTCTCGATACTTCTCAGTTGGGCGTATGTGAAAAGGCACAACGCAGTTGGAAAAATAAATTCACAGCCGAACTTGCGATGGAAGTGGCCTGTACTATTGCATCAGAAGCGCTAGATAAAATTTCTATCGCCATTATTTCACCGTACCGTGCCCAAGTTAGATTGTTGAAAAAAGCGATAATGCAAGAACAAAGGGCAGATAGAAGCCCATACAAGGAGATAGAGTTGGAGTCGGGGACGGTGCATCAGTTTCAGGGAAGTGATGCCGATGTCGTTATTTTCGATATGGTAGATGGGGCTGGCCGTTCGGGGCCCGGCGCCTTACTGCGAGGTGACACAGGTATTAGGCTGGTCAACGTCGCCATCACGCGTGCCAAAGGGAAATTCATTCTATTAGCAGACAAAACTTGGTGTGAGCGATCTTTTAGCCAATCTGATAACCCTATTCTCTGGGATTTGATTATGGGCCGAGAGACAGAGAAACGTTTGCAAGTGTCTCCACCCATAATCCCCATAGATGATGATATAAAAAGACAGCGCGAGAATCTTGAGTCGCCAATGGAGCAAACTCTGTTCGAAGCAATGTCAAAGTTCCCCGAGCTTACGAAGGTTATGCCCCAATACGTTATCCGGGATGAAGCAGAAAAGCTTGTGTCCAGAGCCGATTTTGCTTTTCCGGAAATCAAATATGCTGTCTACTGCGACGGCAAGCAGTGGTATCTCAAAGAAGATCGATGGCAGCGTGATTTGAGACAACGGATTAAACTCACCGAACTCGAATGGAGCTTTTCCGTTTTTACGGGAAGTGAAATTTCTCGCAATGCGGATGAATGCGCAGCGCAGATTCAAAAAGCACTCTATTCTCGTTGGGGTAAGAATAAGAAGATCAGAGTTCTCTCATGAAAAAAACTACTCTTGCTTTGATAATACTCTTGCCGTATCACAACCTAATGGCTCAGCAGCTCACCAAGTTTCTTACTGGGGCTATCGTTAAAGTTAGCACAACCCAAGAAGAGAATAGTTTTTCAAACAAATTGAGTGCCACACCTACAGACGAGTCTTTTACCGAAATACTTTCTCCACTTAGTGCCGTGTTATATGGCTCAGTAACCTGGGGTGATCTTGACAACGACGATGATCTAGATCTTGTCTTGACGGGCTATACAGGCTTTGGAACATTTGCCGGAATATTCCGCAACGAGACCGGCACATTTACCGAACTCGTGCCTCTAAACTCTGTGTGGCAAAGTTCAGTCGACTTGGCTGATTACGATAACGATAATGACCTGGATATTTTGCTAACTGGAAACAAACAAGCGTCGGGCGATCCAATGCCGACGACCAAACTATATCGTAACGATTTGACAAGTATAATTGACACGGCGGCGCCCATTGAAAGTGTTATGCAGAGTGCGGTAGCTTGGGCTGATTATGATAATGATGGAGATCAGGATTTTGTACTGACAGGAGAAACTGGGGCTGGACAAATCTCACGCATTTATAGAAATGACCAAGGCATATTCAGCTACAATAACTCCCCTGTATTTACCGGGGTTCGAATTGGTTCTGTTGCCTGGGGTGATTTTGATAACGACCGAGACTTGGATTTTATCATGACCGGCCAGCCGGGTTCGGGGCATCTTGTTAAGCTCTATCGCAACGACAATTCAACCTTGTGGGAGGTTCTCACGCCTTTAGAACAAACTTGCCGCAGAATGGCATGGGGTGATTATGACAGCGATGGTGACTTGGATTTGCTGCTGTCAAGCTGGAGTCAGCGTTCAAGACTCTATGAAAACGGAAGCGGAGACTTCGTTGAATCTGCCGCTGTTTTGTCGAATGCAGATTTTGGTTCGGTTTCCTGGGCTGACTATGACAATGATGGCGATCTTGATATTCTTTTAACCGGGGATGGGATTGCTAAGCTCTATCAAAATGCGAATGGCAATTTTGGCGAAATCACGAGCAATTTTATCGGGTTATTCAATAGCGCCGCAGCTTGGGCCGACTACGATAACGATGGTGATTTGGATGTTCTATTAACTGGAGAAAACTCCGGTCAGCCAACCACTCGACTATATCGCAACAATACGAGCCAAATCAACACATTACCAACCGTTCCGTCAAATCTCGGCGTAACCATTTCCGGTACTTCGGTGACACTGAATTGGAACAAAGCCACCGACAACGAAACGCCACAAAACGGCTTGACTTATAATTTGCGCATTGGCACTACGCCCGGCGGAACCCAGATTGTTTCGCCCATGGCCAATGTGACTACTGGCTATCGCAGAATTCCAAAATTGGGCAATACCAATCACAATACTGGCTGGATTGTTCACAATCTCAAACCTGGGACTTATTATTGGAGCGTGCAAGCCATTGACAATGCTTTTGCCGGCTCACCGTTCGCAGCTGAGCAATTTTTCACAATCGGTAGCGGCCCCTCACCTCCCGCGGCGCCTCGCAACCTCCGCTACATTGTGCGCTCTGGCGAGGCGGACTTGTTGTGGGACGCCAACACCGAATCCGATTTTCTGCGCTATCGCATTTATGGCGGCACTGCGGCCAATCCCACCACGAAGGTTGATTCCGTGGCTGGGGCAGGAAATACCTCGTACACCGCGCGCAATTTGCAGCTGGGACAGCAGTATTACTACCGTCTCACGGCAGTGAACACGGCATTGATAGAAAGCGCGTTTTCCAATGAAATCAGCTTTGTGGCGATCTCCATCGACTCCGCGCCCGCGCCGCCGCAAAACGTGCGCGCTACTGCCGGAGAAGGGCGAGTCACTCTGAATTGGAACCGCAACACTGAAACCGATTTCTTGCGCTATTGCATTTATGGCGGGACTTTCAGCGGCGCAACCACGCTGCGCGATTCCGTCACCGGCGCAGCCAACACCAGCAAGACTATCACCGGATTACAGAACGGCGTCACGTATTATTTTCGTTTGCGTGCGGTGGATTTGGTGCTCAACACCAGCGCTTCTTCGGCGGAAGTGAGCGCCACCCCGCAAGCTGCTGATCCGTTTCCAGCTGCGCCGCAAAACCTGTCTGCCCAAGCAAACGTGGGCAGCGTCGCGCTCGCTTGGGACGCCAATTCCGAAACCGATCTGCTGCGCTATCGTATCTATTCCTCGATTGACGGCGCCTCATTCTCAAAACGAGATTCGCTGGCTGCAGGTAGCACCGCCAAAACGCTGGTTGGATTGACAAGCGGGACGAGGTATTACTTTCGTGTCACGGCGATGGATGCGGGCTGGCATGAAAGCCAGCCTTCGCTCACGGCTTCCGCCACGCCTCTTGCCGACGTCACGCCGCCGCAAATTGCGTTGGCATCCTCATTGCCAACCGCTACGCTGAACAATGCCGTCAATGTTGCTGTCAATGCCAGCGACGATTTTGGCGTGCAAAGTGTGCTGCTGTTTTATCGCTCCGGCGGCGATGCTGCTTTTGCCAATCGCCCTATGCTGTTGCAAAGTGGCGCGAGGTACAGCGCCGACGTTCCGGCCACGGCTGTCAATACGCGCGGGGTGGAGTTCTATGTGCAAGCCACGGACAATTACGGCAACGTGGCTAACACCAGCCGCTATCCCGTGCGCGTGTATTGTCCCAATGGGATTGCCAAACCGGCTGTGCAGCCCAACGGCAACACGGCGAGCGCGTATCGACTGTTTTCCGTGCCGCTCGATCTCGATAACAAATCGCCCCAAGCGTTTTTGGACAACATTCCGGCGCTGAGTGCTGCAGATCCTGCCAAATATCGCTGGTATGTGTTTGACCGCGCCAGCGCTACGCTGCGGGAGTTTCCCAATTTTGGCAGTGTGAATATCACAGCGGACATGGGCTTTGCGCTGCTCGCCAACCTCAAGAACGTGAGATTGAAAACTGCAAGCGGCATGACTGTGCCCACGACAACGCCGTACAGCATCAATCTGCCGCAAGGCTGGAGCCTGATCGGGAATCCGTTCAACTACAACATTCCGTTGGATAGCATGCGCACTTCCGCCGGGAGTTTTGAGTTGTGGCGTTTCGAAGGAGATTGGCAGATCAACACGCAGGGCTTGGAGCCGTGGCAGGGCTACGCGGTGTGGCTCACCCAAGCAGCGACATTGACAATTCGCCCGGGATTGGCCGGACTGAACAGCTCGGCGTCTTTTTATAACGTTGAAAACAATACGCCGGCCAACTGGCTCATTCAAATCACGGCGGACAATGGCCGCAGCGTGAGCCGTTACAATTTCGCCGGCCAGCATGAGGCCGCGGCCGAAGGCATTGATGCGCTGGATTTGCATCGTCCTTTTGTGCTGACGGAGCAAGTGGCATTGTCGTTTGAAAACGCGGACGAACCCGAGCCTTTGCAGGCCGATGTGCGGGCTCCGGCCGCGAAGGGTCATGTTTGGCGTTTCCGCGTACAGTCCCGACCGGATGATGAAATCTTGGTGTTGAATTTTGACGGTGTGAGCGCGGTTCCAGCGGTGCAACAAGTGTTTTTGATTGACGAAGCCGCACCGGCGGCTTTCGATCTGCGTCTGCATGGCAGAATCGAATTTGTGGCGAAGCGCTCGGGCGAGAATCGGTTCACATTGTTGGTGGGTAATGGGGATTTCATGCGCGAGCAGCAAGCCGAGGCGGGAATTTCTCTTACGGATTACACATTACTGCAAAATTACCCCAACCCATTCAATCCGGCTACTCAAATTTTATACACTTTGCCGCAAGAGGCGCATGTGCAGTTGAGCATTTACGACGTGTCCGGGCAGCTTGTGGCGTTATTGGTGGACGAGCGGAAAGCCGCCGGGCAATACAACGCAGTATGGCGGGCGCAGGAGCACAGCTCGGGCGTCTATTTCATTCAATTGCAGGCGGGAGGATCGTTGCAGGTGCGCAAGGCGGTGCTAATGAAGTGAAGGTCAAGCCACGCGAAAACAACAGAGCTTGGGCAACATAAATCATCGCATAATAGGCCCGCGAAGCTGCCTGCCCCGAAAGTCCGGCTCTCAGCAAAACGCGAGCACCGCGAATGCTATCCCGTGCGAGTATGAGTAAACGGCTAACCGTCTCATCCATGTACTACCACACCCTCACGTTGGATATTAACAAAGAGGGGGCACCTGGCATCTTCGTAGGCTGAAACACTCACAGGCAAACACGAAGCCAATACCCCATATTTGAGATTGAGCCTGGCAACGACAGGTACGAGCTTCTCCACTTCTTGGCGCAAGCTGCTGAGTTGGTCGAGAACAATCAAAAGATCCACGTCGCTTTCTGAAGTGGCTTGCCCGCGTGCATGGGAGCCGAAAAGAATGATTTTCTTCAGCCGTTTGCCATAAATGCGCTGTAGAGATCGATTGATATCCTGAATGACAGGAGGCAATTTTCTGCCGCGAGTTGTCCGCATCTTTTGTTCTTGAATGGTAACTATTCAGCTC
>JBOHQX010000171.1:0-13970 GCA_050732395.1 bacterium
AGCATGCTCATTCAGCATGGCGCATGAAAATGCCCCAGAGCATCCGTTGGGTTTTTCTATCCGTTGGCCTGAACCAAAGCCGCCGCGAAGCGGCTTCAGTTGGCGGCGCAGCCGCCAACTGGCGTAGTCCTTAGCCTACAAATTCCTCACTTTCTGCCTACTTGTTGATCAGCCTTCTGCCACTGGTTTCACACCCACTTGATTTTGTATTTTGCTTCTAAGCCAAACTGACTTCAATAATGATATGTCTGTATAAGTTTTTTAAATTCAAACAGCTTGCAAAACGCGAGCTGGATGCTAAAGGACGAATCCTCAGCGTAAATTCCGGGCAGCGCGAAATTGCAATAGGTGTTGTCGATTTTCCTGTCGCGTTCGTCTCATCCATGCCAGGTCAGGTTGATCTGGCAAGACAGGTGATTCATTAAAAGGGGACACGATGACTCAGAGCAAAGAATTGGCTGAGCATTTTTTCAGACATGAATATTCAAAAATGGTGGCGGTTATGACACGATATTTCGGCATCGGTCAAGTTGATCTGGCTGAAGATGTCGTGCAAGACACGCTGCTCGAGGCGATTAAGTTCTGGGAATATAAGAGTATTCCTGATAATCCCAAAGCCTGGCTTTATACCGTGGCAAAGAACAAAGCCTTGAACGCGATAAAAAGAAAGGAGCTCCACAATCGCCACGAAGATGAAATCAAGTATGCACATGCAGGGCAAAATCTAGAGGCCTCGATTGACCAGCTATTTTCAGAGCAACGAATTGCCGATGATCAATTAAGCATGATATTTGCGTGTTGTCATCCTGCCATTGCACAGGAAGCGCAGATCACCCTTATTCTTAAGACACTTTGTGGGTTGAGTATTTCAGAAATTGCCAAAGCCTATCTTACAACCAACGAAACGATAAATAAGCGGCTGGTAAGAGCTCGAAAGATTTTGCGCCAGAACAATATTCAATTTGAAATCCCGAACCAAACGGAGCTGGACAATAGATTAAACGCCGTGCTCAAAACGATTTTTTTGCTTTTTAATGAAGGCTACAGCGCGACAAATGGAAGCAGGCTCATTAGATACGAGTTGTGTATGGAAGCCATTCGACTGGCAGATTTAATAATCAGCAACAGATCATTTAAAAGCAATACGCCGGTTCACGCCTTACTGGCCCTGATGCTGCTCGATGCTTCGAGATTTGAGGCTCGTCAAGATGGCGAAGGAAACATTATCGAAATGTCCAAACAAGATCGTTCAAAGTGGAACCAGGCTTTGATTAATAAGGGGCTTTATCATCTTGGCAAAATCCAGGAGAGCCGGCAAATTTCAATTTATCATGTTCTGGGTACTATTTCGGCATATCATTGTTCCTCGCCAAGCTATGCATCAACCAACTGGAGTGCCATTCTTTCTCTTTATGACACCTTGATAGTTTTTGATCATTCTCCAATTATATTGCTCAACCGGGCCATTGCCGTTGCCAAGATTCACGGCAGCGGGCAAGCCATTGCAGAGCTGGTTGAGCTGGAATCTACAGGGGCTTTGGAAAACTATTACTTATTACACTCGACACTGGCTGAGCTTTATATTGAACAGAAGCAATACGAAAAGGCGGCAAACAGCTTTAAAAAGGCCATTCAGCTTACACGGAATGATGCCGAAATCAGGCTGCTGACTTCCAAGCTTGAACATTGCGAAAAGGAGCTCAAATAATTTTTTTCAGAATACTGTCCCTATTTTTCAAACTCGTTTGTCATAAGCATGAAAACACGATGCACTCAATATTCACCTGCATGAAAGGACAGAAATGAACGAATTTATGTTATTTGTTCGTGCCGGCTTGGCGCAAGACGAAGCCGCGGCTTATGCAGATTTATCGCCCGAGCAGCAGCAACAGCATATTCAAAGAGTTAATGCCTACATTGAAAATTTGGTGAAAACCGGAAGATTGAAGGGCGTGCAGCCCCTCGCCATGGAAGGTGTAATGATTAGTGGGACACGGGGAGTTTTTAATGACGGACCTTTTAATGAAAGTAAAGAGGTCATTGCAGGATATTATCACATTCTGGCTAAAGATCTGCGCGAGGCCGTTGCCATTGCAAAATCTGATCCAAGGTTTGATGAGGTAGGGTGGAAAATCGAAGTTCGCCCTATTAAAAAAGTCGCAGGCTTGGTGACCGTATCATAGGGGTTTAGAGCATCGCATCCGGAATAAATCATCTTTTTTAGTGAAGGAGACCAGAGCATCATGTTGAAGAACAAAGTTGCAGTGATCTACGGAGCCGGAGGCGGGATCGGCAGCGCTGTCGCGCGTGCCTTTGCGCGCGAGGGCGCCAAGCTCTTTCTCACGGGGCGACGCCGGGCGCCCGTTGAAGCTGTCGCCAAGGAAGTCGTTTCCGCCGGCGGATCCGCCGAGGTGGCGGAGGTCGACGCTCTCGACGAGCAGGCTGTGGACAAGCATCTACAGTCCGTGATCGATAAGGCGGGTCGCGTCGATGTCTCGTTCAATGCGGTCGGCATCCCGGATGCGAAGATTCTGGGTGTTCCTCTGATCGAGCTGGATGTCGAGCAGTTCTCCCTGCCGATCACGGCCTACGCTACGTCGTACTTCCTGACCGCACGCATGGCGGCCCGGCGGATGATCCCGAATAAATCGGGGGTGATCATGACCGTCACCTCACTCCTCTCGCGGACGGGCGTCCCATTGGTGGGAGGCTACGGTCCGGCGCAGGCCGCCAAGGAGGCACTCACTCGAAGTCTATCCGCCGAGCTCGCTCCTCAGGGCATTCGCGTGGTCGGTTTGCGACCACAGGCCATGCCGGAGACACCCACGATCAAGAAAGCCTACGAGCCTCGGGCCAAGGCAACGGGAATGACCTGGGAACAGTGGCAAGTGATGCTCGCAAGCAGGACCCATCCGCGACGGCTTATGACGCTCGAGGAGATGGCAAACATGGCGGTCTTCATCGCTTCCGATAAGGCCAGCGGGATGACGGGAACAATCGTCAACTTGACCATGGGGAGCCTGGACGACTAGCGTCTTTGCCCGGAGCGGAATCATGCTGCCGGCATGCCCTCCTTGGCAACCCGCTCAGGGTTGGACAAAAAGGATAAAGAATATGATAGATGTCGATGCGGTCGAAATTCTTTTGATCGAGGACAATCATGGATTTGCAAGCCAAGCTGCTGCGCGTTTGTAAGAAGGCGAGTTCGAGCGCCTGGGAAGCTCGCAGACCATAAGCTTTTCCAACATTTTGTAACAATTCCAAAGTATAGGGAAACGTTTGTTGTGACAGACTCATCATAATAATTTCACCGACTCACATAACTCAAAACGTAACGGCCATTTAGAGTGTGCTCTGAATGGCCGTTTTGTTTTTGGTATGCGGCTGGCGTGATAAGAAATCGAAAATCCAAGAGAATG
Source organism: bacterium (assembly GCA_050732395.1). Taxonomy (GTDB): domain Bacteria; phylum Zhuqueibacterota; class Zhuqueibacteria; order Zhuqueibacterales; family Zhuqueibacteraceae; genus JBIOXB01. The sequence goes on from JBOHQX010000171.1 coordinate 3,420, forward strand.
GAGCCGGGGTAACTTTTTTTTCAGAATACTGTCCCTATTTTTCAAGCTCATTTGTCATAAGAATGAAAACACGATTCACTCAGAATAATTTTTCGGCAAAATGACTCTGCCACTAAATCATCTTTTTTAGTTTACAGTGAAAGGAGATACCTATGTGTCCCGCGTGCATAACAACCGCGGCGCTGATCGTTGCTGGCGCGACCTCGACGGGCGGGTTGACCGCACTCGTCGTGAAGAAGCTTCGTGCGAAGACCGGCGCGAAGAGTATTGACACGAAAACCCAAACCAAAGGAGAGCAAAATGGATCATCCGAAGATTGTGCCGCAAGCTGAGTGGCTTGCCGCTCGCAAGAAGTTTTTGATTAAGGAGAAGGAATTCACCCGTGAGCGAGAAGCGCTCAATGCCGAGCGCCGCAAGCTGCCGATGGTGCGAATCGAGAAGGACTACGTATTCGAGGGGCCGAGCGGCCGCCGCACGCTCGGCGATCTGTTCGAGGGCAGGCGCCAGCTCATCGTCTACCACTTCATGTTCGACCCCGCCTGGGAGACAGGATGCAAGAACTGCTCCTTCGTCGCCGACCACTTCGCGGGAGCGCTCCTGCACCTCGCTGCGCGCGACACTTCGTTTGCGGTGATCTCGCGCGCGCCGATCGAGAAGATCGAGCGCTTCAAGAAGCGCATGGAATGGGGTTTCCCGTGGCTTTCGTCGTTCGGCAGCGACTTCAACTACGACTTCCAGGTCACCATCGACGAAGCGCACCCTGAGAACAACTATCGCCGAGCCTACCGCGAGCCGGATCTGCAGGGGAAAGGTCCCACTGAGGGAGAGGCGCCGGGGCTGAGCGTGTTCCTGCGCAACGGCGAGCACCTCTATCACACCTACTCGACCTATTTGCGCGGCCTCGATCCGTTCATCAACACGTACAACTTCCTCGATCACACGCCGCTCGGCCGCCAGGAGGAGGACGGCCGGGAGATGGCGTGGGTGCGGCACCACGACAAGTACTCTGAAGGTACGAGCAATGATTGAAATATCGTTTCACATAAATCAAGTCGAAAGGAGAAGTTCGAAAATGAAAAAGTTCACGTTTGTGCTGATCTCGCTGCTGGCGGGCCTCGACGCCGCCGTAGCGCAGGATGGAAGAGCCACTTATCCCAACATGGCGCCACTCGAGCAGTACCTCATGGCCGATAGAAATGCCGAGATCGAGCTGGCGCACAGTGCCGCCCCGGCTTCCATCTCAGGCGAGGTGATGAATAAAATCGAGCCGCTACCGCGAGATTTGGAAATTCAGCTAGCCCTAAGCGCTCTGCCACCGCACCTCAGAGACAAGGCAACAGTATATGTTTTGAACCCTGCCAAGGGCTTCGAAGTTGCCCGCAAGGGTACTAGCGAATTCCACGCCCTTGTTGCTCGAACCGGCGATGATACGTTCAGGAGTACCTGGCCCTTAACGGAATATCGAGATGATATTCTCTACCCGATTTCCTTTGATAAAGCGGGCACCAAGGCACAAATGCGGATCTTCTTTGATGCGGCAGAGATGCAGGCCAAGGGTACCCCTGCCGACGAACTCAAGAAAATCATGAAAGACCGTCTCAAGACAGGATACTATAAAGCGCCGGAACGCGCCGGCATCTCATACATGCTGTCTCCAATACTGAGGACGTATTACAACCCGGATGAAAGCGACGGCGTCGTTACCGTTAACTTCCCACACGTCATGTATTACGCTCCCAATGTTTCCAATGAAGACATCGGCGCCGGGGAGCCCTTAGGCCCCTATCCGATTGTGATACTTCACGGCCACCATGGATACATGATCCAGCCTCTCGGCCTGACGGAAAGAGCGGCTCTTAATAAAGAGTACGAAGAGATGCTGGGGAGACTCTGCAAAATCAAAGAAGTGTGGTGTTTGCCGAAAGAGGGCAATCTTAGGTAGAGGCCGTGATCCTAACCGTTCTTTAGCAAGAGCAGAAGGCGGACGGGCCGCAACCAAAAAGGGTTGAACCGCGAATAGACGCCAATTAACGCGAATAAAGAATTAGCGTTCATTAGCGGCAATTAGCGGTTTGAATTTTCTTGCTGAAAAAGCAAAGATTTCACTCTTAACAGACTACAACGGATTTTCAGACAAGCTGAAAACTGTAGCCCTGCGGGCGGCCCCAACGGATAGATTAAGTCCAACGGATAAAACCTTTAGTCTTTTCATCCGTTGGCCTTAATTTATCCGTTGGCGACAAAAAAGTTAGAATTTTATTCTGAGTTTGAATGGCTAAGCGCCTAAACAGAAAGAGAGCACAAAACATGAGAAAGAATCAAGATCTCAGCATCACTCTTTTGGTGGATAACACTCCAAAAGAAGTCTTTGACGCCATCAATAACGTTCGCGGATGGTGGTCAGAAGAAATTGAGGGCAGGACCGACGAGCTCGGTGATTTTAAGTACCACTACCAAGACATTCACCGCTGCACCATCAGAATCGCCGAACTTGTTCCAGGTAAAAAGGTCGTTTGGCACGTTGTAGACAACTACTTTAACTTCGTAAAAGACAAGAACGAGTGGAAGGACACCGACATTGTCTTTGAAATCGCCAAGAAGGGCGACAAAACAGAAGTTCGCTTCACGCACGTAGGCCTCGTCCCCGCATACGAATGCTACGGCGTCTGCTCGGACGCCTGGGGCACCTACATCAACGGCAGCCTGCGCAACCTGATTGCCAAGGGTAAGGGCCAGCCCAACCAAAACGAGCAAATTGCAATCAAACACGGCATAGAAAACTCCTAGAAACGCCAGGCTGTAGACCGATGCTTGGCGCTTAGCAACCCAGGCTTTGCCAAGAGATTGCAAGTACGAGGGCTATACTTACAGCCTAATCAAAAAATTGGAGAGAAGCATGAGCGATCAAAACTACACCACTGCCTCTTTGGTAGACCAAACCCCTGAAGAAACTTTCGCTGCCATCAACAACGTCCAGGGATGGTGGTCGGGAGAAATCGAGGGCGACACCGACAAACTCGGCGCCGAGTTCACGTACCGTGTCCCAGACGTTCACTACTGCAAAATGAAGATTACCGAATTCATTCCTGGCAAAAAAGTCGTTTGGCATGTGCTAGACAGCTACATTAGCTATACGCAAGCCAAAACTGAGTGGAACGACACCAAAATTAGTTTTGTAATCTCCAAAAAGGACGGTAAAACCGAGGTCCGCTTCACGCACATAGGCTTGGTGCCGGCGTATGAATGTTACAGCGACTGCTCGAACGCTTGGCGCACGCTCATAAAAGGCAATTTGTGCAAGCTGATCACCACAGGTAAAGATCAGCCAAACCTGTTCGCGACGAAAGCCTGAGATTTGATTCAAAAGATTATTGAAAGGAGAACAGATATGTTGCTCAAAAACAAGAACGCTGTAATCTACGGAGGGGGAGGAGCCATTGGTGGAGCAGTGGCCCGTGCCTTCGCCCGAGAAGGGGCCAAGGTTTTCTTGGCCGGCCGCACATTGGCGAAGCTCGGTGCTGTAGCTAAGGAAATCCTGGCCAGTGGAGGAGCGGTCGAGACGGCCCAAGTCGACGCACTCGACGAGCAGGCGGTAGAGAAGTACATGAGTGAGATCGTCAAGAAAGCCGGGAGAATCGACATTTCGTTCAACGCTATCGGTATTCCTCAAAAAGGCATTCAAGGCATTCCTCTCACTGAACTTTCGGTGGAGAGCTTCTCGCTTCCGATCACCACATATACGCAGGCTAATTTCATAACCGCCAAAGCAGCGGCACGCCGTATGGTTAAGCTAGGGCACGGAGTGATCATGATGCACACCCCGAACGCGAGTCGGATAAGCCCGCCGTTTGTGGGAGGCATGGTACCTGCCTGGGCGGCAATGGAAGGGCTCTGCCGTTCTCTGTCAGTGGAATGCGGACAGCAGGGAGTCCGGGCCGTCTGCATGCTCACGACCGGCATACCAGAGACGCCGCTGATTGACGAAGTCTGGGAAATTCATGGAAAAGCACACGGCATAACTTTTGAGCAATTTCATTCATCCATGGAAGGTATGACGCACAGGCGACGTTTAACTACGCTTGCAGAGTTGACGGACGCGGCCGTCTTCGTGGCTTCTGGTCAAGGCAGTGCAATAACCGGAACCACTGTTAACCTGACCGCCGGAATGATTGTCTAATAAAAAATTAACTTCATCAGAGGAGATACTACCATGCTGATCATTCGTGAAGTATTCATTGCAAAACCGGGGCAAGCATCGAAGCTTGCCAAATTGTTCAAGAAAGGATTCGGTGGAGACCCCAACGCGCGCGTCATGACTGATATGGTAGGGGATTACAACACCGTCGTCATCGAGACGCAAGTAAAAAGTTTGGCTGAATTCGAAAAGCAAATGGAAGAGTACAAATCGGGCAAACCGGATCCGAAAATGGATCCCAAAGTTGCAGAAGAGATGTCGAAGTACACGGAAATGTATTTGACTGGCCGAAGGGAGATTTTTCAAGTCGTAGAATAAAGAGAACAGACATGCTCAGGAAGATCCAACAACGGCAACATGAACATCGTTGGTGAGCAGGCGGGGCGAGACGCACTCGGAAGCCTGCCGTTGGTGCATCAGGCGGGCGAGAAGTGGATGTACAACGGCGGCTCCGACATCCTTGGCATTCTGATCTCGCGCATCACAGATCAGACGCTTGAAACATTCCTCCGCGTGCGGAAACGCGCGGAGTTGATTGATGATGACCGCGAACTATTCCTACGACAATTTCCTTCGGGCAGCGGCAGACGCCCCGCCCCGCGAGACGCTGCTAGCGGCCTTGGCAAGATTTGAGGGTGAGGAGTCCGCTAATCTCCGCCGCACCGCTGTTGAATTAGGATGCGGAGCGGGTGCAGATTCGCTCGAGTTGTTGCGACAGGGTTGGAATGTGCTCGGGAATACTTATCATGTGCTCTATCCAAAGACCTCCCACGAGGAATCACCAGAGTATGAGGCATGGAAGACTCAAATTGCAAAAGACCTCGCCCGACTGCATGGTGAGGTGATTCTTATCGGACATTCCACTCATCTTGCCCAAAAACCTTCAAAGTTTTGCCGAAATTTGTTGCCCAAACCATCAATTCTCGTATCAATTGTTTTGCCCTAAATAGTTTTGCCTTTCAATTTGCACCTGAATAGCACTACAACGTTAAGTTCGCACAATTGCACAAAAACCAGCACTGTCATTCTGTAAGAATCCTCCCATGATGCAGTGTCACAGGCCATTTCGGTCTTGTACCCAGCGCTTGGGAAGATGCTTCCAGCATGACGTGCCTGGTAGTGGCCTTGACTTAACGTTGTAGTAATAGTTACAAGGAAAAGGAGAAATGACTGTGACAAAGAATCATGAAATTGTATTGCTGCCTGAAGCATACGTTGCCAGACTGGCATTTCGCACAAAAAATAAATTGGAAGAAAATCCCATATACAACCGACTTTGAAACATATCCAGCCATGGATAAGGCCGGACCGAACCTTGCCAATGTCATTGTTGAGTTGTATATAGCAATCGAAATAAGAAGGGCCTAGATGATATGATCTAAGCCGTTCCTATTTTCAATCTCCACAATTCCAACCCTATTTCCAACCTCTGCCAAGCCATAATTCTAATTATCTGAACACAAAAAAAGTCAAATCCGGAATTAGGGACTCACTCAGAACTTGACCCTAAAACATTGATTCCCCGGAATGGCCGCGAAAGCGAGGCTACTTTTCACTTCTCAGGTGAGCATTCGAGGTTAATCCCGAGATTCGGTTCACCGAACATACCATACCTTTGGCCGGCAAAATGCTGACATACCAGCGAGTCACCGTAGAGAGAACAAACCATGATCTTGATTACTGGAGCAACTGGAACTGTAGGCAGCGAAGTCGTCAAGCGATTGTCTGCTCAGGGCGTGCAAGTCCGTGCTGTCACGCGCGACTTACGCAAAGCGGAGGCGAGCCCGCTTCCACATGTTGAATTCGTCAAAGGCGATTTTGATGACCTTGATTCGATGCAGCGCGCCTGCTCGGGCATGGAGCGCGCGTTCCTGCTCTCCAACTCGACCGAGCGCGCGGAGCAGCAGCAAACCGCCTTTGTGGAAGTGGCTAAGAAGAGCGGTGTCCAGCACATTGTGAAGCTCTCGCAGTTGCACGCAGATGTGAACTCGCCGGGGCGGTTTCTTCGTTATCACGCGGCAGTCGAGGCTGCCGTGCAAGCTGCCGGTCTGACTTTCACATTTCTGCGCCCGAATCTCTACATGCAAGGTCTGCTGAATTTCCGGCAGAGCATCAAAGAGAAGAGCGCTTTCTTTGTCGCAGCCGGTGAAGCCCGCATCAGTGCGGTAGATGTCCGCGACCTGGCGGAGGTCGCGGTAGCGGCGCTGACTGGTACGCAGCTTGACAGCAAGAACTATTCGCTCACCGGCCCGGAAGCGTTGACCTTCGGCGAAATGGCGCAGCGACTATCGGCGGCGCTCGGGTCGGATCATTACGTTTGTTGATGTCCCGCCTGATGCCATGCGAGGAGCGCTGGCTGGCCTTGGTTTCCCGGCTTGGCAAGCCGACGGTCTGCTTGAAGAATTCGCGATGTATCGTCGTGGCGAGGCTGCCGGAGTCGAATCGGGAGTGCTTGAAGCCTTGAGACGAAGTCCCCGGTCATTTGCAGCGTTTGCGCGCGATTATGCGCCACTTTTTGCCTAACGAGATAAGAATTCGTGTGGCGCGAATAACGGGCAGACACGCCGAGGCAAGTGTGTAGGCTGTTACCGCTACGGACGTTGATGCCAGCACCACATGAGCCGTCACCATTCGTTGTTCGACTCTGTTGGGGTCTGTTGGACTCTCTCGGAACAAATAAGAAGGCACAATGGATCCAATGATCGCAATCAAGACGGCATCCTTCTTGTCGAGTCGTTGCGGTCCAAATTTGTTTGCGCGCATCACGGAAACCCCAACCGCCAACGACGACCTCAACACTCTTGCTGCGGACGGCGCAGCCGCGCCACGAAATCTATGACAGCCACCCTGAACTACCGGTCGTGTGCGGCATTGATGGAGCCGGTATCCTTGACGATGGAACACGGGTCTATTGCGGTGGAGCTCGGCCGCCTTACGGGATGATGGCTGAGCGTTAGGAATGGTTTTGTATTTCCTACCCAACGAGGTAGATCGTGGCAGAATAGGCCCCTCATACGACGGCCCAACAACGGCTTGTTCGTGGATGCTGCAGCGCCGGAGAAGCCGAAAGTTAGGTTCATCCTGGCTTGAATGGAAAACAAACGATTCAGCCATGCGAGTTCCCCAGGCATCGCCTACTACTTCAAAAATGTCCCTCGCTGAAGTTCCTCGAACGCCTGTTGGAGTTGTTCCTGTGTGTTCATTACGATCGGACCGTACCAAGCCACCGGCTCTTCAAGCGGCTTTCCCGAGATGAGGAGGAAGCGGATGCCCTCTTCTCCGGCTTGCACAGTGACTTCGTCGCCGCGATCGAAAAGCACGAGCGAACGATTATCCGCCTCCACCGGGGGCGAGGTGTCCAACCACCCAACACTTTCGGTGGGCACGGCAAGCGGACTTGAGGCATTGCAGAATTTTCCCGCCCCGGCAAAGACGTAGGCAAAAGCATGGCTCTTCGTCTCGACCGGAAAAGTCTTCCTCTTGCCTGCCGGCACCGTCACATCGATGTAAACAGGATCAGCGGCAATGCCCTCGACCGGCCCTCTGGCGCCCCAGAAGCTTCCGCAGATGAGACGGGCTTTCGTTCCATCGTCGTCGGTGACTTCCGGTATGTCAGCGGACTTCACCTCTTGATAGCGGGGCATGGTCATCTTGAGTGCCGAAGGAAGATTTGCCCACAATTGGAAGCCGTGCATGCGGCCGCTCGCGTCGCCTTTCGGCATCTCTTGATGAATGATCCCTCTGCCGGCGGTCATCCACTGAATGTCGCCGGAGGCAATGGCGCCGCGATTGCCGATACTGTCGCCATGTTCAACGGTTCCGGCAAGAACGTACGTAATTGTCTCGATCCCGCGGTGAGGGTGCCACGGAAAGCCCGCCAGATAATCCTCCGGCCGCTCGTTGCGAAAATCGTCGAGCAAGAGGAAGGGGTCGAAGTCGGAGGTGTTGCCGAAACCAAACGCACGGCGCAGCTGGACGCCCGCGCCTTCGAGGGCCGGCTTGGCCTTGATGAGTCGTTTGATCGGTCTGATAGACATGTTGATCTCCTTTGGTGATTTACTTCTGAAAAAGTGTTCCCCAAAAACCAGAGTGTCTTGTCCAAAGCGCGAGATACTTCAATGCGCTTGTTTGGCCTGGGCTGTAGAGATCGAAACTGCTCTAAAGATCAGCGGGAGTGTACTTCGGCCTGCCGATGCTGGCCTGGTTGCATACCCGAGTAGACGATCCGCACGGCCATTCGGCTGAGCCGATCATAGACCCGTCGCTCGCCGAGGATCGGCCACCAATCGTAAAGGAAGGTCTCGAGCGGACGCCACATGGCGACCCAGCCGCCGATCAACAGGCTTTCACGGAATACCGTCGCCAGCGGGCCGTCGCTCATCAGTCGCGTGACCGACGCCGAGCCGGCCAATGCTGCGGCCAGAAAGCTTAGACCGATGATCAGGCTGACCCAACCGCGACGTAGAAGCTGAGGCAGTTCCTGCCACGACAGTTCCGATTGGCGAGCGAAGTGCTCGCGGATGGCGTCACCCACAACGCGCCCTTCGTCCGGAAGCTCCGCTGGTTTGTCCAAATACACCACCAATGCGAAAGGTGCTCTGTCCGGCAGTTCATAGGCGCTGCCGACGATATACTCCACGGCGTTACGGTCCAGATCCTTTTCGTGAAACGGTGAAGGGTCCATCGAGTCGAATAATTGGCTCATTTGCTGGAGGCGTACTTCGATGATGCCGCAGTTTTCCGGGACCGAATCACCGGAGAATGGTTTCTCTTCCACGACGTTATATTCGTCTCATTAATTTCTGATCATCTCGACCACGCGCGATTTTCTCAACTCGTCGACGCGAGCTCCGGTCAGTTTCTCAAATTTGTCTTTGACTCTAGATGGATATTATTTACTACAAGCAATTCTATTTATCAACGAGTTTCTCGGTGATTGCTCAGCGACTGCACGCCTCGCTGAGAAAGGCCATACACCTTCACAAGATCTTAACTTGACTCTCAATCTTTTTTGAAATATCGTGTTCAGCCGAAAACACGCTCGGGCGGCGGCGTGATGCGGTGATAAACCATTCACGCCGGCCTGCATCAGGAACTGGATCGGACGGACCATCGGAACGTGCATCAGGATCACAGAATGGGAGAACACTAAACGGCACCCTATTTGACCGTTTGTTAAATGTTTTGATGAAGCATGAATGGTCTTCCTGCTCTCATTGATGCCCCGGCGGATTTCGTTCCGGTGGCATTAACGCCGGATACTCCGCCGTGGACTTGTGCGCGGCAGTTGATTCTCGAGCGCGTGCACGAGATGGTCAAATTCGAGGCTGGTGCGCGCCAAGGCGAAGATCTCGAGGCGCTGCACGACATGCGAGTATGGTCGCGCCGGCTGCTGGAAGCTTTGGAGATCTTCGCATTCTGTTTTCAGGCAAAAGTATATGACAGAATTTATGGGGGCGTACGCCAGGTCACCAAGGCTTTGGGCCGTGTGCGCGAAGCCGATGTTGCCGTGGAGTATTTTGCCAAGCGGCATGCCGAGGTGCAGGATCTCGAGGAGCGGTTCGCGTTGGAAGATTTGCTCAGGCACCTGGTGGAGGAGCAAGAGCGGCGACGCATGAAAATGCAGCACAAACTCGACCGCAAAGTCAAAACTTCAACTTTGCACGAAGAAGTGGCAGCGGTATTTCTACGCCTGCGTGCGCTACCGGCCTCGCGACAGCGCGGGCCGCGCACGGCTTTGCGATTGGCGCGCACGCTACTCCTACGGCGACTCAACGCGGTTTTTGCCAGGCGCAGTGCGATCATCGGTGAACAGGACGTGAATGGCTTGCATAATCTCAGAATGGACGTGAAAAAACTGCGCTACGCACTCGAAATCCTGGAATTTGCCGCGGGCGAAAACATCGCTGCCAATCTGAAATTCTTCAAAAAACTGCAATCCGTGCTGGGGGACTTGCACGATAGTGATATGTTCATCGCAACTGTCAGACAAAGGTATAAGACGCGACAAAGCAAAGAGTACAGCGATCTTTTGCGTTCTGGCTATCAAAAAATTTTCGTGCCTCTCGCGCAGGAACGCCACAATTTTTATCAACAATATGCAGAGCTTTTCGTCGAAGCGCAATTGCCAGAATGGCGGAAGCTGGTGGTACCTCCTCTTGCTGTTGTGGAAAAAAAACCTGCACGACCACGCAGAAGAGCACCCCGGCAGCCTCGTCGAAAGTCAACACGCCGAACCTCACGAAAATAATGCTTCTAGCGTTGCTTCCCCTCCATCGTCAATGCCTAGCGGAGAGATTTATGATTCTTATCACTGGAGGCACCGGCCTCATCGGCAGCGAAGTCGTGCGCCTGCT
>JBOHQX010000172.1:0-21537 GCA_050732395.1 bacterium
TCTCTGCGAATCTTTGCGAGGCTCTGCGTGAGGCTCTCTTGATTGCGGGCGCCAAAGGGCGACAAGCCGGCTTTCGCCCCACTTTGGGGCTACGCCGCGCTCTGTGCCACGTGTCTTTGTGATACAAATTCGCAAAAATTTTGTTTTTTTGAGAAAGTTTTTGGTTGCGGCCATGTTGCGCTGAGTTGAGAAAGGGTTTAGTGATTTGAATAGCCTTTCGCTGCGCAGACTGGTTGCGGCCGATAGCACCGCGTCAAGTATCTTTTGTCTCAGTATCGAGCCAGTCCTGAATAAGCCGGCGCGCGATCGAGACCTCGGTTGGCAGCTTGATCTGATGTAACTGCACCGCTGCTCGCAATTCTGCGCGGGTCCACCATGCCGCTTCGGAAATTTCTGCTGAATTCAATCGCAGATCCATGGACAGCGCTTGCGCGTGGAACCCCAGCATGATGGAGGCAGGAAAGGGCCACGGCTGTGAAGAATGATAGTGAATTCGAAACAAACGCACTCCGGCCTCCTCCCAAACTTCCCGCATAACCGCCGCTTCCAATGTTTCACCGGGCTCTACAAAACCGGCGAGAGTTGAAAATACGCGCTCCGGCCATTTCGCCTGGCGCGCCAGCAACGTGCGCGCGCCGTGTGTCACCAGCACGATGATGGCCGGATCCGTGCGTGGAAAAAGTTGCCGGCCGCAAGCCGAACTGGCGCACTGGCGCATATGGCCTCCCGAGAACGAATGCGTGCGTGTGCCGCACGCGCCGCAGAAACGATGCGTGCGCTGCCAATGCAGCATCGCACGCGCATAGGCCAACACGGCCGCCTCCCGCGCCGGCAGCAACGCCGCGCGCGCTTTCAGGTCTCCAAATTCGCCTCGGCGCTGCGCCAGGATTGCCATCTCGGGGATTTCCACGAGATCAACGGCGAAATAAGCCGCGCCCTCCTCCTCGCACAAAAAAATGGCCTGTTGCAAAGCCTCCAATCCAGCGGGGAAATCATGCGGTGAAAAAAACACGGGGGTATGGTCGGCAGCGAATAGATTTTGGGCAGTCTGCATCGGCACGATGCGCGTGGCGTGATCTTTCAGCTTGGCGGACAACCATTCGTGATCCTCGCGGCGTTCGGCGGCGCGCTCCAGACTGCGGGCGCCGAAGTAATTGGCAAGTGAAGCTTGCAGATGATCGGCTTCTTCATGGTTATGCATGAAAACTACCCAACGCTAGTCTCAGCCTAGAGACTCTCAAAACTGAACAGATTCTCCGCTGAATTTCACTGAAGGGCCATTTCGGGCCGAAAACAGGAGCCACTTTTGAGGCAGCTTGAAATTAAAAAATTAGCCAACGGATAGATTAAGTCCAACGGACACAACTTTTTAGTCTTTTCATCCGTTGGTCTTAATCTATCCGTTGGTGAAAAAAAATCAGAATTTTGTTCTGAGTCCAGGTTCTTTCCTCAAATCTCTCCCAAGGAATGCTCGCGCCCGGCATTCGCTTTTTTCAAATAATCCGTCAGCGGCTCAAAATAACGCAGCATGGCATTCGCGCTCAAGTCCTCGCCGGTTTTCTCGCGCAGGAGCTCGCGCCAATCGCGGCTGGAGCCGGGACGCAGAATCTCGCGCAGAAAATTTCCCACCTCGGTGTTGCCGTAATAATTCGTCGCATGCGGATCCTGATGCAGAATCTTCGTGGCGATATGATCGTGCAATTGATACAGCAAAATGTAAGAAAGCGCATAGTCGTAGTATTGCGCGGCATCGTCGTTGATATGGGTCTTGGTCGCAGCGTCGCAATATTCCTCCCCGCGCGGCTCGGGCGGCACCAGGCCTTGATACTTCTTGACGATCTCCCACCAGCGCGAGTTGTATTGATCTTTGGGTAAATTCTGCGCGTACAGCTCATATTCAAATTGCGACATCGTGCCAGCTGAAAACGGAATGAAAACGATATAGTTCAATGCTTCTTTCAGCAAAGTTTGCACGTCATCATTTTTGCCATTCGAGGCGGGCATAAGGTTGATGGCTTCGACAAAAGGCTTTTGCATGCTGGCCAATCCCAGCAAACTGCCGACGGCTTCGTGATAAGCACGATTTGCGCCTTCGCGTAACAGTGGCGGGACGTCTTTATTTGTGTAGCTCATGAAGTAATAAATGTGTCCCAGCTCGTGATGCGTCGTTTCATACCATTCCGTGTTCGGCTCCACGCTCATGAGCGAGCGCAGATCATTTTCGAGATCGAGGTGCCAGGCTGAGGCATGATTGTTCTTTTTGTATCCTGCGTCCGGCGGCAGAGGATAGAGCGAGGATTTTTCCCAAAAACTCGGCGGCAAGGAATCAAAACCCAAACTGACATAAAAGCGCTCGGCTTGCTGCACGATCCATTCGGGCGATTTGCTTTTCAGCACGCCGTTGAGATCGAAGCCCTCGACCTCGATCATCGAGCTCCAATCCTGTCCCCAGCGATTGGGCAACCAATGCGCGGGCAAATCGGCCGGTACAGGTTGTCGATATTTTTCTGCAAGCGTGTATCGCGCATACGTGTGCAGCTCGCGATACAACGGCCGCAGCTCGCGATTCAATTGCGCCATCAGCGCCATCATCTCGCCCGTGGTCATGCCGTAATCCGAGACCTGATAGCTGAAATAATCAGGATAATTCAACGCCTGCACGGTTTGGTTGCGCAGACGCTGCAAATGCTCTAAACCGTCCTTCAAAACCTTGCCGACTTCTTTGGAAGCGTGCCACGCCTTCAGTCTTTCCTCCAGTTGATGCGAAGACCGCAAAATTTCGTCGATTTGATTGGTGGTCACCGACTTGCCATCGATTTTGAAATCAAAGCCAAAAAGCTTTTCGGTTTGCGCGGTTTCTGCGGCGATGCGTTGCTTCACCAGCTCCGGCACGGTTTGAGGGTTGTCTGCCGCCAGGTACAGAATTTTATTCAACTGCTTCACCTGCAGCGACGACAACAGCGTACGGTCCCGCAAAAACTCGCGCGCTTTTGTGATGTTCTCGGTGCTGCCGCTGAATTCCGCGAGCGCTTGTTTGGCATGGCGTGAAGCAACGGCATTGGTGCTGTCGCCTTCGACGATTTTGGTGTTCAGGGCCCATTCGGCCTGCGCCACGGCATAAGACAAGTCTTTATATTTCGCCGTATAGTTTTTGAGATAGTCGTCGACACGAGCCTGCAGGGCCTGCTGACTTTCGGCGCATGACATCAAAAAAGGAAACATGAGAAGACCCAACCTGTGCTTTTTCATCACTCGCTCCGAAAAAGTTGAAGGTGCAATTGTTCAGCTTGGCGCTGCTCGCAGGGATTCCTGTATTCAGTTCGGCTGAAAATCCGGTACTGGTTCCAAGCTAACTCACCGTCTTCATTCCCACAAGGAGTTTTTTGTGAGCGCCTATCCTGTTTATCAGCAATTTCCAACTACTCATAACCCATTTTTGACCTTCCGTTAAGACTCTCATAATATTGCATGCATACACTGTTGAAGCCCTCACCAGTTTTCAACCCAACAAGGTGCATTTTCGGTGCATGAGTTGCCAGAGCGGTCTTCGTCCCACCGGCGGCAACCGCAGTAAAAGGTTTGTTGTCCTGCGATTGGTGGAGTGAAAATCTCCATGAATAATGAGAGTATTTGAAACGAATCACGATTTGCGATTTCAGATGTTGAAAATCCTTACGTAAATCGCAAATCGTCCATCGTAAATCTGACCAGGAGGAACTCATGAAACTTGCGCACGGATTCCCACCCGTTTCGTTCAGGCACTTTGGTATTACTCTTGTGCTGCTTATTCTCGTTAGGTATCCTTCCTTCGCATTCTCCCAACACTTCGAGCTCAAGCTGCTCGGCAGTTATCACACTGGCGTTTTTGCTCAAGGGGCTGCGGAAATTGCGGCTTTTGATCCCGCCAGCAAGAGGCTGTTTTTCGTGAATGCAAACGCGGCTACGGTCGATATTCTCGATCTCAGTGATCCCGCACAGCCGGTGAAGATTGCCTCGATCAATGCCGCCGCATACGGTGCTGTTGCCAATAGTGTCGGCGTGAAAAACGGCGTGGTGGCTGTGGCAATCGAAGCCAGTCCCAAACAGAATCCGGGCCAGGTGGTTTTCTTCGACATTAATGGCGATTTCATCAGTGCTGTGACTGTGGGCGCGTTGCCTGATGCGCTGGTGTTCACGCCAGATGGCAGCAAGGTCGTCGTGGCCAATGAAGGCGAGCCGAGCACCGATTACGTCGCCGATCCCGAGGGCAGTGTAAGCATTATTGATCTCTCCGGCGGGGCGGCTTATCCGGTGGTTTCGACAGCGAGCTTTACCACTTTCATCGGCCAGGAGGCTCAACTGCGCAGCCAGGGGATTCGCATCTATGGTCCCAACGCGAATGCCGCGCAAGATTTTGAGCCGGAGTATGCCGCAATTTCAGAGGATTCGAAAACGGCCTATGTGACGCTGCAGGAGAACAACACGCTCGCGGTGGTCGATCTCAACACTGCCACCGTCACGGCGCTGCTGCCCCTGGGCTTCAAAGATCATAGCGCAGCGGGCAACGGCTTGGATGGCAGCGATCGCGACGGCGGAATCAATCTGAAGAACTGGCCGGTGCTGGGTATGTATCTCCCCGATGCCATCGTCGCTTTGACGATCGAGGGACAGACCTATCTCGTCACAGTGAATGAAGGCGATACGCGCGAATATACCGCCTACATTGAAGAAGCGCGCATCGGAGCCGTAACCCTCGATTCCACGGCCTTTCCCAATGGCGCCGAGTTGAAGAGGAATACGGATCTCGGACGCTTGAAAATTACTTCGACCATGGGCGACGTGGACGGCGACGGTGACTATGACAAATTGTATACTTTCGGCGCCCGTTCGTTTTCAATTTGGGACACGAACGGAAATCTGGTTTACGACAGCGGCGATGATTTCGAGCGCCTCACGGCACAGCTTCTTCCCGGTGCATTCAATTCCGACAATGCCGCGAACAATTCTCTCGACAGTCGCAGCGATGATAAAGGACCCGAACCGGAAGCACTGGCCGTCGGCTGGATAAACGGCCGCGCCTGCGCCTTCATCGGTGTGGAGCGTATCGGCGGCGTCTTTGTGTACGACGTTACCAATCCGCGCGCGCCGGTTTTCCTCACCTATGCCAACAACAGGAATTTTTCGGTTGCCTTTGCAGCCGCAACGATCACGCCCGAGCAATTGGAAACCATCGGCGATCTCGGGCCGGAATCCGTGCTGCACGTTGCTGCGAGTGAAAGTCCCAACGGCAGCGACTTGCTCGTGGTCGCAAATGAAATCAGCGGCAGCGTTTCGATTTTCCAGATTGTTGCGTTGCGCTCCCTTGCTGAAGCGCGGCAAAGCAACGCGGGTTCTACCTTGACGGTTCAAGGCGTGGTCACGCGCGCCCGCGGCAGGCTCGCGCGCATTCAAGATGACACCGGCGCCATTGCCATTTTTCAAAGCAGCGGCGCGTTTCGCACGGCGATTGCCAACGGCGAAGTGCGCAGCGGCGATCTGCTGCGCGTCTCGGGAAGAATCACGCCATTCAACGGTTTGCTGGAGATCGATACCATCACTGCGTTCGAAGTGCTGAGCCGCGATCATGCTCTGCCCGAGCCGCAGCTCGTTTCGCTCAACGAGCTGGCGGCCAACGGTGAAGCTTATGAAAGCAAGCTGATTTATCTCAACGATCTCTCCCTCAACAATCTCGGCGACGCTGCATTTCAAGCCAACAAGAATTACCCGCTGTCCGACGCCAGCAACAATTCGGGGTTGGTGACCCTCAGTACCTTCGGCGGGTCTGATATCGACATTGCCGGCCGGAGCGTACCCGCGAAGACGTTTGATTTTAAAGGCGTGCTCGGCGATTTCAACGGCAGTTTTCAAATCATTCCGGTCGAGGCGACGGACCTCATCGAAGTTTCCTATCCCGCCCTGGCGGTGGCGGCGTCACCCAAGGCGATTTTTGAGCGCAATGGTGTGACCGTATTCAACGGCGGTTTCGGGTCGGGCATGGCGCCGCATCCCTATTTGGATGGTTATTTCTATTTGATGACCGACCGCGGGCCAAACTTCGAAAGCACTCTCGCCGGCCAGCTCATTTTTCCGGTGCCGGGTTTCGCGCCACAAATTGGACTGTTTCGCATTGAGGGTGATTCATTGCGCGCAGCCAAAATCATTGATCTAAAAGATGCGGAAGGCAATCTCCTTACCGGCCTGCCAAATCCGGCAGGACAGGGCAGCACCGGGGAGACGGCCATCGATCTCGATGGCAACGTTATCGCAGCGGATCCTGACGGTCTTGATCCCGAGGGCGTAGTGGCGCTGAGCGACGGCAGCTTTTGGATCAGCGATGAATACGGACCTCACATTCTCCACGTGGATGCAAATGGCCGGACGGTCGAACGCGTCAATCCATTTGGCACTGGCACCGGCGGCCGCAAGCTTCCGAGGGTGTTCAGCCGCCGCCGTCCGAATCGCGGCATGGAAGGATTGACCATCACGCCCGACGGCGCGACGCTGGTTGGCATCATGCAATCAGCCTTAGATAATCCTTTCGAAGATAGAACCAACATCCGCAACACGTCGCGCGTCACGCGCATTCTCAGCTTCGATATCGCGTCAGGTGCAACCAGGCAATACATTTATTTGCAGGAAGCGCCAAATCTCGCAAATAGTGAAATCATTGCGTTATCCAGCGATGAGTTTTATGTATTGGAACGCGATGGCAATTTTCCCGGCAGCGCGAGCGCACCCGCGCTTTATAAACGTGTTTATAAAATCAATCTCAGCGGCGCAACCGACGTGAGCGATCCGGCGGACAGCGCGAGTGGCCTACTGGTGAACAATAAAACGCTCGAACAACTTTCGGTCGAAGAGCTGAGTGCCGCAGGCATTGTGCCGGTGAGCAAGACAGTGGTGCTTGATATTCTCGCCAGCGTGCCAGGCTACGCTCATGACAAACCCGAAGGCATTGCATTGGTAAAAGAAAATCTGCTTGCCGTCGTGAATGACGATGACTTTGGCATCGCCACCGACGGCCAGGGCGGAATTGTGCCGAAACTGTTGCCACGCACCGGCCAGATCGATCGCAACGCCATGTACTTCGTCGGCCTCTCCGGCGCTGTCGGTGTGGCGGAAAACCGGGCGAATGCCTTACCCAAAAAGTTCGAGCTGGCGCAAAACTATCCGAATCCCTTCAATCCCACGACCAACATTGCGTATGCCTTGCCCGCCGGCGCGCACGTGCAATTAGCGGTTTACGACGTGTTGGGTCGCAGAATTGCCACGCTGGTAAACGAGCTGCAGCAAGCAGGAACATACTCGGTACGCTTCGAGGCCAGCAGACTAGGCAGCGGACTGTATTTCTACCGCCTCGAAGCCGGCACGCTCACAAAGGTCCGTAAAATGTTGCTGGCACGATGACGGCTTGCCCACGATATGCCACAAAGCGCACAAGCCGCAACCAAAATTAGCTCAAGCATTAGCATGATTACCAGGAATTTCTTTGTTTTTTTTACACGAATCTGACTGTTTAGGCCCTACACCAGTTTTCAGTCGAGCTGAAAACCGAAGCCGCCGCGGCGTAGCCGCTTCTTCTTCGACAGGATTAACAAGATTTACAGGATTGCTCTTCATCTTGTAAATCTCGTTAATCCTGTCAAAAAACTTTCAGATTTTATTCTATGTTTGTTTCTATAAGCGCTCTAGCGCCTCCGCCAGGCCGATTGCCGTCTATCTCACCTATTGATCTTTATTCGGTTTATTCGTACATCCTGCCAATTTGAAACTTCCACCAATTCCCGGAATTAGTCTACTAGAGCTGTCAACAAGTCAAGAGCATGAATCCGAGTATGCGGGTCCACCAGA
Organism: bacterium; assembly: GCA_050732395.1. GTDB lineage: Bacteria > Zhuqueibacterota > Zhuqueibacteria > Zhuqueibacterales > Zhuqueibacteraceae > JBIOXB01. Next base: position 7,870 of record JBOHQX010000172.1, read on the forward strand.
AGAATCTCCCCGGCTGAGGTGCGACCGGAATAATAATCCAAAGAGAGCCGTGAAGCATCATTGCTGAGAATGTCAACAAATCCATTGGACACCAACGACTAACGACTAACGACCAAAAACTAACGAGCAATGCCCAACGACGAACAACATTTGCCACAATGGCTGATTTGGGCGCGTGAAATACAAGCGCTCAGCCAAACCGGTTTGACCTTTACCACTAATACATTTGACCGGCAACGCTTTGAGCGCTTACGCGAAATCGCCGCGGAGATCATGACGCAACATGCTGGCTTACCGCAAGAATCCTGGTTGCAACAATTCAAGATGCAGACGGGCTATGCCACGCCCAAGATCGATGTGCGCGGCGCAGTGGTGCGCGACGGCAAGATTCTGTTGGTGCAAGAGAAGTCGGATCAACACTGGAGTATGCCGGGCGGGTGGGGCGACGTGGGCGAGAAGCCTTCGGCCATGGTGACACGCGAGGTGCTCGAAGAAAGCGGCTTCGCCGTGATCCCGCGCAAGATCGCCGGCGTGTTCGACGCGAATCGCGAGGGCCGGCCAATGTCATTCTTTCATGCGTACAAAATCATCTTTCTCTGCGAACTCGCCGGCGGCAGGGCGCAGCCCGGCGAGGAAACGCTTGCCGTCGATTTTTTCGACTTCGACCAGCTTCCTCCCCTCTCCTCCGCCCGCACGCATCCCCGCCATTTGGCCGAAATCCAGTTGCATCTAGCGGATGCTACTCGGCCGGCCGCGTTTGATTGAAGGTGAGACCCCCATCCGGCAACCTTTTTCCAACTGGCCGAGTCTAATAAACAGATTTGATGCAAGAGATCATTATAGCCCAATGGAGAATCACGATGTTACAGCGCGGATTATCGAATCGGCCTACTGGCGCGGTGGCGTTAATGCTACTCGGCGCGGCTTATTTATTGAATACAGCGAGTACACGCGATCACCAAAATCTTGGGCGCACAAGCCTTTTTGGTGCACAGGTCAAACAAGCGCTGGTCGCCGTGCAAAGAACCGGGGCCATGGTTGATCGGATGATACTGAGTTGGGGAGAGATGCTGGAAAGCGAATCCATCAACTTAGGATGCCTGAAAAAAGATCAAGTTATCGCCCAGCGCACCCGAATAGTGAAGACGTGCGCATGTCCTATCTGCAATTTCATTTTTCACTCCGAAATCAAAAAGTTGTCACCTTCGTCTTGCCCGAAACGAAACTCAAAACTGATCTTGCCTCAAACCATAGGAACGCAGGGCATTTTGTGACATTTTGCCTTGCTGAAGTTTTGCCTCCCGCGAATGTTAGTCCTGCCTAACGAAGAGCCTGTCCCAAGATCTCATCCAGTACAGAATTATCCGTCCTCAGCTTCGGCTAATTCAGCCGTGTGCCGGTATCTTTAATTCATCACCTGAAAAGTGCATCATGAATTGCTGCTGACAGGCTCGCCTTAAGACAAAGGCAGTCGGGCCAGCCACACCACCATCGCGATTCTGCTCACCTCTTGCCACATGAAAATCCAATCCAGGAAGCTCATGTCACGCGTTTTCCGTCGCGCCGGCCGTGCGTGCCGCGCGCACGTTTTTTGCTTTGGCGCCAGTGGCGCTTATCAAATCAGTTCCAAAGGGAGAATATCATGAAGGAAAGATTCCTGCTCATCTTGTGCCTCGCAGCGGTGATTTGCTTCGGCGGTTGCAATCTGTTCGCACCGTTTCATTCCGATGGCGGAAACGACGACCCCGAGGCTTTATTGAGCGACGCGCGCGGTGCTTTGCGCGATGGCCGGCCACAGGATGCACTCAACCTGCTCGATCGTGCGAAATCGAAATTGCCAGCCAATGCCCCCACCTCGTCTCAACAGGCGGAAATACTCTATTTTCACGCCGTTGCCACGGTACGCGCGAACAATGTCAGTTTTCAGCAATTCATCGAAATGATGCAAGCTGGCAGTGGCAGCAACCTGGCCAAGGGCGGCGTTCCGGCGAGCTCACTGCAGGACGAAATCATCTTGTTCGATTTCGATGAGCAAGATTTGGCCGATTTGTTGCGCATCTTTTCCGCCGTGCAAGCGGATCTGCTGCCAGTCGTACAGGCATTGCGCAATGGCACCCTGCCGGCGGGCCAGTTTATTTATGCCGATGACGCCTATTTGAGCTGTGGCGTGGCCGCGCTGGTGGCAGGCTTCGTGCTCATGCTCGATCAAGACCACAATGCCGTCAATGGATTCCGGTTGGATGCGCGCTTGTCCATCCGGAAGCTCGATGATACCTATCAACTATTCATGACGGATGCGTCAAAGACCGCACAACTCATCCAACAAGAGGTCAAGGCGATTATCTGCGCCTCCTATCCTACATTGCAGAGCGGCCTTGAATGCCTGTGGCACTACTATAACTGGAGCACGTTCGGCAAGTTGGCAACGGTCAATGCCCCAATTCCACCGGCCACACTACTGCCTGGGAACGTGCGGGACACGGCTTCCGGCATATTCTTCCAAGTAGTGCACGCCGGTCTCACCGCACTGTATTCTTATGATCATGCCGGTTGTCCATAAGCAAGACAACCTGCTTGCGCACAGCACAAGACGAGCAGGCGGAGCTCGTGAAAAATGAGTGGCGTGTCAATTCCCTTGCGAGAACCTCGATCATGAAAAAATCTCTTCTCATTTTCATATGCTGTTGCTGCACACTTCCGGCATACGGGCAAGACCACGAGCTTCCGCGCATGGTCATTCGCAACCTGCGCGCGATGGGCATGGGCGGCGCGGCGGTGGCGATTCCGGCGGAAGACAACATTCTCTTTTACAATCCCGCGTTGCTGCGCGCCTTGAAATACAATCGCATCAATCTCGTCGATCTCAGCCTGCGACTGAATCAAGAGGTTTTGGATCAACTCAACTTCTACAAAGATCATCAGGATCAGCTCGATGACTTCGACAATTTAAGCGACGCGGAAAAAAATGCCTTGTACGCCGACGCTCTGGCGGAAGCACAGAAGCTCGGCATTTTCACCGTCGAAGGTCCTCTGCCCGTGCACTTTCTCACGCCGCGTTTCGGCGCGGGCGCATTCAGCGCCGGCAACGTGAGCTATGAAATCTTCGAGGGTGCGGCGGGCTTGCCGCTGGTCGACATGCGTTTCCGCGGTGAGGTGCAGGTGATGGGGGCTTACGCACACACGCTTTCCCTGGGCCCGCGCGGCTCGGCCGGCGATTTACACCTCGGCGTGACGGCGAAGTATTTGCGCCGTTACTTCACCCGCAAGACCAAAACGCTCTCGGGACTTTCTTCCAATGAAGATTTGCACGTCTTTCGCGGCAACAATCTGGGCTTTGATCTCGGGGTGTTCTACGTGCTCAATCGCAGGTGGCAATTCGGCGGGACAATCTATGACGTGGTGACGACGAAATTTAAATGGAATACCGCGGGGGCGACGCCGGATAATCCCGTGCCTTCGAGCAAAATCAATCCCAGCCTGCGCCTGGGCACGGCCTTTCGTCCCGGTGTGCGCCTGGGAAAGTGGTTTTACAATATTGCCGTCGGCTTTGACGTGGATCAACCCTTCGACAGCAAGATTACATTCTTCAAAAAAGTCTATACCGGCGTGGAGGCCAATTTTACACCCGTGTTCAGCGTGCGCGGGGGCATTGCACAGGGCTACCCTACTTTCGGCCTGGGCATGCGGCTTTACGTCATGCGCGCGGATTACGCGTTTTATGGGGAGGAATTGGGCAAATATGCAGGCCAGATCGTGAGCTGGAATCACGCCCTCAGGCTGCAATTGGGATTTTGACTGATCCTCCTCCGGACCTTCCGGTCGCTAAAGACTGGAAGACTTCCCCTCTTCCGAATTCTGGCGTGAGTATCTCTTTCTTATTCTTGCAAACCGCTCTTTCATTCTTTCCCACCAGCGCTCGCTTTCATCTGGAAACAGCAGCCAAACGGAGATAAAAAGAAACAAGCCGCCCTGCAACACCGGCAGAAACAATCCCAAAACTCCCAAAATAAAAAATATCGTTGCGAGCGCGATGCGCACCGGCAGCGACAAGCGGTGACGCAGATCACGAAGTTTGGCGATGAGAGCGTTGGCTTTTTGGGACACCCAGTGGAGGATCTTCATGATGGAAGAACGTCTTTTATGCGCTTGAAGAATCAAACATAACGGATGCAGCCTATCCGTTGGTCTTCTTCCATCCGTTGGAAAATCCTTTGGATTGCAGCAGTCGTAGTGTTCAAATCAGATGAAGAGACACATGGTTAAGAAGTTGCGCGTTTTTCGTCTCCCTCGCAAAATAGAAAAAAGGCCGTGTAAAAGCAACTGTCTTCTATGCATGGCAACAAAAAACTACTGCTCTCCCCACAATTCCTTCAAGCGCCGATCCCGCCCGCAGCCCATGCGATAAGCCTTGTAGTGCATTGTGTTCTTTTTGTAATAATCTTGGTGATATTCTTCGGCATCGTAAAATTTTGATACTGGCACGATCTCGGTCACGATGGGCTGCTTGAACCGTGCGGACTGCTCCAATTCCCGTTTGGAGGCTTCGGCCAGGCTCCGCTGCTCGTCGTTATGATAAAAGATCGCCGCTCGATATTGCGAGCCAGCATCGCAGAACTGCCGGTTCGGGGTCAACGGATCGATGTTGTGCCAGAACACTTCCAACAGTTTCGCGTAGCTGATCTGTGTGGAATCGTAAACGATTTGTATGGCTTCGGCATGGCCGGTGCTGCCCGAAGAGACTTCTTCATAAGTGGGGTTCTGCTTGAAACCTCCGGTATAACCGGAAGTTGTCGAGACGACGCCGGGGAGCACGTCAAACGGCGCCTCCATGCACCAAAAACAGCCGCCGGCAAAAGTGGCGATGGCGAGATTCTTCGACGGTACAGAGCTTGCCTTAGCCGGGGCGGAGTTTTGACCGGTCTGCTCAGAAGCTTGACACGAGGTCAGCAGGAGCATAACGAAAACCGAAAGCAGGTTCATAAAATGAGTCCCTAAGTATTTTGGCGTTCGGCGAATTAAACTCAAAATACGCTTCTGAAGGATTCTTCGCCTTACGGACGAAAAGCGGCCAACGGATTTCATTCTGAACCTGTCGGTTGATTTTCAATCCGTTGGACAATTGTTTAATTTGAAGCTGCACCGAGAGGAGCTGCGGTTTTCAGCCACGCGTTGTGGTTCTAATTCCTCAAATGTGGCAGTGCCTCTCCTTTGGGCACGAATTTCAGGGCGACGCCGTTATTGCAAAAGCGTTTGCCGGTGGGGGGAGGGCCGTCGTCGAACACATGGCCTTGATGGCCGCCGCAACGGGCGCAATGATATTCGGTTCTGGGCACCATCAGCTTATAATCCGTAGTGGTGCCGAGGTAAGCCTTGCTGACCGGCTGAAAAAAGCTCGGCCAGCCCGTTCCGCTTTCGAACTTGGCCTCCGAAGAAAACAACGGTTGATTGCAAGCGGCGCAGATAAAAGTGCCTTCCCGCTTTTCTTGATTCAACGGGCTGGTGAAAGGATGCTCTGTGTCTTCTTCAAAGAGCACGGCATACTCTTTCTGCGTCAACAGGCGGCGCCATTCTTCCTTGGGCTTCTCCAGCTTTTTGATGGACCGGCTGCTATCGCCGGCGGCCGCAGAGCCTTCGAGGGCGGTGGTTTCGTTCGACATTTTACCTTGTTCTCCCGTTCGCGCGCAAGCCCGAAAGGCCCCTTCCGTTGCCGAAAACGTAGCCATAACCGCGAGCAGCGCGAAGCAATTGTTCAACAAAAATTTTCTGTCCATAACTTGCCTGACCTCAATTTTCTGGATTGATGGAGTAGTGGAGTACTGGAGCACTGGGGTATTGGAGTACTGGATTGATGGATCACTGTGGTTCATTTATCCATTAATCCATCACTCCATTAATCCATCACTCCAGTAATCCAGCAATCCAGCAATCCATCAATTCCTCTCCTCGCTCCAGCTATCCAAGCCTTGCACGTTCCTCATTCCCTTCTCGGCTGCAGCAGCTTGGCAACCAGCCCGCTCCATCCGGTTTGGTGCGAAGCGCCTACACCGGAGCCGTTGTCGCCGTTAAAATACTCGTGGAACAAAATATAGTCGCGAAAATGCGGGTCGGTTTGCATTTTTTCGCTGTAGTTGAACACCGGACGCCGGCCCTTTTCATCGCACAAAAACAGCCGTCTCAAGCGCCGCGACAATTCCTCGGCGATTTCATTGATGGTGAGAAAATTGCCGGAACGCGTCGGGCATTCGACTTTGAAATCATTGCCATAGTAGTGATGAAACTTTTGCAAGGACTCAATCAGCAAAAAGTTCAATGGGAACCATATCGGCCCGCGCCAGTTAGAGTTGCCGCCGAACAATCCCGAATCTGATTCGCCGGGCTGATAGGCAACCGTGAATGCTTGTCCATCCGCATAAAACACGTAAGGCGCGTCTTTGTGCACGCGCGACAAAGCCCGCACGCCGTATTCCGAGAGAAACTCGGTTTCATCGAGCATGCGCTTGAGCAGGCATTTCATGCGATGCCCGCGCAACAATGATAGCAAACGGCGCTCTCCCATGCCGGGCTCGTACCACCGCGAGACCAGGCTGGCCAAATCCGGGCGATAGCTCAGAAACCACTCCAAGCGTTGCTTGAATTCCGGCACTTGCTCGAGCACGTCCGGCTCCAGCGTCTCCACGGCGCACAGTGGAATTAATCCCACCATGGAGCGCACCTTCAACGGGATGCGTTCGCCGTGCGGCAGATGAAGCACATCGTAGAAGAACTCGTCCTGCGCGTCCCACAGATTCGATCCGTTCCCCCCGATATCCGCCATCGCGCCGGCGATGTACAAGAAATGCTCGAAGAACTTTGTGGCCAAATCTTCGTACACGTGATTGTGCAACGCCATTTCCAAAGCGATACGCATCATGTTGAGCGAATACATCGCCATCCAGCTCGTGCCGTCGGATTGCTCAATGTGCCCGCCGGTGGGCAGCACCGAGCTGCGATCGAACACCCCGATGTTGTCCAGCCCCAGAAATCCGCCTTCGAAAATATTGTTGCCTTCACTGTCCTTGCGATTCACCCACCAGGTGAAATTCAACAACAGCTTTTGGAACACGCGTTCGAGAAATGCCAGGTCACCCTTGCCGCCGTTCCTTTTGCGATCGATTTGAAAAACGCGCCAGGCCGCCCACGCATGCACCGGCGGGTTGACGTCGCCGAACGCCCATTCGTACGCGGGCAATTGACCGTTGGGGTGCATGTACCATTCGCGCGTGAGCAACACCAATTGTTCTTTGGCAAAATCGGCATCGACCATGGCGAGCGGCAGGCAATGAAAGGCCAGATCCCATGCCGCATACCAGGGGTATTCCCACTTGTCCGGCATGGAAATGATCTCGGCGTTGTTGAGGTGAATCCACTGATGATTGCGCCCGCGCTCGCGCTGCGCCGGCGGGTGCGGCTGGCCGGGATCGCCATGCAGCCATTGGGGAACGTCGTAATAGTAAAACTGCTTGCTCCACAACATGCCCGCCAGGGCCTGGCGTTGCACGTGTTTCTCATCTTCGCCCTGCATTGGTGCCTGCAACTCGGCATAGAACTCATCCGCTTCCTGCAAACGCATCTGGAAAATTCCATCAAAATCGGAAAAGGGCTCATATGCGGCGGCATTCGTCAAGCGCAAGCGGATCGTAACGGAACTCGCGGCGGAAAAATTCAAGTCACAGTGCGCCGCCGCTTTGGTGCCTGCTTGCTGCGGATTGATTGCATCTTTTGCGCCGGATATGACGTAGTCATTAATGCCGTCTTTGAAAGAACCCGGGGTGCCTGCAATATTGTAAAGGCGACGGGTATTCGTTTCATTCTCGCAAAACAACCAAGCGGGTGCGCCGTCAGCATACAAATAATATGCGCCCAAATCGCCATGCTTGACGGCAATGGCATTCTTGCCAATCCAGGCCAGCGCGGGTTTGTGGCCATTGTAACCCCAGGCCCAGGTGTTGCGAAACCAAATCGTCGGCAGCACGTGCAGCTTCGCCGCTTCCGGGCCGCGGTTGTGCACCGTGAGCCTGATCAGAATATCTTCAGCGCCGGCCTTGGCGTATTCGACGAATACATCAAAATAAAGGTTGTCGTTGAAGACGCCGGTGTCGATCAGCTCAAACTCCCCTTGCCTCTTATCGCGGCGGCCATTTTCTGCCAACAGCCAGGCATAGGGAAATTCAGCTTGCGGATACTTGTACAGCATCTTCATGTACGAATGGGTAGGCGTGCTGTCGAGATAATAATAAATTTCTTTCACGTCTTCGCCGTGATTACCTTCGTTGCCGGTGAGGCCGAAGAGGCGTTCCTTCAAAATCGGATCGCGGCCGTTCCACAAAGCCAGCGCAAAACAGAGCATTTGCCGGTCGTCACAAATGCCGGCAATACCTTCTTCGCCCCAGCGGAAAGCTTTGCTCCGCGCGGCGTCATGCGGCACGTATTCCCAAGCCGAGCCATTTGCACTATAGTCCTCGCGCACCGTGCCCCACTGCCGTTCGGTCAGATAAGGTCCCCACTTTTTCCAGACTGTTTTTTGGGATCGCGCTTCTGCAAGGCGATTTTTCTCAGCGGTCACGAAACAACTCCGATTTCGATTTTGGATTGTTGACCTAATGAACAAAGCAAGTTAGTCAAAAATTCCAACAAAAGGTATAATTTGCTCTTCGACCCAGATTGGTGGGGAGCACAAAAACTCCTTACCAGCGCGCTGGACTTGCATTTTAAACAAAAAACCTTATAATGCACTCAAAATCAATATCTGCGTATCTTGCACCAACTGTTTCGGTATTTCAGAGATTCGTTCAGAACAGATCATTCCTGCCACTGGCGCGGAGGTTGAAATGAAGCGAAGTTTTGATCTCACCAACATCCAGACCATGACCAGCCTGATCGACACAGTCTTTTCGGAGATGAATATCGGCCTGGTCATTTATCAGATGGAAGAGTTGAACCTGAGTGCTTCGTTGCGGCTCGTCTATGCCAACAAGCAAGCAGCCAAGTATGCAGCCATTGATTTCAGCCAGTTAATCGGAAAACACATTCTCGAAGCTTTTCCCATGCTGGCGGACACCGGGATTCCCGAACAATACGCCGAAGTCGCCAGGACCAAGCGGTCGTGCAACCTGGGTGCCTTTGAATCTGCGAGTGCCGAGACCGGGAAGAGCTATTACGCGCTCAAAGCCTTTCCGATGCCCAACGACTGCGTGGGTGTCTTATTCGAGAATATCACGCTACGAAAACAGTTGGAGGAAATGGTCAAGCATCAAGTGGAGAAACAATAAACCAGGAAGGCGGGCTGAAGGTATTCGTGCCACCGCTCGGGCCTGCGTGCATTTGAAAAGGCCTTGGACAGACGAGCGATCGCAATGCGCCGCGAAATGGACTTCCTGAAACCTCGCCTCTGTTTTCACGCGCTGTAGATTTGCCGCAGTTACCAATTTGTACGTGAGTAACCAATTTGGCGGATCGTGCCTGTTCCCGGCGGCCGGATGGCGGGAGGCGAAGGTGCAGCATAACGAAGTTCCGGTATTCTGACCCATGAGAAACTCAGCCTGAGCGGCGGAATCCTGTGTGATTTTTGAGGCCTTCCTCTGCGCGCCACCAAATTCTCGAAATTGTCATATCCCGATCGGGTTTGAATCGCGCGCGCGCGCTTCTGGCTTCAGTTTTGCACATGCTCGGGCAATCGAAGTTGAGGACCACATTGCAAAAATCAGGATGATCCAAGATGAAAAGCATTCAGCAACAGTTCATTCCCGCCCTGGCGCTAGCTGTAGTGTGCTTGTTCGCTTCCGCATGCGACCAAAACACCATCATCACCGTGCCTGGCGTCGTAGGCCGTCCCCTGTATGGGGTGGACATCAACGGTAACCTGCTGCGCTTCGGGAGTATGAATCCCGGAGTCATCGCCAACAGTTACACCATCAACGGTCTGCAAATCGGTGAGTCTATTTTGGGCATCGATTTTCGCCCGCTGGATCGGCGCCTGTTTGCGCTCGGAAGCATGAGCCGCATCTACGTCATTGATACACTCTCCGGCGCCGCCATTCAGGTCGGCCCGACGCCGTTCACTCCTTTGATTGCCGGGAACTCGTTTGGTTTTGATTTCAACCCGGTACCCGATCGCATTCGTTTGCACAGCAATTCTGGCCAGGATTTGCGTTTGAACCCGGACACCGGTGCCCTGGCAGGCACAGATTCCATGCTCGCTTATACCCTGGGCGACATAAATGCCGGCATTCTGCCCAATGTTTCCGGCACGGCATACACCAACAGCAGGCCGGGTGCCATTACCACCACCCTGTACGCCATCGATTCCAACCTGGACGTGTTGACGACTTTGCCGACACCCAACAACGGCCAGATGTCCACTCTGGGCACGATCGGGGTAAACACTTCGGATTTGTTGGGTTTTGATATTGCGGGGAGCGACAGCATGGCATACGCGGCTTTTTTTATCGGCGATCCCAGCGGTTTGTCCGGACTTTACACGATCAATTTAGTCACTGGAGCTGCCACCATGGTGGGCCTCATCGGCACACCGGGCGCCAACGCGCCGCTGCGGGCATTAACGATCGCGCCGTGAGGCTTACTTTGCCGGTTCTTCCGCAGTTTTCAACATTTCAAACATACGTCGGTTTGAAAGCAAAGTAAGCCGCGATCGGGCGCTGGCCACGCGCGACTGAATTGCCCGCTCAATTGCTGCTTTCAATCAATTCCCAACACCTCCCAATAATGCCTTCATTTCCCTTGAGAGACTGTTTCGGCGGGCGCGGGTATCCGGCCTTCCGGCAGTCTCAATTGCTCGAACTCATCCCAGCCGGGACAATAATTCGACTTTAGATCTTTCTTATCGTTTTGATACTCATTGTTCGAGCTCCTTCCGCTGCAGCGGCGGATAGTTTTTCATTTTATTCTGTATCTTTTTCATTTTTTACTCGGAGTCCGAGCCATGTCGGCACAAGCGAAGCAATGGAGCTCCCTTCTTCCCGCGGGGCTGGTGAATGTGTTTTTGAGCATTTGTATTTTTATGATCTTGAACGCGCCGAACATCTTCGCGGGTAGCCCGCACACCATCGTGGTCGATGGCAGCAATGATTTTGCCGGCGATGAAGACGTTCCCGGCACCAGCGGCACGACCTGGTACTTCACCTGGGACGTCAATAACTTCTATTTCGGTTTGAATGCGCTCGACGTCGCCTCCTCCAGCTCCACCAAGTCTGTTCTTCTTTATATCGATGCCGACCCGCGCCCAAATCCCTTTTCAGGCAACGGCACCTCCTCCGGTCGGAACTATAACACCCAGACGCCGGGCTTACCCTTTCTTGCCGATCATCATTTCCGTTGGAAAACCGACAATACCTCCACCGAATTGAGGTCGTGGAACAGCAGCAGTTGGGTGCCAGGCAACAACAGCGGCGTGCAGGCATTTCAGAGTGGAACGTTCGTCGAATGCTTGATACCTCGCGCCAATATCGGCAATCCCTCCGCGATTTATGTGTGCGGCGCCATGATCAACGAGCAAGGCGGCGTGGAAAGCACAATCTTCCTTACTCCGCAAATCAACGGCCCGGAGGGCTATGACAAGGATTTTGCACATTATTTCGGATTCGCACTCATCGGCAACATTACGCCGGATTTTGCCGGCAATGAAGATACTTATCCAGTCGCCAGCATCACGACCGGCGACTTCAACAGTGGCTCCATCTGGACCGGAGGCGTGGCGCCGCATAATCAATCGAACGTATTCATTCAAAACGGCCATACCGTAACGATGACGGCTGCTGGAGCTCTCAAGCATCTTTCCATTCTGTCCGGCGGCACATTCAACTCCACCAGCGGTACGCTAGCGATTGGCGGTGACCTGATCAACGATGGTTCTTTCAATCATAATAACGGCACCGTCACGTTCACTGGCACCGGAACGCGAACGATCACCGGTTCGTCTACAGCCGCCTTCAATAATTTGACCGTCAATCTTGCCACAGGCAGTGTTCTCGACGTGCTCTCCCCCGTCAGCATGGCCACCAATGGCCTGACCCTTGCCCAAGGCACTTTCAAGCTCTCCAGCGCTTCGACTATTACCCCCTTCAGCGGTGCGGAGACCATTCCCCCTGCGGCGGGCTTTCATCTCAATCATGCCGGCGCGTTGTCGAACTGGGGCAGCTCCGGCCCGCTGACGTTGAACGGCAATTTGATTATAGACAACGGTTCCATGACCGTCGGCAGTGCAGCGAGCAATCCACTTACATTGGGCACTTCAACCTCCAGCACCACCGTCAACGGCGGTACGCTCAGGCTGGCAGGACGAGTCAGCGTGGTCAATTCTGGCACCAGTACCGGTTTAATGATCAATGGCGGCGAAATGGTGGTGACCACCGTTGGCAACAGCAGTTCCAGTCCTGGGTTTGAAATGAGGCCGACCGGAAGATTGATCATGACCGGAGGCACGGTAACCGTCGAACGCCCGCACAGCACCGGTAGCGCGTTCGATGTCGTGATCAGCACCGGCAGCGGCACCAAGAGCATGACCGGCGGCATGTTCCGTTTCGGCAATGCTTCGACCCCCGCGGGCCCGGCCATGACACTCAACAGCCCTGTTACATTTTTCAATCTCACGGTTGACAATCCTACCGGCGTAAACTTGCAGAATAACGCGACGGTGGCGAACACGCTGACCTTCTTGAACGGCAATATCAACACCGGCTCGCTGCGCGTAAGTGTCTTGGGGAGCGGCACAGTCGTGCGAACCAGCGGTCATGTTGTGGGCAATTTGCTCAAAGTCTTTCCAACCGGCATGAATGTCATGCGTACGTTTGAAATCGGAACCGGGAACAATTACGCCCCTGTAGATATCAACATCGCTTCAGTGTTCGGGGCGGGCAATCTCACGCTGCGTTCGAACGCCGGCGACCACCCCAACATTGCCTCGTCGAATTTGAATGCTGCCAAGAGCGTCAATCGCAATTGGGGTATCACTCCGGGCTCAGGTCTTGCCATCTCGACATATAGCGCGACGCTCCACTTTTCAGATAGCGACCTTGACGCGGGTGTGAATACGAACGCCTTAAATGTGGGACAATTCGCCGGCGTATGGAGCTACCCCACGATTGGCATGCGCACGGCGACCAGCATGCAAGCGCTCGGATTGAACAGCTTTGGTCAGTTACAACTGGCAGAGCCTTTAAATCCACCCGGCGTCACCATCACCGAATCCGCCGGTAGCACCAATGTCACCGAAGGTGGCGCGACCGACACTTACACGGTGGTGTTGAAAACAGTCCCAACGGCGAATGTGAACGTCACGGTTGATCCCGACGGCCAGCTTGATGTCGGTGCGGGCGCCGGCAATTCGACTGTGCTTACTTTCACGCCGGCAAATGCCTTGACGCCGCAAACGCTCACAGTCACGGCGGTGAATAATGCGTTAGCAGAAGGCAATCACACCGGCACCATCACGCATGCGGCGGCGAGCACGGATGCGAATTACAACGGCATCGGCATTGCCAATGTCACGGCGAATATCACCGACAACGACGCCGCGGGTGTAACCATCGTCCAATCCGGCGGCAGTACCGGGGTCACCGAAGGCGGCGCGACCGACACTTACACGGTTGTGCTGAATACAGTTCCAACTGCGAA
>JBOHQX010000173.1:0-4989 GCA_050732395.1 bacterium
TTCATAAAGAAACCATGTTGAAAATGAACCAGGAAAATGGCGCCCAGCATGATCAGGCTGATTCCGAATGCGGCAAATTTGCTCAGGAAGCCAAGGATCAAGCTCAGCGCACCGAACGATTCCGCTATGATGATTAAGAAAGCTATTGCTGCCGGCATGCCCGTGCCGACAAAATAGTCCATGGTGACAGTGAATCCAAATCCTCCAAATAACCCGAAAAGTTTTTGCAATCCGTGCGGCAGGATCGCGACACCCAAGGCGACGCGGGCGACGAAGCCGGCGCTGTTATTATTCGTTTGAAACAGTTTTCGCAACATGACTTCTCCTTAATGACATAGATTTTCGATCTGTCTATTGGCCTGGCATGAGCTTATAGAAACATCAGCCTCTCCTTGACGCTGTTCAGAGTGAGGGCCAAAAAATATCCCCCTCACGCGACCGTAAAAAACCAAGCCGGGCAAAGTTGCCATTCTTCTTTGGCAGTGCCCGACTTGGTTTGGAGGAGGGAGGAAGTTCATTTTTAAAGTGAAGCCGGGCTCGTCTCAAATCATATCCTCACAAGCTGTGCCTCAGCAAGCCCGACTCCACGATTTATTTAAAAAGCGGCTTGCGGCTCGCCATAGATGAAATTATCCACCACTACGACATCCACTGTGCCGCCACTCGTTACGTCGTTCACGCCGGCGCCGATCGCACCATCGCCACACGTGATCTTCACGCGCGCGACGACGGCCGCATCATACTTCACGCCGACGAACGAAAGGCCGTTGGCGTCGGAACGCACCGGCGCATAATAAACACCCAGGCTGTTGCCGATTTTATCGAAGAACTCCAACGAGGTTTTGTTCTCGCGATCAACGTCCGAGAACACTACGCCAAAGCCGGTTATCGTTGCTGGCGTCGGCTCGCCCGCCACTTGCGGAAGCGCGTTGATGATATTGCTGCCTATCGCCGAGAAGGTAACCGGCTGACTGAAAGCTTTGAATTCCTGGCCGTATGCCGGATTGATCTCCGCGAACAACAAGCTGTCATTGCGAAAGCCCGTGCCGTTCGTGGTGAACACGATGCCGTTCTTGGCATTGACATTAAAAAATGTTGCCGGGAAATCATTGCGATTGTTGAACGGTTTGGCGCCCGCACCGTCCCAAGCCACTTCGCGGCGGCCGCTGGGTTTTTGACCGGCTTGGCCGCCGTTGTTGGGATCGCCCAGCAATGTGCGAAACTCATTTCTCTTTTTCTGATCTTGACATGCAAACAGAATTGTCAAGGGCGGCAGCTCACGTGTGCACCAGCCACGCCATGCCGCCGTCCTCATTTCTTTTGTGCATGACGGCGGCATGGAACGAGCAAATCTGATTGTGAACCGAGCTTCAGCCTGCAGGCTGAAATGTCTTTCTCCGGCGGACAGGCCCGGAATCCGAGCAGCATGAGTCCCTGTCTCTACTGAACGGTGATTGTTCCAACCATTCCCATTGTGCCATGATAGATGCAGTGAAACCTGAACGTCCCTGGCGTATTAAAGACCGTCGTGCTGCTCACGCCGGGCCGCATGTCACCCGTATCCCACACTCTGTCGTCACTTGTGGAGGTGTGGATGTCACTATCGCCGTTACGCCAGGTTACGGTCGTGCCGCTTGCAACCGTTAGGGTCGCAGGATTGAACGACCTGGCACCCATGACTACCGTGTTGGGCGGGATATTGGATGGCGCCGGGCTGGAATTTGGCGAATCGCTTTTGCATCCCGGCACTCCCAAGATCGCGAAGCTGATCATGGTGCCGACCAGCATCACAATGTTTCTTTTCATAGTGTTTCTCCTGTTGTTATTGGTGTTTTTGCATCATACTCTCCGGCACTGCTACGCACTTGTCAAGAGTTGATACGGATTCACATTTTTGACTACGAACCCTCTTTCACTTCGATAATCTCATCGGCAACGAGATCATGCGCTTCGCGGTGCACCGCCATGGCCGCTTCTTTGCTCGGGGCCTCAACGAGGCAGAAGACTTTGCCAGTGCCTTTTCATAATGCGACGATAAAAGCGATCCATAGGATGTGGAATATGGTGTCCGTTTCGCTAGCAAGTCATTTTGCAAAAGGTAATCGCCGATGAGATGCGCGTATATTCAGTGCATTTTGATTGCTTCATCTCTCGATCCCCAAGCCACGCTGCCCGATGTACTCGGATTGGGGACGGATGAGATGGTCCTCGGTGTGCTGCTCGATGACGTGCGCGCACCAGCCGGCGAGCCGCCCACAGGCGAACACCGCAACGAACGAGCGGGGCTTCAGACCCAGCGCCTGAAGCACGAGCGCGGTGTAGAACTCCACGTTGGTCCGCAGGTTGCGACCCGGCTTCACCTCGTCGAGGACCTTCAGGATGGTCTGCTCCACCGCACGGGCCATATCGAACAACTTGCGGTTTTCGAGATGTACCGCGCTCATCTTGTCCGCCACCTTGTTGAGCACGTCGGCGCGCGGGTCGCGAACCTTGTAGATTCGGCGCGCGGCGCTATCAGCTCCTTGCCCTCGCTGCTGCGCGCGTGAGCCGCGACCAGAGTGGGGAAGCGCGCCGTCAGCATCTTGGCCGCCTCGATGTCGGCGGACGGCGAGATGTCGTCGGGGTCAGGCAGGTCGAGCGACAAGGTGGCGCACGCCATGCGAAGCGCGTCGATGGGAGGTGCCTTCCCCGCTGCCCGCACCACGCGCACCGTGTCCTCCGGCAAGGCGCGGAGCGCGGCGATCTCGCGGTGGAGTTCCCGTAGCTCGTCCGACCCGGGCAGCGCGCCGTGCCAGAGAAGGTGGGCGGCTTCCTCGAAGCTGACTCGGCCGGCCAGTTCCTTGAGCTCGTAGCCTGCAATGATCAGCTCACCGGCGATACCATCGACGTGGCTCAGGCGGGTGTGGGTGGCAACAACGCCGTCTAGCCCGCGTGGGGCTGGTGTGATGGTCAGGGGCATGCAAATTCTCCTTTAAAGGATTCACATTTATTCCGAAGGCGGCAAATTTACTCAGGAAGCCGAGGATCAAGCTCAGCGCACCGAATGATTCCGCCATGATGATTAAGAACGCTATTGCTGCCGGCATACCCGTGCCGGTAAAATTGTTGATTGTGGCGGAGAATCCAAATCCTCCAAACAGCCCGAAGAGCTTTTGCAAGCCGTGCGGCAGGATTACGATGCCCAAGGCGACGCGGGCGGCGCAGACGGCGCTTTTATTGTTGGTTTGAAACAGTCTTCGCAACATAACTTCTCCTTTTCATAATGCGCTGACAAAAGCGATCCACAGGATGTGCAATATGTTGTCCGTAATAATGATGGACCACGGCGCCAGCGGCTGAGCGGCGAATTCATTCCGGCCCATGACTTTCATGCTCCAGGGCACAAAATTCGTCCGGTCTTGCAGCCAATGCTGCGAGGCAATCATGAGCAACTTCCACCAAGCCAATCCGGCAAAAAAAAACGGCGACATATAAAGCATGACATGAATCGTACAAATCCAGGAGTTCGCTTTTTTCCCTTTCGCTATCCAATCATTCTGCAAAAGGTAATCGCCGATGAGATGTGCGTATATCCAGTGCATTTTGATTCCTCGCTTTCCAAAAGGCCAACTGACCGGTCACTGTTGCATCGACTTAACGGAGCATAGATTTGCTGTAGCGGCCGGACTCATTTTTTTACTTTTCTAACACGCTCTTGATTCACAATGATTATTTGGTGACTAAACCTGCAGAATTCGATTATTCATTTTGGTTATTGTTCCCGTTCAAGATCTCATGGATAAGCGCGGGGCAGTTAATAAGCCGGAGGTTCGCGGAAGCGATTCGCTTCAGCATCGCCACGCCGTTGTGATCGATGAACGTCACTTCGGAAAAATCCAGACGAACCTGCAACTTTGCATGAAGCCATTTCAGACACTCTTGTTCCAACACGGTTACCCATTCGAATACAATCCGGCCTTCTACTTTGAGTGTGACAGAATCGGCGCTTTCAGAAATCTCGGTAATACGGAGCACTCACTATCCCTATTGAATTTGTTGTCTATATCACGCAAGCCACATACCAAAAACAAAAAGGCCATTCAGAGCGCACTCTAAATGGCCGAGGTGTTTTGAGTTAGGTGAGTTTGAAGCTGCTGCTTATAATGCGTGCATAACAGCGATCTGTTCCCAAAATTGCAAGAGAGTCACGAAATGTTGGGAATTTTCATCTCTTCCTTTCGATTCCGAATCTTTTCATCCTCGCCTCTAACGTCGTCGGCTTCATGCCCAAAAGCTTGGCCGCGCCTCTTTCTCCGCTCACACGCCAGCCGGTGGTTTCCAACACGGAGATAATGTGTTCCCGTTCAAGCTCTTTAAGAGTTGGAATTCGCGACGCCCGCAGCGTCTCGGAGGGTTTTGGCAGCCATTCGCCCGGATTGAGCCGCGATCCATGATTGATGATGACCGCCCGCTCGATGATATTCTCCAGCTCGCGCACATTGCCCGGCCAGGAATAAGCCTGCAAGGCCTCCATTATTTTGGGTGGGATCACTTCGATCTTTTTTCCCAATTTGCTGTTATACTTCAAAACTAAATGCCTGACCAGAAGCGGAATGTCCTCTTTGCGCTCCTGCAGCGGCGGGAGCCGAATGGGAAAAACATTCAAGCGATAAAAGAGATCTGAGCGAAATTGGTTTTCCTGCACCGCCTTGTCGAGATCGCGATTAGTGGCGGCAATCACGCGAACCTCGACCTTCAGCGTTTGCGAGCTTCCCACGCGCTCGAATTCGCCCTCCTGCAAAACGCGGAGAAGCTTCACCTGCAAATCCAGCGGCAGATCGCCGATCTCGTCGAGGAAAATGGTGCCGCCGTTGGCCGTCTCGAAGCGGCCGCTTTTGCGGGCCAGGGCGCCGGTGAAGGCGCCTTTTTCATGGCCAAACAGCTCGCTTTCGATGAGACCGGCGGGCAAGGCCGCACAGTTGACTTTTACAAACACACATTCTCTTCGGC
>JBOHQX010000174.1:0-21865 GCA_050732395.1 bacterium
GCGTAGCCGCAACCAAAAGAAAAGCATAGCCACGGAATTACACGGAAGCGCACGGAATTATTGAATGCGAATGATGACAAATAGCTCATTCCATTCCGGGTATTTCTGTGTGATTCTGTGTCTGTGTTGAAAAAAGGCGTTAAAGGGTTTAAAAAAACCTTAGAATTTTATTCTGTGTTTGGTTCTTTGAGCGCCTAACGCGATTTTTGTTGGCACTTTGGACAATAATAGCTACTGCGTCCCAGTTGCACGATGCGCCGGATGGTCGAGCCGCAAACCTCGCAGCGTTCGCGTTCGCGGCCGTACACTTTCAGGTATTGCTGAAAGTATCCCATTTCGCCGTCGCTATTGTAGAAATCGTTCAGGGTCGTGCCGCCGCTGGCAATGGCGACTTCTAGCGTGTCGCGCACGGCCTCGACCAGCTTTTGCCATTGCCCGAGGCTCAATTTGCCCGCGGCTCTTTGGGGATGAATGCCGGCGCGGAACAAAGCTTCGTTCGCGTAAATATTGCCGACGCCAACGATCTTGTTTCCATCCATCAGATAATTCTTGATCGGCCGCGCCAACCCTCGCGCTTGTTGAAACAGCCTGTCTGCAGAGAATTCCTTCGACAACGGCTCGACGCCGAGACGGCGCAAATGGGCGTATGCTTCCAGCTTGCCCGGCGGAATGGCGTCCACCATGCCGAAGCGCCGCGGGTCGCGAAAGCGCAGCTCATCGCCGTCTTCCAGCACGAATTGGATATGGTCGTGTTTCTCCAGCGGGCGCGTGCCATGACACCAGAGCAGGCGCCCGCTCATGCCAAGGTGAATCAACAGATGCGCGTGATTTTCCATCTCGCACAAGACGTATTTGGCGCGGCGGTGCACGCCGACAATTCGCTGCGCCGCAATCCATTGCCGCAGCTTCCTGGGCTGCACGGGTACACGCAGCCGTTTTTCACGTACATGAATGACGGCAATTTTCTTGCCGATCATCACGCGCTGCAAGCCCCGGCGGACGGTCTCAACCTCGGGCAGTTCAGGCATCGCATCTCACTCAATTTTTTTGGGCCATGAAAAATGAGTCAATGGGGGATGGAGTGAAGGCGTATTGGAGTAATGGAGTGTTGGATTGATGGATCCATGACTCCATCAATCCAATACCCCATCACCCCAATACTCCATCACTCCAATACTCCAACCCCCCGATGCTCACGCCACCTTCGGCGCCACGGTGGCACGCTTGTCCAATGAAAATTTTTTCTCCGCCCAGGTCGCAAGCCGCACGAACGGCAAGCCGATCAACAAGTACATGACCGCTACCAGCAGGCCGAGGCCGAGATAGTCAAAATCGATACCGGCGAGGCGTTGGTATTCCCGGGTCAATTCCACCATCGCAATCACGGAAACGATGGAAGAATCTTTAATCAAGGAAATGAAGTCATTCGTGACCGGCGGGATCACCAAACGCAGTGCCTGTGGAATGACGACGTGTTGCAACGCCTGCCCGCGGGTCATGCCCAAGGCGAGCGCCGCTTCCATTTGACTGCGTGGAATGGCGAGAATTCCCGCGCGATAGTTCTCGGCCTCGTACGCGGCATAATTCAGCGCCAATCCGGCCACGGCCGCGATTTCCGGAATCAATTTGAGGCCGGTCAATTGCGGTATGGCGTAATATATGAATAATAACTGCACCAGCAGCGGCGTGCCGCGCACGGTCTCGATATACACCGTGGCCAGTGGGGAAAAGGGCAGTGGCGCAAACAAACGCGTGAGCGCCAACACCAAACCAATGATAATGGCCAGGATCATGGCTGAAATGGAAAGCCAAACGGTGGTCAGCGCCGCCCAAGATAGTCGCGGCAGATAGGTCTGGAAATATTGTTGTAGCTTGTCCCGCCACGTTCTTTCCAGCTTATTTTCGCGCAGGAACTTCTGCCAGGCCTCCGGCGGCGTGTTGGAGACGCGCGTATCGTGAAAAAGCTCCGCCAGGCGTGGCGTCCACATGTTCCAGCGCTCGTAAATCCTGCGCAGTGTGCCGTTGTCGATGAGCTGTTGCAATGCTTGATTGATTTCCTGCAACAACACCGTATCCTCTTTGCGCATGCCGATGCCGTATTTCATTTCACCGATCGGATCGCCGACGAATTTGAGCTTGGGGTTGCTGGCGCCATAATAGAGCGCGATGGGATGATCCATGAGCACGGCATCGAGGCGGCCCAGCGCGAGATCTTCATAGGCCGTGATCTGGCCGTCGTAGGAACGGATTTGAATACTCGGATGCGCCTCCAAAATGCGCTCGGCGAGCGAAGCTTTGAGCGTCCCCACCGCTTTGCCGTCACAATCTTCCAGGCTATTGAGGTCATACGTGTCTTTGCGCACCGTTAATTGCTCGAAAGTTGCGTAGTACGGAATCGAGAAGTTGATTTCCTGCTCGCGGTCAGGTGTGATTTCCAGGCCGTTGACGACGAGGTCGTAATTGTCGATGCGTAAGCCCGGCACCAGGCCGTCCCATTGGTTCTGCACGAACACCGGTTCGCGATTCAACTCCGCCGCCAGCGCCGCCACCAGATCTACTTCGAACCCCAGCATGCGACCCGGGTCTTCGCGATCGGGAAAAATAAACGGCGCGCCACCTTCGGCATCTGCACCCCAGCGCAGCGGGGGCCGGCCGGAGGGCTGCGCCTGCGCTTGCAGGATCAAGACAAGCACCACCATTGAGATCGCCGGAAGTAGATGGCTTAGGGCCGCATGTTGTAATCGTCGTCTCAAAAAAAACATTCCGAAGTCCTTTAGCGGTAAGAAGAATAAACGAAGAACCAAATCCCGAGGGTTCCTTGGCAGAATAATTGCTCGGCAGAATGATTCCGAATCATTCTGCCGAGCAATTATTCTGCCTTAGTTTTTTTGTGCTGTGCGCAGGGCTCCCGTTTTCTGCGCGACAGAACGAGGATTTCAGGCTCTCAATCCGTTGAGCAATATCTCAGTTGAACCTGCTCTGGAACGGCGCCTGTTCTCAATGCGCCAGGGCCATTCCGGGATTTTCCGGGTAATGGGATCACAAGAATTTTTTCAAAAACTTGCGTGTGCGTTCGTCCTGCGGAGAGGAAAAAATCTTGTCCGGTGGCCCGCTTTCAACGATATTGCCGCCCTCGAAGTAAACGATTTTGTTAGCGAGGTCACGGGCAAAGCGCATCTCGTGAGTGACCACGATCTGCGTCATGCCTTCGTCATCGAGTGCTTTCATGACATTGAGCACCTCGTCGACCAGGCCGGGATCGAGCGCGGAAGTCGGCTCGTCATAAAGCATGACTTTGGGTTCCATGGCGAGCGCGCGCGCAATAGCCGCGCGCTGTTGTTGTCCACCGGAAAGTTGGGAGGGATAATGATGCGCGTGTGTCGCCAGGCCGACCTTGTTCAGGAGATCGAGGGCTTTACCGCGCGCTTGTTCCACCGGAACGCCCTTCACCACCACCGGGGCGGTGGTGATGTTTTCCAGGACGGTGAGATGCGGAAATAAATTGAAGCTTTGGAATACCATGCCTACGCGCGAGCGCAGCATGCGCGCTTTGTTGTGAAAATCCGCGCCCAACGGCGCGTGCGGGTGCGTCCGCTCCAACGCGATCTCCCCGATGGCGATCTTGCCTTGATCCATCGTCTCCAGGAAATTCAGGCAACGCAGAAACGTGGATTTGCCGCAGCCGGAAGGGCCGATGAGCACCGTCAGCTCGCGCGCTTTGATTTGCAGGTCCACGCCGCACAGGACCTGGTGGTGGTGGAAAGCTTTATGGAGGTTTTCAACGGAGACGACCACGTTGTTTCCCGGCATGTCTATTCGCCTTCACAAACTTCGATTCAGCAGGATGCTTATTTGCCCGTCTTGTGCTCGTCAAACAGTTCGTCCAGCATCTCGAATGCGTAGCGCAGATGCGGAATCACGATCGAGCCGCCAACAATCAGCGCGACGTTCATGGCTTCATGCAGCTCTTCGCGCGACGCCCCTTCGGTCACGCAGCGGTCGAGATGATAAAAGATGCAATCGTTGCAGCGTAACACCATGCTGCCGACGAGCCCCATCATTTCTTTGTATTTGACCGGAAGCTTTCCGTCGAGGTAGGCTTTGTTGTCCAACGCAAAGAATTTCTGAAAATCTTTGAAGCCGGAGTTCAAAATCTTCTCGTTCATGTCCGCGCGATATTTGCGCGTTTTGGTCATTTTGGTTTCCATGTTCAGCCGCCGATTGGAATTTGATGTTGAGCATAACCGCTGAGCGCGGCAAATGCTTCGGGTGTATCTAGATCGCGCACCACGTGATCATTCGCCATCTCAACTTCGACGACTCGTCGTGAATGGCGCGTGAGGAGGGATTTGCAGCCGATATCGCCGCGCAGCTCCAGCATCTCCGCCTTGTGACGGGCATGAAAGATCACCGGGTTGCCGCGCTGTCCTTGAAACACCGGCACGACGATCGTGGCTCGAGGCGCTTGTTCAAAGGCAGAAATGAGCAGACCAAGATCAGAGGCCGTCACCAGGGGCAGATCACCCAGAGAAATCAATATTCCCTGCGCTTCGTTCGACACCGTCATTACGCCCGCAACAATCGAAGTCGACATGCCCTGCGCATAATCCGGATTCGTGACGAAGCTGACCTTGCGCTCACGCATTGCGGCTCGTATTTTTTCCGCTTCAAACCCGAGCACGACAATTATTTCATGCACGGAGGATTGCAGCAGACTATCGACGGTACATTCGATTACGGTTTTGCCGGACCACGGCAACAATAGTTTGTTTCGGCCCGGCATGCGTGAAGACGTGCCGGCGGCAAGAATGATTGCAGCAATATTCATTTCATTCTTTGAGTACCTGACCCGTGGCTCAAGGCGCTCGCCGCCGCGCCACAATCTCTGCCATGATGCTGAGCGCAATTTCTGCTGGAGTGCTGGCACCAATTTCCAATCCCACCGGCGCATGGACGCGCGCGAGCTGGTCGTCGGATATGCCCTCCGCCTTGAGTCTTTTGATTCTTTTTTCATGCGTCCGCTTGCTGCCGAGAACGCCGAGGTAGGCGGGTTGGCGTTGCAGCGCGAATTTCAACGCCGGATCATCCAGTTTGGCGTCGTGCGTGAGGATGACCAGGCAGGTGCCGGCGTCGATACCGATTTCCTGTAAAGCTTCATCGGGCCATTGCCGCACGAGTCGATCGACGTGTGGAAAGCGCTCGTCGGTTGCAAACGCGCCGCGCGGGTCAACGAGAATGACCTGGTACTCCAGCGTTTTCGCGAGCGTAATGAGCGGGACGGCGACGTGCACGGCGCCGATGATGATGAGCTTGGGCGCCGGTAAGATCGATTCGACGAAAACTTCCCTCTCGCCTGCGGTAACGACTTCCGCGTGCTCGCGGGCTAGCCATGAAGCCGCGCGCGTGCGCACGAGGCTCGTCAAATCTTCATCATCGAATTCATTGTGGATGGTGCCCTCGGCGCTCAACAACATGTGCCGGCCGAGGATATGCTCTTCTCCGCGCAGAACAGTCGCCACGGCCATGGGTTCCGCCTTTGCCAAAGCCTGCAGCCATGCCCTCATGAAATCATGGCCGGGCAAAGCAGTCTGTGCGGGTGACAACAGGGGCATGCGCTCAACGAACACTTCGATGCTGCCGCCGCAAGTCAATCCCACGGACCAGGCTTGCTCGTCTGAAACGCCGAAGCGCAGCAATTTCGGTTCTCCGGCCGCGAGAATTTTCATCGCCTCTTCGATCACGGCCGTTTCCACGCAGCCGCCGCTGACCGAGCCGGTGAATTCGCCGCTTGCATTTACGGCCATCTTCGCCCCGGCGGGGCGCGGAGAGGAGCCCCAGGTCTTGGTCACGGTTGCCAGCGCGATTTGATCGCCGCGTTCGCGCCAGCGCAGCATAAAGGGAATAAGGTCTCGCATGAGGCCAACATACAAAACTCAAGCCTCCGGCGCAATATGTGTTTGGGGTTGTGTGCTTCATTTTTTTTGCTATATTTTAGTATCATGATTTCAGGTTCTTCCAAAACTTCGGGCTGCAAGCGATTTGATCTGGGCCTGGCGTGGGAATGGGAGTATGATCGCGCTTTTGTGCATGCGCTGGAGCGCGCGTGTGCGCAGGTGGGCATGTCCTCTTACCTCGTCGATCCGGTCAATCTGGAGAAGGCCACGGCAGATTACCGTGCAGGCGCGCTGCAATTCGCATGCTATCTGGACCGCGGCTCAGACGCTGCCAAGGAATTCCTGCCATTGTCCCAATTGGTCGCACAAGCGGGCTGCCGGGTGATCAACAGCTACGCCGCCATGCAATGGGCGATCGACAAGGCCACGATGCACTTGGAATTCATTACTGCGGGCTTGAATGTGCCTTATACCATCATACTCTCGTCTTACAGCCACCAGCCTGAAATCGAAATCAACGAGCTTGAGAATCTGGGCAAGCCGTTCATCATCAAGCCGGCCGTTGGCGGCGGCGGCCTGGGCGTCGTAACCGAAGCCAAAAGCTTCAACGATATCATTCAAGCGCGCATGAGCCAGAACCGGCAAAAATACTTGCTGCAGCGCAAGATTGTGCCGGTTTTATTGAATCAACGCCGGGCCTGGTTCCGAGCGTATTTTGTGTTGGGAGAGACCTTTTTGGTTTGGTGGAACGACGTCAACCACATTTATGCCGAGCTCGACCCCAGCGATGAAAAAGAGTTTTATCTCTCACCCATGAGAGACATCATCAGAAAGATTGCGCGCATTTCCGGTTTGGATTTTTTTTCAACCGAGATTGCGCTCACGCGGGAAGATCGCTTTGTGGTCGTGGACTATGTCAACGAAGTTTGCGATATGCGCATGCAGTCGCAGCATGAAGACGGTGTCCCGGATCGGCTGGTCGATGAGATCGTCGCCACCATCGTGAGGCTTGCTCAGAAACTCCGCACCAGGCAGCCTGCTTGAGCGGCATTGCCGGGGCGTCGCTCGTAAGAAAAGCTTTAAAAACTTTAAGAAATTGAAACAAATCGTTTGCATTTGGTTTGATCGTTTATTATATTTCGCCCACTTTAGAAAGTTTTTCAACCATGACCTCTCCCGCGATTTAGCCAGTCATCAAGCGCGGCGAGAGTAAGCTGAAACTGTTTCGGTAGGTCAGAAATACTCTGTATTTTCAAGCCCGATTTACTCCTGGACGGGCCAATTGCGTTCAGGCGACGTAGCACTGCTTTCCACCCTACTTCCCTCGTTGTCTGGCTTGATCTTCTAGTCTATTTGCTGTAACGCCGCTCTTTGTTCCGCTTTTGACCAACCAAGTTACGAAGTCAACAAAGGATTTGATGACGCAAGCCATTGTCGTTCCGCTTCATGTCAATGGCGGAAAGGAATTCGCCTATGTTCGCCCGAAGTGCTGCCATCCCACCTTAATAACCTGTGCGTTGTGCTCATGCAGACGAAGTGTCGAAAAACTCGCGATCACATCGGCCCGCTAGACGCAAGTCGAACGAAATCAGTAAATGCTGAGGGTGCGTAGTTTATCGCTTTGTCGCATGATGTTGTAACCATGGTAGGTTGTTGTTCCCGGAGGTTCCACCTTCAATCAATTTTGAAACCGGCGGTTGCCACTAAAGCGACGGGTAGCCAACCGTGCGGTGACGTTTTCACATTTGAGCTCTTGATGTACCAACTCCCCTCGGCCACAAATACCCTTGGAAGTCAGGAGTTGTTGCATCTGCAAAATGAAGGTAGGTGCAAAATGGAGGAAAACCCCCAAATGCGGTATGGAGGAAAAATCTATGCGAGCCAGACTTTGTGCCGTCGCTCGCCGGTTGCCAAGTGGCTTATTGCTGCCCTTGGTGCTGGCACTGGGCGCCTGTGAGACTTCACCGACTGAGCAGCTCACTCGTGCGGAGACGATGTTCAGCCGGCTGGAGTCCAAAGGTGCAGATCAGTATTTGATTTATCAAATGGCGGAAATTCGGCGTGGCATCGAAATCGCCCGGAGGGACATTCGCAACAACCGCCTGGAAACCGCATATCGGTCGCTCCATGGCATTTGTGAACGCCTCGACAGTTGCGGCACGGCGTTCATGAATCTGCGCAAGAAGGCCGCCGCGGAAAGCCAACAGCAAGTACAATGGCTCGTACAAGAGCTCGAAACGCTCGAGCAAACGCTTGCACTGCTTCCGCGACAGACGTACATCGACCAGAATCGCTATGACATTCAAGCACACCGTCTGCGCCGGTATCATCAAGAGCTGGTCACGATGGAAGGCTTGATTCAAAATCAAGACTTTCAAAGAGCCTTGAACAAAGGCGACGATCTGATGCAACAAATCCAAGTCATGCTTGCCGGATTGAAGCCGGGACCGGTTCTGACCAGCCGCAAGAGAAGTGTCACCACGCAAGTGAAGCTTTCACCACCGCAGGACAAACCGGCAACCAGCATGATGGCGACCATGGCGCGTTGATCGCGTTTTAAAACGAGTGAGTGCCCGTAACGTCTTGCTTTTTGAAAGAAGGAGCAGACGAAGAGGCTTCTTTTTTCAAATTCAAGGAAGCATTTTTCCTCAACCAATAAGAACCTGCAGCTAATTCTTCATCATTCAAAGCCCGCTTTTTTGGCCCGTTCAGGCTGAACAGGATGCTTTTTGCTTTCCCGCCTGATTGATTTTATTAGCCGAAAAACACGTTGCATTTTTGCGCTTTTTTCGTGAGATTTCTTCACGATTTTGGCGAACAACTTGGATGAGACTTCGTAATGACAGGTAACCAAGCACCTGCCCTGGAATCCTTGAGGCGCGTGGCCGGGAGTGCGGGGCAGGAGCATCTTTTTCGCTATTGGGACCGCCTATCCAATGCTTCGCGGCAACAATTGCTGCAGCAAGTTGCCATGATCGACTTCAAGCTGGTGGCTCATCTTCATCAGCATCTGGTTTTAGCGGAGCCTTCTACTCATGAGATTGCGCTCGAACCACCGGAGATGATCAGTTTGAGGGAGCAGCAAGAACAACCGCGGCAATGCCGTGAGATGATAACACGCGGCGAGGAGCTGTTGCGGGGCGGCAAAGTTGCGGCTCTGCTCGTCGCCGGCGGGCAGGGCTCGCGCCTGGGCTTCGATGGCCCCAAGGGCGTTTATGCCATCGGCCCGTTGAGCAAGAAGAGCCTGTTCCAACTACATGCCGAAAAGCTGTTGGCCATGTCGCAGAAATATCGCGCGGTGATACCTTGGTATATCATGACCAGCGTGGCGAACGACGCCGACACGCGCGGTTTTTTTGAGAAACATCGTTACTTCGGCCTGAATCCGCGTAATGTTTTTTTCTTTATACAGGGTATGATACCTGCGATCGATGTGCAAGGCAAGATCATAATGGACGCGGCGGATCACATTTTCATGAACCCCGACGGCCACGGTGGCGTGCTCACAGCTTTGGGCAAAAGCGGCGCGCTCGCAGATATGCGCAAGCGCGGCATTGCCGAGATTTTTTATTTCCAGGTCGACAACGTGCTGGTCAATATGTGCGATCCGCTGTTCATCGGCTTTCACGTCGCGGCCGGCGCCGATATGAGCGCGAAAGTGTGTGGCAAGCGCGATCCCTTTGAAAAAGTCGGCGTCATTGGCAAGAAAAATGGTAAACTGGCCGTCATCGAATACAGCGACATGAGCGATCAGGACAAAGAGGCGCGCAATCCCGATGGTTCATTGCAATACAATGCCGGCAATGTGGCATTGCACATGTTTCGTACCGGTTTTATCGAACACGAATTGGAAGCCGGTGCAAAGCTGCCCTGGCATCTTGCGCACAAACAAATTCCCTGCTTGAATGACCACGGTGAGCTGGTTCAGCCGAATGAGCCCAACGGATACAAATTTGAAACTTTCGTGTTTGATGCCCTCGGTGACGCCAAAGCTTGCGTGCTTTTGGAAGTCGAACGTTTCAAGGAATTCAGCCCGATCAAAAACTACTCGGGCCTGGATTCCCCGCTCACGGCACGGCGCGATATGAGCCATTTTTATGCGGACTGGCTCGAAAAAGCGGGCGTGTCCGTGGCGCGCGATGACAGCGGCTGGCCGATAGCCAAGATCGAAATCAGCCCGCTGTTCGCGATGACGGCGGAAGAGCTGGCGCACAAACTCCCGCCGCATCTGAAATTGGGCAGGGAATTGTATTTGGCGTGAAGGAGGAGCGGTGGATGGACAAGAATCAAGTCGCTGATATTCTCGACGAAATCGGCACGTTGCTCGAGCTGAAAGGCGAGAATCCGTTCAAGACGCGCGCGTATGGCAATGCGGCCAGAGCTCTGCGCGGTGTGACGGCGGACTTGCACGAACTGGTCACGGAAAACCGCCTGCGCGAAATCAAAGGAGTGGGTGAGGCCATTTCCCTGAAAATTGCCGAGCTCGTCACGACCGGCCACCTGAAATATTATGAGGACCTGCGCAAAACATTCCCGGCGGGCTTCATGGATTTGTTGCGTATTCCCGGATTTGGCCCGAAGAAGGCGCGCAAGCTTTACGATGAGCTGGGCATCGATTCCATTGACGCGCTGGAAGCCGCATGCAAGGCTGATAAGCTCAGCCGTCTCGAAGGATTTGGCGCAAAGAGCCAGCAAAAGATTTTGGAGGGCATTGCGCAAGTACGCCAGTTTTCCGGGCGACATCTGTTTCACAAGGCTCATGAAGCCGCACAACCCTTATTCGAGGCCGTCAAAAACCATCCCAAAACCATTCGTGCGGAATTGGCGGGCAGTTTGCGCCGGCACAAGGAAACCATCAAAGATATCGACATCGTGGCGAGCTGCAAGGATAAAGATCGCGCGGAAATCATGGACTTTTTCTCGCGCCTGCCGGGCGTGCAAAGCGTGGTCGCGAAAGGCGACACCAAGAGCAGCGTGCTGCTGACCAGCGGCATTCCCGCGGACTTGCGGCTGTTGCAGGATCTGCAATTTCCTTACCTGTTGCATCATTTCACCGGCTCCGCCGAGCACAACATCGCCGTGCGTGGCCTGGCGCAGAAAATGGGCATCAAAGTGAGCGAGCACGGCCTGTTCAAGAATGACAAACTGATCCCCTGCAAAGACGAGGCGGCGATTTATGCGACCCTGGGGATGCAGTTCATTCCCCCGGAATTGCGCGAAGACATGGGCGAAATTGAAGCCGCCCTGGCCAAGGAAATACCCGGCTTAATTGTTCAAGAAGACTTGCGCGGCGTGTTGCATTGCCACTCCACACATAGCGACGGTGCGAATTCCATTAAAGAAATGGCGCAAGCCTGCCAGAAGCTGGGTTTCGAGTATCTCGGCATATCGGATCACAGCATGTCAGTGGCATACGCCAGAGGCTTGCCGCCGGCGCGCGTGAAAGCTCAGCATAAAGAGATCGACAAGCTCAACGCCGAAATGAAGGGTTTTCGTATATTCAAAGGCACGGAGTGTGACATTCTTCCCGATGGCCGCTTGGACTATCCCGACGAGGTGCTGGCGAGCTTCGACTTCGTGGTCGCCTCGATTCACAGCAGCATGAATATGACCGAGGAGCAGGCGACCAAGAGATTGATCAAGGCCATGGAGCATCCGGCCGTGCGCATTCTCGGCCATCCCACCGGCCGCTTGATTCTGGAGCGCGAAGGGTATCCCATCAATCACCGGAAGGTGATCGACGCCGCAGCCGACCTCGGCGTGAGCATCGAAATCAACGCGAGCCCCTATCGTTTCGATCTGGATTGGCGCCACTGCCGGTACGCGCGCGACCAGGGCGTGCTGATCAGCATCAATCCCGACGCGCATGCGATCGACGGCATCAAGGATATTTACTACGGCGTCGGCATCGCGCGCAAAGGCTGGCTGCGAAAAAAAGAGGTGTTGAACACGAGAGGTGTAAAGGATATGGCGAAGTGGTTCAGCGCAAAGAGGTAAAGGTATGCCGGTTGAATGACATGCCTGAATTGCGCGGAATCCGAAATACATTTTTTGCGTACACAATCGAGCCGATGCTGACGCAACTTATGGAACCGGATTGAATTATGCCGCAAAACCCTGACGAACAAAATCAAACGAGCGCGGCCACACCGCCTCCGCCAGCAGCAACCGAACCAGGTGCGCGTTCGCCCTCTCTTGCGCGCGGCCGAAAATTCTGGGGCTTGATTCTGGTTGCGCTCGGTGCGCTGCTGCTTCTCGACCAAATGAACCTGCTGGACTTCGGTGAGCTCCTCAGTCGTTTCTGGCCGCTGATCTTCATCTTTATCGGCGCGCGCATGATTCTGTCGCGTACTTCCCGCGCCACGCAAGAGACTACCGTCATTCCTACCGCTGCCACCACATGGCAGAGTCCGGCCGCCACGGGATACGTGACCGATGCGATCACGGAAAATCGATTCATTGGCGACGTCAACTTCCGTTTGCAGAGTGAAGACTTCCGCGGCGGCACGGTGACGACGTTCATCGGCGATTTCAACATCGATTTATCAAACGTCGCCATCAAAAACGGCGATCGCTATCTCACCCTCTCCGGTTTCATCGGTGACGTCATGCTGGTTCTGCCGAAGAATTTGCCTTATATGATTCAAGCCAATGCGTTTGTGGGCGATTTCAAGGTTTTCGGCCGCAAGGACGACGGCCTGGGATTGAACAAAGTCTACAAATCCATGGACTACGATACCGCGGCCGCGCGCTTGAACGTGCGCATTTCATTTTTTATCGGGGACTTGGCGGTGCAATGAATACCCAGCGCGCGCAAACTGAAGCTTTGCGGCGGCAGCGGATTTTGCGCGGCCTGGCCGAGCTCTATCCCGAAGCCAGCATAGCACTGCACTTTCGCAATCCCTATGAATTGTTGATCGCGACCATCCTCTCGGCGCAATCGACCGACAAAACCGTAAATGCGGTCACACCCGCCCTGTTCGAAAAATATCCAAATGCCAGAACATTGGCAGTCGCCGTGCCTTCCGAGCTGGAGGTGATGATTCATCGTACCGGTTTTTTTCGCAACAAAACGAAAAACCTGCTGCGTTGCGCGCAGACACTCGTGCAAGAGCACGGTGGGGAAGTGCCGCAGACGATGGAAAAACTGGTGATCTTACCCGGCGTGGGGCGCAAGACCGCCAACGTCGTGTTGGGGAATGCCTTCGGGAAAAATGAGGGCGTCGTGGTCGACACGCACGTGCAACGGCTGGCGCAGCGTATGGGCTTCACGCAACAAACGCAACCGGAAAAGATCGAGCAGGATTTGATGGCAATCGTTCCCAGGAAAGACTGGACCATTTTCGCGCATCGGCTGATTCTGCATGGCCGCCAAATCTGTCAGGCGCGCAGGCCGAAGTGCCCGGAGTGCTCGCTCGCACCGGATTGCCCGTCGCGGCAAGCCTATTACGAAAATCTTTGATCAAAGCCATCGTCATCAGGAAAGTTCAAAAGAAGCTATGAACCTCAAAAAGTTCTTCAAGCCACCTGTGATTCAAGAGTGGACCGCTTTGCTGCGCGAGCAGGGCCTAAGAGCCTTCGTCCGGCAGAAGGGCTGGAAAATCGTCGCCGCAATTTTTTTGTTTTATCTCGTACGCGATTCGGTGGTTTATATCATAATTCCCCTGCTGATTGCTCAAGGCTTTATTTGCAGGTAATGGAACAATAACAACCCCTGCTTCCTATGCGTTCTCAAACGAAATATCTTGTTCTATGCATGTTGGTGATCACCTGTGTCGGCTGTGATCAGATGTCCAAGCACTATGCGAAAACCATGCTTGCGCATCGTGGCCCGCAGTCTTTTTTTTCGGACGTACTGCGTTTGCACTACGCCGAAAATCCCGGTGTCGCGTTCAGTCTGGGCGCACAATGGCCCGAGCACTGGCGCATGGCACTTTTTGTGGTGGGTACCAGCGTATGCTTGACGGCTTTATTGTTTTACATTGTGCGCGCCGATATCAAAAACAGCTTTCATCTCCTGGCGCTGAACCTGATTTTCGCCGGGGGCATCGGCAATTTAATCGATCGCATCTTTCGCGAAGGCCGCGTCATCGATTTTCTGAATATCGGTATCGGTGATTTTCGCTCCGCGATTTTCAACGTTGCCGACGTCGCCATTACCACCGGGATGGCCGTGTTGTTGCTCACCTCCTTTGGCGCCCCGCGGATTGAAGAGCCGGGTTTCGATTCCGTCAGCACGAATACCGGCCCGGATGGCTCCCAAACGGAGAACAAATGACAGGTTCCGGCCGGGTCGAGTGCTGGTATTTTTGTGCTTCGCCAAAAATTGCTTGACTCTGAAAGCATGCTTATCTATATTCGCCGCGATCAAAATTAATAAGGTAAATAATGTCCCTTGAGCTCCATAACAGACCTTGGAACATGCCGATGGAGTCGCCGCTATGCTCGTGGTGGCGCTATTGGCATATTCTCTTCTGCGGTCATGGTGGAGCTTGATCGATTGCATGTAAGTCTCGCGTAAACTCAGATTGAATTCAAACCCCACCATGGCCTTGCCGGTGGGGTTTTTGTTTTGAGCGAAACCGGAGGCGGACACGTGCATTGCAAAAATCTAACGCGCTCTTTTGCGCAACCCAAGCTTCGCAGCCGCAGTGCGGGGATCCCATGATCCTTGCGCCCTTGATGACCTTTGATGCCTTCACCCAGGCTGCCCGTATTGGCAACGTTGTTCCGCTGAGCGCCTCGGTCGCCGCCGACACCGTGACTCCGGTGTCCGCCTTTTTGCGGCTGGCAGCAAACGCGACCCACTCTTTTTTGTTGGAAAGTGTGGAAGGCGGAGAGAAGTTGGCGCGTTTTTCTTTTTTGGGATTCGATCCGCGCTGGCACGTCAACTATCGCCGGCCCACGCTCGAGATTGTCCGCAACGGCGAGCGCAAAACTCTGACACAAGATATTTTTTCTTATCTGCAAAACGAGCGCAAGCAGTTTCGCCTGGGCTCAAAAGAACGCCTGCCGCGTTTCGCTGGCGGCCTGGTCGGGTATTTCGGATACGACGCCGCACGCGACCTCGAGCGTTTGCCCGAGCGCGAAGCAAGCGCTCATGCGCATGCGGGCGTGCCGGCACCCCTGGACGCCGCCTTCGGCCTGTATGACACCATCCTTGCTTTCGATCATCCTCGCCAACAAATCTGGCTCATAACGAATGTCTTCATTGATGAAGGCGAATTGAATTTAAAGCGGAGATACGAGGAAGCGGTAGAGAAACTAGCCGGCCTGGAGCGGCATTTGCGCCAATTCACGGGCACAGCCGATCCGCCCACTCCCGCAGGGCCGGCGGAACCGAGATATCATTGGACACGCGAGCAATATACTGCGGCGGTGCTGCGCGCAAAAGAATACATTGCCGCGGGTGATATTCTTCAAGCCGTGCTGTCCCAGCGCTTTCACGGGCCCTTGCGCGTTGATCCCTTTCAGATTTATCGCGCGCTGCGCTTGATCAACCCTTCGCCGTATCTTTATTTTTTCAAGCACGGCGAGGTTTGCCTGATCGGCTCTTCGCCGGAAATGCTCCTGCGCGTGGAGAATCGTCTCGCGCAAGTACGGCCGATCGCCGGCACGCGGCGGCGAGGCGTGCACGCCGCAGAGGACGAGGCGCTCGAACGCGAGCTGCAGGCGGATGCCAAAGAACGTGCCGAGCATTTGATGCTCGTCGATCTCGGCCGCAACGACCTCGGCCGGGTGTGCGAATACGGGTCGGTGCAGGTCGACACGCTCATGGCCACCGAACGCTATTCCCACGTCATGCATCTCGTCTCAAACGTGCAGGGCAAATTGCGGGAAGGACGGGATGCCATTGATGCATTGCGTGCGTGCTTTCCCGCAGGCACCGTCAGCGGCGCGCCGAAGATCCGCGCCATGGAGATCATCGACGAGCTCGAGCCTGAGCACCGCGGGCCGTACGCCGGCGCCGTCGGTTATCTGGATTTTTCCGGCAATCTCGACACCTGCATCACCATTCGCACGATCTGGACGCACGGCGATAAAGCCTATTTCCAGGCCGGCGCCGGAATTGTCGCCGATTCCGATCCGGGCAAAGAATACCAGGAAACCATCGAAAAAGCTCGCGCGATGTGGAGCGCGATCGATTTGGCGGAAAGAGGATTGTAGGTGGTGGTTGGTAGTCAGTGGATAGTGGATAGTGGTTAGTGGTCGGTGGTCAGTAGTCAGCACAGCACTAACAACTGACCACTAACCACTAACAACCTTTTAACAAATAAACCGGGCAGCCATGCTAGTCCTCATCGACAATTTCGATTCCTTCACCTACAATCTCGTGCAATATTTCGGCGAGATTGGGGCGGAGGTTCTTGTTTTTCGCAATGACGCCATTGATTGCAACGGCATCCGCGAGCTGCAACCACGTGGAATCGTGATTTCGCCCGGGCCAGGACGGCCCGAAGATGCCGGCATTACGCTCGACGCCATTCACGAATTTGCCGGAAAAATTCCGATTCTTGGCGTATGCCTGGGCCATCAAGCGCTGGGCATGGCCTTCGGCGGCAAGGTCGTGCGCGCGCCGGAGTTGATGCACGGCAAAACTTCCGCGATTCATCATGACGGTCGCAATCTGTTCCGAGGTGCAGCGAATCCCCTGCTGGCCACGCGGTACCACTCATTGATCGTGGAAGAAGGCAGCTTGCCGGCGTGTCTGGAAATCACCGCCCGTACCGAAACCGGCCTGATCATGGGATTGCGCCATCGCGAGCTGTTGGCGGAAGGCGTGCAATTCCATCCGGAATCGATCATGACCACGAGCGGCAAAATTCTGCTCAAAAATTTTTTACACCTGTGTGGCGATCTCGTTTCCTCTTTCGCACCGGCATCACAACTTCGCACCGCAGCTGCATCTGCAACGCCGCACGTTGAAGCTTCACCTTCAAACCCCGGACAGGCCCACCCTCGGGAGCAGGATCTCCGCGGGCGCGGGAGCGCGAGCCTTCAGGATTTGCCTGTTCAGGCCGAAGCTCGTCCGGAAAATACCAAACAGGAACTCACACCAGTTGCGGGTAGGAGTATGATTCAACAAGCAATTCGACAAGTTGTCGAGCGCGCCGATTTGACGCGGAGCGAGGCTTATGCGGTCATGCAGGAAATCATGAACGGAGAAGCCACGCCGGCACAAATCGGAGCGTTTCTCGCGGCTTTGCGCATGAAGGGCGAGCGCGTATCCGAGATCACGGGCTTTGCGCAAGCGATGCGCGAGCGCGCGACCGTGGTTTCCACCAGACATCAGAATGCAATCGACATTTGCGGCACCGGCGGCGACGGCAAGGGCACATTCAACATTTCCACCGTGGCTGCTTTCGTCGTCGCGGGTGCAGGCGTGCCGGTGGCCAAACATGGCAGCTATTCCGTTTCCAGCGGCTGCGGCAGCGCGGACGTGTTGAAGGAATTGGGCCTGAATATCGATTTAGATGCTGAGCAAATGGGGCGTTGCCTGGACGAGCTGGGCATCGCGTTTCTGTTCGCGCCGAGGCTGCATCCGGCCATGAAGCACGCGGTCGCGCCGCGCCGCGAGATCGGCATGCGCACCATTTTCAATATTTTGGGCCCGATCACCAACCCCGCCGGCGTGCGAAGGCAAATGATCGGCGTGTTCGATCGGCGTTTGACCACGATGCTCGCGGAAGTGCTGGCAGAGCTCGGCACGGAGCAGGCGCTGCTGGTGCATAGCGACGAAGGCTTGGATGAAGTTTCCATTCACGGCCGCACGCTCACGGTAGAATTGATGAAAGGAAGAATTTCGGAGCGCGCGTTGACACCGGAAGACTTCGGATTGCAGCGTTGCACCGATGGCATTTATGGCGGCGCCCCCGTGCAGAACGCTCAAATCGCATTGCGCATTTTACAGGGCGAACGCGGCGCGCCACGCGACATCGTCGTCGCCAACGCCGCCTGCGGACTTCTGGTGGCTGGCGCAGTGAATCATCTAAAAGAAGGCGTGAAGCTTGCCGAATACAGCCTGGCCTCCGGCGCGGCGCTGAGCAAACTGGAAGCGCTGCGGAAAATGAGCCATGCTTCGACCGTGCCTGCGCGTGGCGCCGGGCGGGATTGAAGGGGCGTCGTATGCCGCACAGCAAGACGATGGCGCACAACGCCCAGCGCGATTTCACGGGCGACGTTTTCGAACGCATTCTCGCCCACAAGCGCGAAGAAGTTCGTGCGGCCAAAACAAAGACGCCGTCCCACCGCTTGGAACGCACCGTGCACGAGATGCCGCCTGCGCACGATTTCGCTGCAGCCTTGCGGTCGGGAAACGACGTCGCCATCATCGCCGAAATGAAAAAAGCCTCGCCGTCCTCCGGCGTTTTGCGGGAAGATTTTGATGCTGGAAAAATTGCGACCGGCTATGCGCGCAACGGCGCGGCGGCGCTTTCCGTGTTGACCGATGAAAACTTTTTTCAAGGCTCGTTTGCCAATTTGCAAAGCGCGCGCCGCGCTTGCGTGTTGCCACTGCTCTGCAAGGATTTTATTGTCGACGCCTATCAGATTCTAATGGCGCGTGCCCATGGTGCGGATGCGATCTTGTTGATCGCCACCGCGCTCGAGGGCGGGGCATTGGCGCAATTGCAGCGGGAGGCGCACGCGCTCGGCATGCATGCCTTAATCGAAATCCATGATGAAAAAGAGCTGGACCTCGCGCTGGCACAAGGCGCAAAGATCATTGGCGTGAACAATCGTGACCTGCGCACGTTTCAAATCTCATTGCAAACTTCGCTGCGGCTCCTGCCGATGATTCCCCCGACGGCCGTGCGCGTGGCCGAATCCGGCATTCAACAACGCGTCGAGGTCGAACATCTGCGTGATGCCGGCGTCGATGCGATTTTGGTGGGCACGCAGCTCATGCGCCAGCCCGATCCCGGGGCCGCTTTGCAGCCGTTGAAAGGAGTCTCCCGCCTGTGCTGCCCGTGAAAATTTGTGGTATAACGCGCTTGGACGACGCTTTGTTGGCGGCGGATCTGGGCGCGTCGGCCCTTGGATTTGTGTTCTATCCCAAGAGCCCGCGCTGCGTGGATGCCGATACCGTGAGGCTTATTGGCGAACATATGCCACCGGCAGTGGCGCGCGTCGGCGTGTTTGTCAATCCCGACCCCGAATCGCTGTTATTCACTGCCCGGCTTGCGCAGCTCACGCACGTGCAATTGTGCGGCGAGGAAGAGCCGGGGTTGTGTGAGGAATCACCCTTGCCCGTGATCAAAGTCTTGCGCTCAGCTTCGGATTACCCAACAAACGTATTGGCGAATTTTCCCGCAGCAGCATTTTTAGTAGACGGCGGCAGGCCGGGTGCATACGGCGGGACGGGCGAAAGATCCGATTGGAACTTCTGCCGGCAATTGCGCGATTTGAAAATGACGGTATTGGCGGGAGGCGTGTCGGCCGAAAACGTCGCCGCTGCCGTAGCCGTGGCACAGCCCGATGCGCTTGACGTTTCCAGCGCGCTCGAGAGTGAGTATGGCGTCAAAGATCATGAGAAGATGCGCGCGTTTTTCGCAGTGATAAGAGCGCTTCCCGAAGCTCACTCGCGGATGCGTGGAGGCTTCATTTAGGGCATGAAGCGGAATCATGGTGCTGCATTGCCCAGGGGTAACAATTCAGATATTTCACCGATCGGCAAAACCACTTCAGGCAAACTTTTGACTTGACAGTATTAACTTAACCACAAAGAGCGCAAAGAAGACGCTAAGCACGCAACGTGGGATATGTACCCAAGCGAACTTTGCGCATGCTTGGCGACCTTTGCGGTTAGATGGTTTCAACTTAACATTGTCAAGTTAAATGCTCAATTTTTTCGTACGGATTTTGTGTCTTCAATTTATATGGACGCATCATTGGACTATTCACGCTACCCCGACGCACGCGGCAAATTCACTCCTGCAGGCAAACCTTATTCTTTTGGCGGGCGCTTTGTGCCGGAGGTGCTCATTCCGGCCCTGGAAGAATTGGCGCATGCCTATCAAGCTGCACAATCCGACCCGGCCTTTTCACAACAACTGCAGACGTCCCTATGTGAATATGCAGGCCGGCCCACGCCCCTGACATATGCGCCGCGTTTGTCGGCGGAGATCGGCGGCCGCATCTATTTGAAGCGCGAAGATTTGACACATACCGGCGCACACAAGATCAACAATGCGCTGGGACAGATTCTATTGGCGCAAAGAATGGGCAAGCGCCGCATCATTGCCGAAACCGGCGCGGGGCAGCACGGTGTGGCGACCGCAACGGTCTGCGCGCGCTACGGCCTGCCGTGCGTGATTTACATGGGCGAAGAGGACACCAAGCGCCAGCGTCTCAATGTGTTTCGCATGCACTTGCTCGGCGCAGAAGTCGTGCCCGTCGCCAGCGGCAGCCGGACGTTGAAGGACGCGATCAACGAAACCATCCGCGATTGGGTCACGAACGTGCACGATACATTTTATTTGATCGGTTCGTGCGTCGGTCCGCACCCCTATCCGATGATGGTGCGCGATTTTCAATCCATTATCGGCGAAGAAACCCGGCGACAAATTCTCGCGCAAGCCGGGAAGCTGCCGGATCGTGTCCTCGCGTGCGTCGGCGGCGGCAGTAACGCGATCGGCATGTTTCATCCTTTTTTGAATGATCAAGACGTTCAGCTTTTCGGCATCGAAGCTGCCGGACACGGGCTGGATTCGGCCAAACACGCGGCCACGCTTTCATGCGGCAGCCTCGGCGCGTTGCACGGAGCGATGAGCTATTTGCTGCAAGACGAAGACGGCCAGATTGTGGAGGCGCATTCTATTTCCGCCGGGCTGGACTACCCCGGCGTCGGCCCGGAGCATGCCTTTCTGAAAGAAACCGGGCGCGTGCGGTACGATGCCGTCACCGATGCCGAAGCCCTCGCCGCCGTGTCGAACTTATGCAGGCTCGAAGGCATTTTACCCGCGCTGGAAAGCGCCCATGCGATTGCATACTTGTGGAAATGGCGGGGAAGGTTGCAAGGAGATCAAGTTCTTGTCGTCTGCCTTTCCGGGCGGGGAGATAAGGACGTCGAAGTCGTACAGAGCGGCCTACGAAATTCTTAGCAACGTGCTGAAGAGAGAACGAAGTGGAACTGCCCCTCACACAAAAAATCAAAAGCGATCAAAAGCAGCGCTCGCTACTCTCGCTCTACATTACCGCAGGCTTCCCCGAGCTCGAAGCGACGTCCGAATTGCTGCGCCTGCTGGATCAGAATGGCGCGGACTTGATCGAGCTGGGCGTACCGTTTTCCGATCCACTGGCTGACGGGCCGACGATTCAACGTAGCTGCCAGCGTGCG
The DNA here is from genome assembly GCA_050732395.1 of bacterium. Taxonomy (GTDB): domain Bacteria; phylum Zhuqueibacterota; class Zhuqueibacteria; order Zhuqueibacterales; family Zhuqueibacteraceae; genus JBIOXB01. Next base: position 21,232 of record JBOHQX010000174.1, read on the forward strand.
TTGGAGAACGGTGTGACCATGCACAAGGTTCTGGATATGGCGCGCGCCGCCGCGCCTGTTGTGCGCGCGCCGGTTATTTTGATGGGCTATTTCAATCCCATTTTCAAATTCGGCCTCAAAGCATTTGTTGCCTCAGCGGCGCAGTCGGGGGTGCAAGGGCTGATCATTCCTGATTTGCCCCCGGAGGAGAGCCTGCCATTGCGGGAAATCGCTTTGTCCGCCGGCATCAGTCTGGTTTATATGATCTCTCCCAATACTTCGACGGAAAGAATCAGATTGATCGACGAATTGACCACGAGTTTTATTTACGCCGTGTCCGTCACCGGCGTCACCGGCGCCCGAGCGAATCTTGCGGCGCAGGCCGGAGACTTTCTTTCGCGCCTTCGCGCTCAATCTCGCCATCCGGTGCTGGTCGGTTTTGGCGTTGCTTCCGGAAAAGATGCCGCACAGTTGGCGCAGCATTGCGCCGGGGTGATCGCGGGCAGTGCGTTATTGCATGTGATTGAAAAATGGTGGGGACGGCCGGGCGGGCACGAGAAGATCGCCGCCTTTGTGCGCGAATTGCGCGAAGCGTTGAACGCCTAAAGAATCAGACATAGAATGAAATTTAAAAAATACGCCCACGGAAATGGAA
>JBOHQX010000175.1:0-20118 GCA_050732395.1 bacterium
TCCAATAGCAGCGCCAACGCCGGCATCCTGGTCTCGAGCTCGACCGTGCAGATTTACAAAAACTACATTCACAATTGCCAATACGGTGTTCGCTTGCAGACCGGGTCTTCCGCTGACATTCACGACAATGATCTTTATGCCAATGAGTTCGGCCTCTTTCTTGAACAAAGCCAGCCCAGCAATCTCAAGTGGAATAATTTTGGCTATACCTCCGGCAGCCCAAACTACAATACGGCCATCGGCATGATCATCTATTATTTGACTTCCGGCAACAATTTCATGGCGCAAAAATGGAACAACTTTTATGATGGCAACAACATCGGCATTGGCGCCGATGTGTTGAACTCGACCGCGAATACGTTGGTCGCCACCGGGCAATATTGGCGCAACCAATCTGTTAGCGGGCCGATCAATGTCTCTTCACCACAAGCCAGCCACAACTCCAACGCCGGCCCCGGCGGCAGTACTGGCAAAGAACCACCAGCCCCAAATGAACCGATAGCCCCAAATCCGTCGAGCTTTGTGCTCGCTCAGAATTTTCCCAATCCTTTCAATCCTTCGACCAAGATTCAATTTGCTTTACCGGAGAGGGCAATCGTGTCATTGGCAATTTATGATCTCAACGGCCATTTGGTGCGCCAATTGGTCTCACAACAGCTATTCGAAAGTGGTCGAAGTGAATGGAGCTGGGATGGCAGAAACGAACAGGGATTTGCTGTAAGCTCCGGTATCTATGTGTATCGCTTGCAAGCGCAAGGCTTGGACAGCAACGCCAGCTTCACACAAACGCGACGTCTGGTGTTGATGCAATGACTGCAAATCTAAATTCGAAATGCGTTTAGTTTAAAGATAAGGAAGGCCCAACATGAGAACCTTGGTGAATTTGTTTCTCGCACTCAATTTGGCCGCGCTCCTTTTCAGTCCGGCAACGAGCCGGGCGCAGAAAGTGACGATTGATAACGTCAAAGCAGCGACCCAAATGCTCGCCAATGACGATTTTCAACTGCATTTTGAATTCGATCTGCCTGATTTCGACAAAGCGGCTCCGGAGAAAATCAATATCGTTTATGCCGTGCTGGCTTTTGAGGTGGATGTGCTCGCGACAGACGCCGGAGCGCTCAACATGCTCGAGGCGTTGGTCTCTGCCCCAAGCAAAAGCTCGCCGCAAGCAGATCTCGCCTATAACGCGTATCCCGTTACGGTGAGAATTCGCCGTGAGAAAACGGGGATCGAATTGGTGGAAGTCGATATTACACAAGTCGTGGAACATTGGGTGGGTCGCGGCGTGGCGAACAATGGCTTGTTGTTGGTGTCACGAAGAAATACGGCGGAAAAGATTTTACGCCAGGGCAAAATCGCGCTCGGGGCGAATGCCATGCCAGCGGTGACGATTTTTTATGCACTAACGGATATATGAGTACGATGCGAATAGGGATTGTTTCGGGGCGAGGTATTTTGATGCGCAACCAATAGCGGCACGCCGGTCAATGATCGCTGGCCTGCGCTTTAGCGGGTGCAAGCGTATGAGCTCCCGGCCGAAAGGCCCTTCGGGTGAGCTGGGATGAAATGCAAGCCACGCGCGACATGCGCCTGACCGGCGTCAATTGGGCCCTGCCATATGGGGCGATCAACGGCACGGACGCCAAAGCCGGTTTTGAGAGCACAAGGTTGTTCAAATCCACCGACCTGGTTTCGGTGTGAAGGCTTGGAGTTTATCGGCGCTGACGCAAAAGTGGATAAACACACCCGCCAGCAACTACAGCGTGATCTTGTGGGCCACCCGAAAGGACTTTGCAGCAGCTATTAAGACACTATCCTAATTTTCCAACCGCCCGGAAGGGCCTTCCGGGCTGAAGGGCCATTGCGAGCCTCAAGGCTCTTACGAGCTGAAAATGGAATCTCTTTGAGCAGCAAAGTTCATGCTCATGGAATCGGAACAGCTCACGGAATTGAACGAAGAAAATCGTTTTTCCATGAGATTTCGCTTCCGTGAGCCAAAGCTTATGGACGAACCCTGAAGCATCCAACCGTATTCAACGCCTGAACCTCAAGCCAGCTCCGAAGCGATGGCGCGCTGAAATCGTGACCGGCAATTTGCCCTGAATTGTACTTTCACCCCTCAACGCGCGCGCCACGGCTCCTTCCATTAATCTGCCACTACCATACGCGCAGAGGCTCGCAGACATTTTAGGCAAATCTGCAAAAACATAGGGATCTCCAAATGAAATTGCCACCACCGGCAATTGATGCGCGCTGATATGTCGCAGCAATTGCGGCATAGCCTCCGGCAAACGCATTGGACCTTTCCAGGCCCCGACCGTGAGATACATGGCCAAGAGGACGAGATCGCAAACTGGCAGGCGACGCCGCACTCGCTCCAAAATGTCCGCGGCCTCGCCGTCATTCCAGCGCAGCCATTCGAGCTGGGGGTCTCCCCCCATGAGCACCTCGGCGAAGTACTCTCCTTCCGCCGAGTCCGAATGGCTTGAAATGATGAGGGCGAGCACCTTGGCTGATTGCACATGGCGAAGCGGCAACACGCGACCGTCATGATCGAGCAAGGTAATTGCGTCTTCCGCCACGCGCTCGGCAAGCCGCTGCGCCTCCGGCCGATTGACCACCTCGCGAATCCGATCGAGCGCCACGATACGGTCGGAATGCAAACCCAATTCCGCTTTGGCGGTGAGAATGCGGACCACACTCTCGCGCACTTGCGCTGCCGGCAGCTCGTTGCCGGTCACGGCTTCGACCAGGCGTGCATGCGCCCGCGCCATGTCGGCCGGAAGCAGTAATAAGTCTGCACCGGCGCGAGCGGCCAACAAAGTTGCTTCGCCCGGATCATAGTGATCGGTGATGGCTTGCATGGTCAAGGCATCGGTCATGATCAAGCCATTGAATCCCAGCTCATGGCGCAATAAATCTGTGAGCAGAGGCCGGGAGAGCGTCGCAGGCATCTGCGAGGGATCGATTTGTGGGAGAGCGAGATGTGCCGTCATCACTACTTTCGCGCCGGCGCTGATGCCAGCCTGAAATGGGATCAACTCGAGGCGGCGCAAACGATCACGATCGAATGGCAGGTGTGGAAGCTGTGCATGCGTGTCCTCCGCCGTATCGCCATGGCCTGGAAAGTGTTTCAAGGTCGCCATCACTCCTGCCGCTTGACATCCTTTGACAAAAGCGGCGCCCATGCGCGCCACGAGCTCGGCATCATCGGCGAAAGCGCGGACGTTGACGATGGGGTTGCGCGCATGTGTGTTGACGTCCACCATGGGCGAATTGATCCAATGAATACCAATGGCCCGGCATTCCTGGCCCACAGTTTGACCTGCCTGAAAAGCGTATTCCGGATTGCGCGTGGCGCCAATGGCCATGAAGCGCGGCAGCACCGTGCCGCTGCCGGTGAGACAGTCCGGCAATTCCGGCGAACGGCCGCACGCGCGGCGCCACGGATTTCCGAAGCCGGCGCCTGTTTCCACGTCGGCATTGACCAGCAAGGGGACCGGCGAGAGTTGCTGCAGCTCGTTGGTGAGACAGGCGATCTCAAAAATGCTTCCTCCTGCAAGGTTGATCCCGCCAATTCGTTGTTCCTGGATCAGTGACCGTATGCGCCGCCAGTTCTCATGCTCGCGGTGCGTAAACACTGCGGGAAAATCGGCGATCAGCATCTGGCCAACTTGTTCGGCGAGCGACATCCGCGCCAGCGTTGCTTCGACCCAAGCGTGCATTGAATTAACGGGAGGCATGTTTGTAGATAAAGTTAAAGTGCAACTGTTCAGCTTCGACCCTGGTTGACGGAATTAGCACGGCAAATAACTTCATCATGTCATCCTGTAAGGATCTTTTTCATATTGAGAAAGGTGCTTGTGCTGAAAAAGTTGCCTCCTGCATGACATGTGACCTGGAAGCGCCTTGCATCGCTTTTGCAGGGACCGTACAGTGAGGAACTGCAAGGATCGTTGATTTCCTATTGGCGACTTCCGATTTACGATCGTAGATGGATAATCGCCAATCAGATTCCTCAAGGCTAATCTGGTCCGTATAATCAATACAGCCAATTTTCCGTTTCCTTGAGAATACGATTGCAGACCAGGCGCACCGTGCGAGGATCGCGCGCAATCAGCGGCAGGAGAGGAATGGTGCGCGGCAAATCCAGCGCGGCATACATCTGGTCCGGCGTGCGCGCATAGGAGAGGTCTTGTTTGTTCGCGCAAACCAGGATGGGAACATTGTAGCGTTCTTGATAATAATTGGCAATGGCGACGGCGTCTTTGGCGCCGGCCAGATCGGTGGCATCGACGATGATCAACAGGCCGTGCATCCCCACAGTCAGGATTTTCCACATGAACTCGAAGCGTTCCTGTCCGGGAGTGCCGAACAAATAAAGCGCCTTGCCGTCGTAATCTACGCGGCCAAAATCCATGGCCACCGTGGTGTGCTGTTTTTCAAAAGCGGTCTCGTCGCTGATGGTCGTTTCCGTGCGGAAACTGCGCAAAGCGCTGGCGGTGGCGATAAACTGCGACTTTCCGGCGGAGAAGGGCCCGGCCACGACGATTTTGAATTTTTTCCGGGGAGGAGCTGCCATGGGAAGAAATGCGTTATTCTTTATGAAGCCATAGCGGCCGCGTTGGCGGCGAATTGTTGCGCGGCTTGTTGCGCGAGTGTTTCCAAAAAGGCCGGCGCCAGCTCCGAGGAGGCAATGACGACCAAGGTGCCTGCCCCGGCGCTTATCAAATAAATCTCGCCACGGTGAAAATGCACGCGTAACACACGATATTCACCCAGAACGAGCGTGGTGCCGATTTCTTTGCCCAAAGCATGCAATGCCGCGGACATCGCAGCGATTTTTTCAAGATGGTCCGAAGGGGGAAGTTGATGTGCGATGAGCAGGCCGTCGGGTGAAACCAGCAGGGCGCCGACCATCCCCTCCTTCTGCGGCAAAAGCTGAGCGAGGAAGGCCTCGGCTTGAGGAAACAGAACCTCGCCGTTCATTTCACTTCTCGCTTTGCGTTTGCACGCAGTGAGGTCTTGCGGTTACGCTGCCGGCGCGTGACGCCGAGTTGCGGGCGTTCCTGGCGTGCACGAGACGGCCGCTCGCATGTGCTGACCAGAGCATGCACGAAACGCACGACCTGATCGTTCGCATTGAGGACCATCGCCTGTTCGCTGCATACCATGGCGGCGCCTGCGTTTCCCTGCCGCATGTAGGAGAAAGCCAGATCCGACAGCAGGCGCTCGTTGTTGGGGTCGAGATGAACGGCCTTTTTCATCAGCACCAGGCCTTTCCGGTGTTGACCGCGGTCATCGAGCATTTTGCCCAGATAATGAATGGCCAGGGGATGCTCGGGATGGCGGCGATAAAGTCGCCGGATCAATTGCCAGGCCTCTTCGTCCCGGCCGGCCAGGCATAGACAATTTGCCAGGTGCACGTGGTGGTCGACGCCATCGGGATCCAGCGCAACAGCGCGCCGTAAGAAATCCTCCGCTGTGGTCAAGTCGTTCAAGCCCACGTGCAGGCGCGCGAGGTATTCGCACAGGATGGCGCGCGCCACGTCTGGCAAGGCTTCACTGTGCAACAGCGTCTGGTAAACCGCCATCGCTTTCCGGTATTTTCCCTCTGCCCAAAGCTGAGCGCCTTCTGTGAACCGATGGCCAAGGTTTGGCATTTTGCGTTCCTTGCAAGTTGCGGGATGAAATCGCACCGATTTTACAAACAATCGTGGCGTGCTGCGGCATGTTCACGGCAGGGCGTGACAAAATTGTCATCAAGAAAAAAGCCAAAACCGTGAGGAAGATTTTGGCTTCAAAGTGCCGAAGGGGGGATTCGAACCCCCACGGGCGTTCGCCCACTGCGCCCTGAACGCAGCGCGTCTACCAGTTCCACCACTTCGGCAGGATACGGTTGAATTTCTACAAAAGCGGGCAAAATGTAAAAAAGCGGGCTGCGAAAGTCAAGCAAATGTTTCCGGCAAAAAACTTGCTTTTTACGTTGCGAAGTCTATTTTAATCATTTGCAAAACGGGAAAGCAAAGATAGTGGACAAATGAAAGACTCGCCGAAAAAAATCATCGCCCAGAACCGCAAGGCGCGGCATGATTACGAGATTTTGGAAACATATGAAGCCGGCATTGCTTTGCGCGGTACGGAAGTGAAGAGCTTGCGCGCTGGCCGGGCGAATTTGAAGGATGCTTATGCCGCCGTGCGGGAGGGCGAAGTCTGGCTCTACGGCGTGCACATCAGCCCATATTCGCATGGCAACATCAACAATCACGATCCCGAGCGTGACCGCAAGTTGCTCATGCACCGGAGGGAGATCAGGCGGTTGATCGGTAAGACCAAGGAGACGGGTTTGACGGTGGTGCCCTTGCAGCTTTATTTCAACCACGGCAAAGTCAAAGTCGAGCTGGCGCTGGCCAAAGGCAAGAAACAGTACGATAAACGCGAAGCTATCGCCAAGCGCGACGCCGAGCGCGAAATGAAGCGCGCCTTTCGCGCGAAGCAGTATTGAGCAGTTCCAGAATTTTCGGGATTTCGTACTCGGAGCCTACTCGAATCCCTCAATTTGTCATGCTGAAAGCATCTTGGTGGATTCGGCACCATGGTCTGAATCTGGGACGGTGTTTGAGCCAACCAAGATCCCTATGGGATGACATGTTGGGGCACTCGGACCGGCTCGTGTCTGTACGAACAATCGCATAAGGTCATTCCATAATGAATATTTACGACGAACTCGTGCAACGCGGATTTGTACAGCAGTCTTCGAATGAATCGGCCCTGCGCGCCTTGCTGGAAAAAGAGAAAATCACTTGCTACATCGGTTTCGACCCGACCGCCGGGAGCTTGCACGCCGGCAATCTGGTACAGATCATGGTATTGGCGCACATGCAGCGCGCCGGGCATCGCCCGATCGCGCTCATGGGCGGCGGCACCGTCATGATCGGCGACCCCAGCGGCAGAACCGAATTGCGCCAAATGCTGACACGCGAACAGATCGACGCCAATATTACGCCCATCCGCCAGCAATTCTCGCGCTTTTTGAGCTTTGTCGACGATAAAGCTCTGTTGGTGAATAATGCCGATTGGCTGCTGGATTTGAACTATATTGAGTTCCTGCGTGACATCGGCCGGCATTTCAGCGTCAATCGCATGCTCGCGACGGAGGCTTATAAAACCCGGCTGGAAGCGGGCTTAACGTTTTTGGAATTCAATTATCAATTGTTGCAGGCTTACGACTTTTTGGAGCTGCATCGCCGCTATGACTGCGTTTTACAATTTGGCGGCAATGACCAGTGGGGCAATATTTTGCCGGGGGTCGATTTGGTGAGAAAGGTGTACGGCAAAGAAGTCTTTGCGGTCACTACGCCATTGTTGACCACGGCCAGCGGGCATAAAATGGGCAAAACTGCCGCCGGAGCGGTGTGGCTCTCGGCCGAGAAGCTCAATCCCTACGATTTTTATCAGTATTGGATCAACGTCGACGATCGCGACGTCATCAAATTGCTGCGCTTGTACACCTTCTTGCCACTCACGGAAATTGCGCAGCTTGAAAAACTGCAGGGTGAAGAGCTGCGCACAGCGAAAGAGCAATTGGCGCTCGAAGTAACGGCCTTGGTGCACGGCAAGGAAGAAGCCGAGAAAGCAAGACAGGCTGCGCGTGCACTCTTCAGCCATGCTGCAGACGGCCCGGAGATTCCTACGTTTCATCTGCAGCGCGCACGCCTCGGGCAAGGTATGAAGGCGATCGATTTATTTCATGGCGCGGGTTTGTCGAGCTCAAAGAGCGACGCACGGCGGTTGATCGAGCAGGGCGGCGCCTATGTGAATCGCCGGCGTATCGAGTCGATTGAAGATATGATCACTGCTTCTGATTTCGAGAACGAGGCGCTGCTTTTGCGTGCGGGGAAAAAGAGATATCAGAAGGTGGTATTGGATGATTGAAAAGCTACATCTAAATCTTGTTAATCCTGTCAAAAAGCATTCAGAATTTTGTTTGAAGCTTGATGAGTTAAGCGCTTACGCCGGCTGTTCGCGTGTCCCAGTATCTCTTGGCTGAATTCCCTCTTGCCTTCTCGGCACTTTTTGTGCATAATGAAGATCATTTTGGTATCTGAAGTGGCAGTTGCAATCACCCGTCTCTCAACCAGGGAAGTGAGAAGATCATGTCTGCCTATGCTCTCGGCGATCTTTTGCAAGGCCAAAAACTGCAAGTGGAAATCGATTCCGTCGCGAGCGCGTTACGCGAGCTTGGCGAACAAGTCGCACCTCCCATCGCGCAGCGTTGTGAATTGAATCTGCTGGTTTTGCTCTCGGACGTGCACCTGGCCGAGCAAGTTTTGGAAGCCGTGACGGAGTTCTCCCTTCTTCATCCCAACCGTGCGCTGATTGTCTTTACCGATCCGGAAGCAGAACAAAGAGAAGAATCCGCCTACGTGTCCCTGCAATGCCTCCCCAATTCGCAAACGATCTGCTGTGAGCAGGTTACTTTGAGGGTTCGTGGGGCAGAAGCCGTGCACGCATTGCCGCAAAGAGTCTGGCCATTGCTCGTCGCGGTTCAGCCCATTTTGTTTTGGTCCGTGCAAGGCTTGCCGGAAAGCTCGAGTTTGATCGAGCGTTTGCAAAAGACCTCGGCGCGATTGATTTATGACACCGCCCGGGCGCCGGAATTGGGGATCACTCTTGCCCGCGCACACGAGCTGGTGGAAGACTGGAAAGCGGGCGTGCTTGACGATTTCAGCTGGCTGCGTCTGGCGCCGTGGCGGGAGGTCGTGCAGAGCCATCTGAGCACCCCTGCTTTTCAGGAGTTTGCGCCCTTCATCGACAAGATTACCGTCCGCTTGGGTGGCGGCGTGCTCGATGAGAATCGCATGGCGCAACCGGCTTTGTTCTTGAGCTGGTTGGCCGCTTTGGGGAATTGGCAATTGTCGGAATCGCTCGCTTACGACCGGAATATGCTTTATGTCACCTGGGATCGGAAGGGCGGTGAGATCAAATGCGAGATTCAACTGGACGAAGAAGCAGAGCCTGAGCTTTCGTCCGTGCACATTCACGCGCAACAAGAAGACCGGGAGATGGTGTTGAAGGTGGTCAGGAGCTCTGCACCGGAGGAAATCATGCTGAAGTGCTCCTTGGTCAAGAGCACTTCCGGCGGACAAAGCACTTTGTCAGAAATACAGAAACCTTACTCGCCCCAAACGCCGGCGCAATTGCTGGCGCAGAGTTATGAACGCAGCGATCGTGACGATCTTTACATCAAAACCTTGCACCTGGCAACGAAGATGGTCTAGATAAAGGTGCCGCGGCCGTCGCCGCGCCGCTCGCCGGACGTCCGGTTTGCAGAAGCTCACCCGCCGCGTTGCAGAATTCACTCTCTCACGATCATGAAATTCGTCTATTCCCCCGCCTATGTCGCTGATATCGGCATACATGTCTTTCCAATTCAAAAGTACCGGCTCATTCACGAGCGCTTGCGACATGAACACGGCGTGTCACCTTCGGAATTCGTTCAGCCGCTGCCCGCGACGCACACGCAGCTCTTGCGCGTACACACGGAGGCCTACTTGGCGGATTTGCGCGATTTACGCGCCACACCCCGGACGATTTATTCGGAATTGCCGCTGACGCATGAAATCGTGAAGATGTCGGTTTTGGCATGTGGCGGCACGATTCGCGCCGCGGAGCTCGCGCTGGCGCACGGCGCGGCAGTGCATATCGGTGGCGGATTTCATCACGCCTTTGCTGATCGCGCGGAGGGATTCTGTTACATCAATGATCTTGCCGTGGCCGTGCGCGAGATGCAGGCTCTGGAAAAGATCCGCCGCGCGCTGGTGCTCGATTGCGATTTGCATCAAGGCAACGGCACCGCGAAGATCTTTCAGCAGAACGCCGAGGTTTTCACTTTTTCCATGCAGCAACGCGATTTGTATCCCGTCAAAGAAAAGAGCGACCTCGACCTGCATCTGCCCAACGGCATTCGCGATGAAGAATATCTTGCGCTCCTATGGCGTCACGTTCCCGGCCTCTTGGAAAAGTTTCAACCCGATTTGATCATGTATCAGGCCGGTGCCGATCCTTTTGAACATGACCAGCTTGGCGATTTGCGGCTCACAATTGCAGGGTTGGCGGAAAGAGATCGTCTAATTTATCAATGGGCGAAGGAAAAAAACATTCCGATCGCGGTGACGTTGGGTGGAGGATATGCCTATAATACCGAAGACACGGTGACGATTCACGTGAATACTTGTCTTGGATTGTTTGGTGGAAAATTCAAGAGCTCCTCAGAATGAAGGAGAGAGGAGGGTGCTTAAACCCGAACAAGACCCTGAGAGTTTTGTTCGCGAGATTGACATGACAATGTTAACTTGGTCGCGCGCCCGCATTTTGTCACGCTGGCCTGTTTCAGCATAAGCACCGCACCCAGCGCAGAAAAAGTTCCCTCCTGGATGACAGGGCTTCCGAAAGCTCAATCCCCGGGACGAAACTCCGACCACGGCGCGATGGTTTTGCGCAATAGAATTTCGTCATGACCGGCAACGATGTAGTTTTTCAGCGTACCCACGACCTCATATCCCAAACGTGTATAGAGATCTTGCGCCTGCGGGTTGAAGGATGAAACACACATGAACACGTTCGGCGATACGCGAAAGATTCTTTCTTCGGCGAAAGCGATGAGTTTGCTGCCGAGGCCTTTTCCGCGCCATGCCGGCATAATGCACACCGTTTGAATATAGCCGAGAAATGCGCCTTTCATGTTGATGATGATAAAGCCAACCACCTCTGCGCGCCGATATGCCACGTAAATCTCTTTCTCTACATCCTGCAGAATCTGCACCGACTCTTCGTAGCTGCGACGCAATGTGAGCCAGGGCTCGGAAGCGGCCATCGCTTGCGCGCACAGATGGACCTCCTCTTTGCTCTTCAATTTGCCAATGGCAAGGGCGTCAAGTTGTTCCGCGGCATTCATAGTAGGCAGACGAACCGGCCAAGTTAATTTCCTGCGCATGAAAAAGCGGCCAACGGAGTCGTAATATGATCAGTTGGTCGCTTTTCCATCCGTTGGTGAATTTGCAAGGTTATGAATACCGAACGAGCACTGCTTCACCGTCCATTGGTCCCAACCTGCTCCGGCGTGTATTTGAACTTCAATTCCTTGAAATCGAAATCCGGGTTGGGCACGTCGATTTTCATTTCATCGACATCGCCCGCAGCATTCAATGTAAAGGTTACAAAGCCCTTCGGAAACGGATAAACTACCGAGCCGCGCCATTTCAGCCGGAAGGTATCATAGTGCCAGTGCTCCAGATCCCCCACGAAATCCGGCGCAGGCATCAGCCGCAGCACCAACTTGCCACTCTCTACCGTGACGGTCGCGTCGCCGTACAGCTCGCCGGAAAACGTTCCGGCATATCCGGATGGAAGCAGTGAAGGCTTCGTCTCCTCAACGCGTTCCTGCTCGATTTTTTGCGCGGCAACGCGTTGCTCTTCCTTGGATTTCAGCACACGTTCGCGCGTTTCCGCGCTCCAATCGCGTGGCGGTACTTCGAGAAAAACATCGAAGACTTTGCGCATGATAATCGACGACAGCGGTGTTTCGCTATTGGTCAAAACCACCACACCTAAATTCGCCTCGGGAATCATGCCGGTCTGCGAAGTCATGCCATCCAGGCCGCCGCCATGGTTGAGCACCTTGCGGCCATGATAGTCCATCATGAACCAGCCCAGGCCGTAGGCTTGAAAATGGGTGGTCGGGTTCAATTTTTCCGACTGCTCGCTGATGGGGAGGGAAGTATGCGCGGTCCACATTTCGCGCGAGCGCGTTTTTGAAAAGATCTCTTTGCCCTGATAGGTGCCGCGGCCGAGCTGCAGGCGCAGCCATTGCGACATATCCGCCACCGAGGAATTTATACCACCGCCGGGTGCGAGATTATCAACATTCACGTAGTGAATCACGTGAATTTGACCCTCCACTTCATTGTGTGGCGTCGCGACATTGTCGCCTTGCTTGAAGGCAGCAACACTGGTATTGCTTCGTGACATGCCCAGCGGCACAAAGAACTTCTCTTTTATATACTCATCCCAGCTTTTGCCGGTGACTGCCGGAAGGATTTGGCCTGCGGCCAGGAACATGAGATTCTGGTACCCATACGCCGTGCGGAAGCTCGTCACCGGCTTGAGATAGCGCATGCGATGCAAAATCTCCTCGCGTGAATAAGTCGTCATGTACCACAGCAAATCGCCGCCGAAAGTGGCCAAGCCGCTGCGATGACACAACAAATCGCGCACCGCAATCTCCCCTGTGACATAGGGGTCATACAGCTGAAAGCCGGGAAGATATTTCGTGGCAGGATCATCCCACTTGATCTTGCCTTCATCCACCAGTATTGACAGGGCAGCCGCTGTGAAGGCCTTGGAGTTGGAGGCAATGGCAAACAGCGTGTGTTCATTGACCGGCTCGGTCTTGCCCAGCTCGCGTACACCGTAGCCTTTGGCGAAAACAACTGCATCATCCTTGATGATCGCCACGGCAAAACCGGGCACCCGCCAGTCCTGGCCGGCCTTGGCGGCATAGGCGTCGATTTCCTGCAGCCTTGCTTCAGAGCTCTTGCCCTGCCCCAGCACCAGCAGCGGCATCAGGCAGGCGCCCCAAAACAATCGCCTGATCGCATCAAATCGTTTCATGAACCTTCCTCCTCGTTTTGAGCCTCGCGCAGGCTTCATGTCCCGGCAAGGGATTGCTCAGCGCTCGATCTTGATAATGGCGTCAAGACCTGTGCTTTTCAAGTCGCCTTTGATCAATTGCAGGAAGAGAATGCGTGCGACTTCGTATTCCACTGTAAGTGTGCTGTAAACCGGATCGTTTGAATCTATCTGTCTGCCAAACTGATTTTGGTAGCTGACGAACAGATCGTTAGTGATGTATTTCCCGACCAGCAGACTGACCTGCTCGAAACTCTCGTCCCCGCGCAATTGCAATACATCCACACCCAACTCCTGCCCCAGCCGGCGCGATAGCTGATCTGAAAGCATGCCGGTCACAGCCTCACGCGCGACCTTGTCGTTGGTATTGACCGAATCAGGTGGTTGCGACAATTCTTCTACGCTGCGGCCGAAGATCAAGTACGACAACGCATTGGTTTGGTCGATCTCTTGGTTGTTGTCTTCCACTAAAGTAAAAGTGAATTGTGGAGAGGAAGATTTACCGGTGATATGGGCGCGCAAGGTCTTCTTAGAGCGGTCGGCGCGAAAAACGTATTTCGCATACAAATCGAGCTCGGAATCGTAATCCGCACTGCCTTGAAAGATCAGCGTGCCGCTTTCGACCTCAAAGCTTTTACTGATGCCAGGTAAAACATACGTACCCCGCAAGACTTGAATCGGACCGAAGATTTCAAAATCCGGGCCGTCTTTTACGAGGTTCAATTCGCCGGAGATTTCGACGTTTAAGGCGGGGCTGCGCAACCAGGTATTACGCGGTATCTCTATTCTCAGGTTGCCGCGCAGGTTTTGATAGATCTCCGAAGACTCCTTTGGCTTCTTGGTTTTGAGCAAATCCAGTGCCGTGCTATCCTGTTCGGCAAGGGCGGCGACCAGCATCGGCAACGCAGTCTGCGTTTCGGCCTCATATTCATCATAAACTTCTGTGAAAGTTGGCAGGTCGACGCGGGCGCGTACGACTTTCACCGCTCCTTGAAAGCGAGGCTGATGCAACGCGCCGGACAGCTCGACGTCGCCGTCCAGCAACAATTCCAGCGCGCGATGGTTTGTGAGCAAAACGTTGCTGGCCTTCAATTTAATTTGTGTATCAGTGATCCTGGCCTGTAAGCCTTTCTGTTCATACTCGGCAAAGCCTGACGCAGTAAACATCCCCTTGTCTCTTTTGAATTGAAAATCTTCGAGCACAATGCGTCGATCGTCTACGGACATATCCATCTGCATGCCGCTGAAACGCATGCCATAGCGTGGCGCTTCGAGCCCGCCCTCGCGTAAATGGAGAACGCCATGCACCCGCGGATCAGCCGGTGTGTTTGCGATTGTCAAATCAACTTCGAGCTTGCCGACTGCTTCCTGCAATTCCGGAAACACGGCCTTGAACGCCGATAAGTCGAATGACGGCACTTGCAGGACGATACGCATCGAGTCTTCCGGCAGCAGCACTTTGCCTGAATTCGAAAAAGACAAATTCAATGGCAAGAAACCCGCACTTGTGATTTCATTGAACTGCTGTTGTCTCAAATTCGCTTGCCAGGCCAGTCTTTCGTTTCGATAATCGAATTGTGCCTGTAAATCCTCGTAAGGAATGCGATCGACGTGGCCTTCTCGAATCGCAATCTCGCCGTTGATTATTGGGCTCAGTGCTGTACCTTGCAGCCGCACGCCGGCCTTACAGCGGCCGGAGAGCGGAACGCCCACGCCCAGCAATTCCGACCAAGATCCCACGTCGAGTCCTTCCACGTCGAATTGAAAATTCAGCTCGCCGTTCAAATCCCAAATGCCCCCCGCGCGAATCGCCTGCTCGTTCGAAACCAGATGCAGGTCTTCCAGTTGATAAGAGTTTTCGCCGATCATAAGGCGCATCGTGTCCTGCGTGGCAGACCATTCCTGAGAGTTGAAGCGAAAATCAAAATCGGTGATGGCTATATTTTGAACGGAATCCGCCAGCACAATCCGGGCTTTGAGCTGGCCGTGCAGGCTGTCGTTCTCCGCAAAGTTCAAGCTCAAATCGGCTAAGCTGTCGACGAAACTGCAGCGTACATTGAAACGATTGTGCACTGACAGGTCCCGCGTATGGGCGTTTTCACCGTGTAGATGCGTACGGCCCTGCCAGCGCCCGTCGTGTTCATGCAAGGCGATCGTGCCCGCGAGCGTGTCGACCAGGAGGGTATTGTAGCGGAGCTGCGCGAGATCAAAATTGCCAATCGCTTTCAACGAATCGCTGGAACCGCGAATCTCTCCCGCAAATCCGCCGGAAGCCGACACAGTATCCGCGGGGATGAACCCGAGCCGCTGCAGTTCGCTTACCTTGCGTAAGTGGCCGTCAAAACGCAGCGCCCACGAGGAAGCACGATCGAAAGTGCCGCCGAGATGAAAATCACCGAGTGAACTGCGCAAATTCAAAGTATCGACTGTGATTTTTTTTCTATGGAATTCTCCGCCTCCCCAGAGCGTGTCAACTGGCACGCCCGCCACCAGGGAGGGTCCGAGCGCGAGCTGTATTCGGGCTCGCAAGGTATCGGGCTGCAAGCCGAGTCCTTGCGCCCGCAGGGAAAGATTCAACACCGTTTGCAAGCTATCTGCCAAAGACAGGGGCGGAATGTGCAAGTTCTTGAAATCAGCGCGCACCTGGAAATTCTGAGCCTGCAAAGAATCGCCCAGCGCGGCATCGATAAAAGCTTCGCCCAAATCCCCGCGCACGTCCAACGTGCTGTGCCAGCTCCCTGCGGCATAATCGCCGTGCCAGGAAATGTTCTCCACTTTGCGATTGAACAGGAGACAATCCTGCAATTCCGCGCTGCCACGCAAAGCTGTCGTATGCCGCGCAAGGCCGTGACCTTCCACCTCAAACCTGCCGTTGACGATGCATGCCCATTTTTGATCTTGCAGCCAAGTTGAAGCGTCGAAATTGTTGATGGTTCCGGCGAAAGCGTATTGCGGTTCTTTGTTCCAATGCGCAAGATATCCTTGCATCTCCAGGCGTTGTTCCTGTTCGCGAATGGCAAAGCGAAAGCGCAAGGAATCGCCGCGCAAGCGCGTGCTGACATCGAAATCCGGATTACCGTGCACGCGCAGAAATGGGAATACAAAACTGAATTCTTCGAAATGCAATGGGGCGCTGCTGAGCTTGACCGTGGCTTTGCTCGTCCCTGCCCGCCCGGGCGGGGCCTTGAGAGTGGTAGAGAGCGCGCCGCTGCCCTCCATTCGGTTTTGTGCGGTGCGAATGGTTAGATTCCGCAATTGTAACTCATGGCGGCGTTCTGTCAATTGAAAAGTCAGCTCGTTCAGCACGAAATCGGGTGCGCGCGTGCGCAGATTGAATTCATGCAAATGGATGGCCTTCACACTGTCAGAGTAGGTCCAGGCGAAGCGCGCGTTGAGGTTTTCGACAGCTTGCGGCAAAATCGGCGAAGCTACAAGCGGCTGGAGTGCAACACGACTGTCGCGTAACACCGTTTGATCGCTATGCAAAGCCCAACCCAACGCCGAAGTATCCGTGACGAACAAATAGCCGAGGTTCCATGTACTATCTGGAAGCTGTTGCGCGACGACGAACAGCGAGTCGATGCAAATGCTGTCGAGCAAAACTTGTCTGCGCAGTAAGGGGCGCGCTGAGAACGTGATTGAAATCTTCGGTGCGAACAAAGCCGTATCGCCGTGGCTCTTAATCAAAATGTGCGAAAACTCGAGCTGGCGAAACAAATTTCCATCCAGCCGCCCGAGGAAGAGCTCGCCACGCACTTGACTCTTGCAGAGCGCGACCACGAGATCCCGCACCCAATCCTTAAAAAAACGCGATTCGACAAAAACTGCACCGGCAATGCATAAGGTCAGGAACCCTACTGCCAAAATCGCAAAACATTTTACAACGCGACGCATGCCGCTCCTTCTGAATACCCTTATCAAACTAAATCTTGCAAACGGCGCATGAGCTGTTACGTTTTACCCTTTACACTTTGCGCAAAGCGCAAAAAGGCAAGGCGTAGTCTCGTTTCAGAACGCATGCCCAAAATTGAAATGAAGCCGCACATCTTCTTCTTCATCAGCAATGGGACGCGCGACATCCAGTCGGATCGGGCCAAA
This sequence comes from bacterium, assembly GCA_050732395.1. Classification (GTDB taxonomy): domain Bacteria; phylum Zhuqueibacterota; class Zhuqueibacteria; order Zhuqueibacterales; family Zhuqueibacteraceae; genus JBIOXB01. Next base: position 16,789 of record JBOHQX010000175.1, read on the forward strand.
CGACGTCTCGAAACGCAGACCGGTTCCCATGGAATAATGCAACTTTTTGAACGCGTAATCGAGATCCACAACACTCACATTACCGAAATCCAGAAACAGCGCTCCGTAAAGCCGGCTCACGATGGCATAGCGCAGCTCGCCGCTTCCCTCGAGCAGACTATTGCCACCGATGGGCGTGTCATTTTCCTTAGGACCGAGCTGTTTATAAGCCCAGCCGCGCACGGAATTGCTGCCCCCGGCGAAGAATCTTTCTTCCACCGGTATTCCGTTCATATCGAATGCGTGCAAAGCGCCGATCTTCAAACGATAGGCAAAAATCGAGTTGCGTTTCATAGCGAAGTAGTACCGGTTTTCCAGCAAGGCTTTGAAGAAATTGAACTGGCTTTCCAGCTTGAATCCGAAAATATCCGGCGGCCGGCCGGAGTATTTGAAGCCCGCAGAATATAACGAGCCGCCCTTCGGGGAAAAAAGCGGAAAAGAAGTGTCGTGCACGAATCCCCACGAGATGCTGGATTTGTTGTAGATGTCGGAGGCTTGCTCCTGCGCGCTCGCCTGCGAGGCCGCTGTTTCCTCCGACAAGTCGACTTGCTCCAGGTTATAGCCCACGAAACTACTGGTCTTCAGCGCTAATTGCTGCCGCAGGATAACGTCGCCGCCAAATTTGCTCAGTTTATAAGCCGGGTCTATTTGTTTGAGGGTATAGGGGCTCACGATCAGGGTGTTTTTGGGGAAGAGAAATGCCGCTTGTGCAAATTCGATGTTGAAATTGTAAGGTTCCAAAGCAGAATACTTAGCCAGCAGCCCCAGACGGCGTGCGCCGCCCAAAAATGCCAGCCGGCGCAAATTGACTGAAAAGCGCAGGCCGTCCCAGAAATTGCTCTCTTCTAAAACTTCAAACGCCTCCAAACTGTAGCCTACGCCAAATTTGAGGGTCAGGCGTGGCGATTCTTTGACGAAAATTTCAATCGGAATCACAGCCATTTGCACCTGCGTCAATTGTGGCCTGATCGTAATGACCTGAAAAAGGCCGAGGCTGTAAATTCTTTCTCGCGACTTCGTCAGAGATTCCTGCCGGACCATCTCTCCCTTCTCGAACATTAATTGATCACGAATCAATTCGGGCGAGGTGTATTTCGTCCCGGCAATCCTGATATCGCCGAAGATACAGCGCGGGCCGGTGTTCACCTTGAATGAAACATCGACGCGATTTTCATGCGGTAGAATCTCAAGCTCCGGCTGCACTCTAACATAAGCGTAACCGGCGTTGGCGAGTTTCTGGCGGATAATTTCGGCGTCGTCTTGCACGGCAACGTCGCGAAAGCGCAAGCCCGGTTGCAATGCGAGCAAAGGCCACTGCTTGGCTAAATGAGTGAGCGCAAACACGCTGTCTGCCGCCGTGGCGGCGATGAGCTGATGCTGCATTCGGCGCACGAGCACCGGCTCGCCTTCCACGATCGAGATGTTGATTTCAATCGTGCGATCGGCGTTGATTTGCAGCGTCGGAGCAGCGATGTGCACCTGGACAAAGCCCTCGGTTTGATAAAAACGCTGCAATCTCTGCACGTCTTCCCGCAAGACCTCATCATTGAACCAGAAGGGCTTTTTGCGCAAAAGGCTTCTGCGCCACATGGAGGTGGCGTAGGTTTTCATTTGAGACAAAAGCGTGCTGGGCAGAAACGAGGTGTTGCCGGTGAATTTGACAGCGGTGACGGCGTAGTCATCTTGGGCTGAAGCACAGGTGCAGAGCAGCGCAAACAACAATAAAAAAAACACTGCGCGGCGCAAGCACACAACGGGGAAATTCATCATGGAAGACAATTCACTGCGGGAATAGATTTATCCTTTTCGGGCATACCCTGAGAAGGTCAAGCGGTTTTTGGGTGAAGTATTTACACCTAGTTGTGAGCGAGCGCTAGACCGTGGTGATATTGCTTTCTCAGATAAGACCTGTTTCTCTCAGCAAGCATGGTACGGCTTGCAGCACTTCTTTTCAAGAGGTTTTTAGAACGGTTTATTGTGACAAAGCGGCCGGACGTTCCGGAAAACTTCATCATGAAATCCAACGGTATGAAACGACGAGCAGGCGCGCGGAGTTTCGCGTTTTGAGATCCTGGACTGCTCAATCGATCAAAAACAGGTCCGTCAACTTGTCTGCCAGTGGCGCGACCTCCGGCTCGGCGCGATTGGTGAGAATCACGACGGTGAAGTCGTCGTCCAAATAACGCTGAATCACGTTGCGAAATCCGCTCGTGCTGCCGGTGTGGTGCATGCGCCGGTGGTGGCGATATTCGTCCAGGCGCCAGCCGAACCCATGGTCCGTGGCCGTGCCGTTATTCAACGTCGCGGGCGCGAGGGCTTGCTGCAAGGTTTCTGATTTCATCAATTGGTCAGTATCAAGCGCTTGATCCCACTTGTACATATCTTCGACGGAGGAATAAATGCCGCCATCGCCCAGCACGGCGCTGGTGACGCTTTGATCTTTTAAAATGAATTCGCCCTGTTCTGCGCGATACCCCAAGGCGCGATTTGCCACCGCCGCAACGCCATGCTCATAAGCGACTGAGTTTGCCATGCCGAGCGGATCGAAAATGTTTTCTTTCAAGAACTGCGCAAAGGATTTCTGCGCGACCTTTTCCACGATCATTGCCAGCAGCGCATAACCGGTGTTGCTGTAGCGATATTCCGCGCCCGGCGCAAAATAAGTGGAATCCTGATGTTTCATGAAGGCCAGGACGTCTCTATCCAACACCTGCACCGTCGCGGTATCCGGAATCAGGTCTTCGTAGTCGATCAATCCCGAAGTGTGGTTCAACAAATGCAGCACGGTTATGGTCCGGCCGTAGTCGGGAAAATCCGGAAAAATGCCCTGCAACGTCATCTCATAAGTCAACTCCCCGCGTTCCACCAGCATCATGAGGCACATCGCCGTGAATTGTTTCGTCACGGAAGCCAGGCGAAAATTGGTGGACGGCGTTACGGGTATCTTTTCATCCAGGCGGGCCCAGCCATAAGCTTTTACCAGGATTGGTTGCCCCTTCTTGATGATCATGACGGCTGCACCGGGGGTACGTTCGCCGCTATAGGACTCAAACAATTTGTCGACGCGGGCAGATTTATCCATGCGGCAGCTCCAAATCGGAAGGATGGAAGCCAGTAAAATTACAGTGGCAACAACTCTCGTTGATATGGTCATGAGGGTCCTCGCTAAGTGCCCTGCCTCGTAAATTCGGTGACGTATTCTACATTTGGAATACATGTGATCTCTTTTGTAACTGATCTTCTGCTTCTTAATCCCGAAGGGATGACATGATTATAGCTTGATGTTAAGAC
>JBOHQX010000176.1:0-10682 GCA_050732395.1 bacterium
ACATGGTTTTATTCTCTCTGCTTCCTGGCGCTGATCTTTGCCGGCACGGGTGCGTTGCGCCTGCGCCTCGGCCAAATCCAGGCACGGGAGCAACAACACGCTTTGCAGCAAGCCAATACGGTGCTCGAAGCGCGGGTGCAGGAGCGCACGGCAGAATTATCCCGGCGCTCGCACGAGCTCGAAGAGTCGCAGAACTTCCTGGGCTCCATCATTGACAATTTACCGGATATGCTCTTTGTGAAAGAAGCGAAGGGTTTGAGTTTCGTCCGCTTTAATCGTGGCGGTGAAGAGATCCTGGGTCTGAGCCAGAATGAGATGCTGGGCAAGACCGATTATGATTTCTTCCCCAAAGCGCAAGCAGACTTCTTCACCAGCAAAGACCGGGCGGTGCTCAACAGCGGGCTGCGGATCGACATTTCTGAAGAACCGATTCAAAGCCTCAAAGGCCCTCGCTGGCTCTACACGCGCAAGGTCGCACTGCTCGGATCAGACGGCCAGCCCAGATATTTACTGGGCATCTCCCAAGATATTACCGAACGTAAACAGGCGGAAGCTGAAATCCGCCGGCTCAACGAGGAGCTCGAACAACGCGTGCTCACGCGCACCGCCGAGTTGCGCGCCAGCGAGCAGCGCTATCGGGTTTTGTACGAGGACAACCCCACGATGTATTTCACCATCGATCCGGCAGGCAAGATTCTCTCCGTGAACCGGTTTGGGTCCGAGCATTTGGATTATGGCGGCGACGAGCTGGTGAGCCACGCCGTGTTGGATCTTTTTCACGAGGAGGATAGAAGTCGCGCCTGGGATCACATCACCACTTGCCTCAAAAATCCCGGCAAAAACTACTCCTGGGAATTGCGCAAAACCCGCAAGAACGGCAGCATCCTGTGGGTGCGAGAACACGCCTGCGCGATACATGATCACGTCGGCCAGTCGGTCGTTCTGATCGTCTGCGAAGATATCACCGCGCACAAAGAGCTGGAAGAAGCCCAGCAGCGAAGAACCGAGCGTATCATTGCACATCAAGCGGCGCTGCTTGAGCTGGCGAAAAGCGAGCATCACGATTTTGACGCTGCGATGAAAAAAATCCTGGCGGTGGCCGCGAAGACCCTGCGAGTAGAACGCGTGAGCTATTGGAGCTTTACAGAAGATCGTGCGACTCTGATCTGCGAAGGCCTCTATAACCTGCGGACAAATCACCAGGAGCCGGGGATGCGCCTGGCGGCCTCGCAGTATCCGCGGTACTTTGAAGCCGTTGAAACCAACCGTCTCCTCGCTGTAACTGACGCCCGCAGCGATGCACGCACCAACGAATTCACCGAAGGGTATTTGAAGCCGCTGGGAACCTTTTCCGTGCTGGACGTGCCGGTTTGGTTGCGCGGCAGAGTGGTGGGCATTATCTGCCATGAGCACACCGGCGCCTTGCGCGAGTGGACCATCGAAGAACAGGACTTCGTTGCTTCCATTGCGGATATGCTCTCGCTCTCGCTGGAGGCAGCGGAGCGCACCCGCGCGGAACGGGAACTGAAAGAAAGCGAAGAGCGCCTGCATCAGCTCGCAGGAAACATCAACGAAGTATTGTGGATGGAGTCCGTGGATATCAACCGGTTGATTTACGTCAGCCCCATATATGAAACGGTGTGGGGCCGCAGTTGCGAGAGTCTGCTGCAACAGCCCAGCACTTTCATCGACTCGGTTTACCCGGAAGATCGCGAGCGTCTGCGCGCCCATTTGAGCAAACAACGGCACGGGGAGATTTCCGAAACGGAATACCGGATCGTGCGGCCGGACGGAACCATTCGCTGGATTTGGGATCGCGGCTTTCCGATTCAAAACGGCGATGGTCACATTTATCGCAGCGCCGGCTTGGCGCAAGACATCACGGAGCGCAAGCAGGCGGCGGAAGCGCTGCGCGAGAGCGAGCAGCGCCTGCGCGAATATACCGAGCAACTGGAAAAGCTGGTTGAAGAACGCGCGAGCCGCATCAAGGAATTGGAAAGGCAGCGTGCGGAGGGAGAAAAACTCGCGGCCACCGGTCGCATGGCGGCCCGCATCGCGCATGAGATCAATAATCCATTGGCCGGCATCAAGAATTCGTTTCTGTTGGTGAAAGACGCCATTCCCAGCTCGCACCGCTACTACAGCTACGTGGGCAGAATCGAAAAAGAAATCGATCGCATCACCGGCATCGTGCGCCAGATGTTCATTCTTTACCGCCCTGATCCGGTGCTCACGCACAGCTTCCGGATCGACGAGATGATCGAGGACGTCGTCTCGCTGCTGCAAACCAGTTGCCGTGAAAACATGGTGACGCTGACAACCATCAGGCCGGCGTTCCCTATTCTCGTTTCCAAGCCGGAGGGCTTGCTGCGCCAGGTTCTGTATAACGTCATTCAAAACGCCATCGAAGCCTCGCCGGTGCAAGGCAAGGTCAGGGTTGAGCTCGCAGTGGCCGAGCACAGTCTCACGATTTTCGTGGGAGATCAAGGCAGCGGCATACCAGAGGCGATTCGTTCGCAGATCTTTGAGCCCTTTTTTACCACAAAGGACAATCTGCTGACACCGGGCATCGGCCTCGGCCTTGCTATCTCCAAAAGCATTATAGAGGTTCTGCGCGGCACAATCACATTTGAGAGCGAAGCCGCCAAAGGTACGGTGTTCAAGATCATGCTCCCGATGGAGGATTGAGGGCGGAGGGCGTGGGGCAGAGGGCATGGAGCAGAGGGCATGGAGCATAGAGCATGGAGCATAGAGCATAGAGCATGGAGCATGGAGCATAGAGACTGGTCATGCCCTCCGCCCCATGCCCCACGCCCTCCGCTCTCCGCGATAGTACGAGAATCTCAGGAAAACACTTATGACCCGTGTCGTCGAAATCGGTAAAATCAAAATGGGCGGCGGCCATCCGCTGGTCTTGATTTGCGGGCCGTGTGTGGTCGAAGACGAAAAGACCATGCTCACCGCTGCGGAAGGCATTTGCGCGATTGCAGAAAAGCTGCGCCTGCCACTCATTTTCAAATCATCCTATTTGAAGGACAACCGTTCCACCGAGACCAGCTATCAGGGCCCGGGATTGAAAAATGGTCTGGCGGTGCTGCGCCGCATTAAAGAACAATTCAGAATCCCTGTCCTTTCCGATGTTCACGATGCGCACGACGCGGAAGCCTGTGCCGAGGTGCTGGACGTGATTCAAATTCCGGCCTACTTGTGCATGCAAACCACACTGACGTTGGCGGTTGCCAAAACCGGCCGCGTCGTGAACGTAAAAAAAGGACAGTTTCTCGACCCCGACGACATGCGTAACGTCGTCGGTAAAATAGAGCGCGCGGGCAACCATCAGATTTTTCTCACGGAGCGCGGCACGTGCTTTGGTTATCACAACCTGGTGGTCGATATGCGGGCACTGGTGAGCATGCGCGAAATCGGATATCCGGTGGTATTCGATCCCACGCATTCGATTCGCGTGTACGGCTTACCCTCTTCCGATCCGCGCGGCGGCAGGCCCAAATTCGTGCCGGCGTTGACGCGCGCAGCAGTTGCGGCGGGTTGTGAGGCTTTATTCATTGAGTCGCATCCCAACCCCGCGGAGGCCAAATGTGACGCGGCCAGCCAATGGCCGCTGCATAAGCTGGAAGACTTGCTCACCCAAGCCCTTGAAATTGCCGAAGTGACGCGCAAGTACTCTTTTTGACGCCGTGCGAGGATTTTAAGGATAAGAGAAATTGGCATTGGAAACATTGACAACCACTTTCAGCCCTCCGGTATTCCCTGGAGGGATTACGGCGACGCGCGCCGATGGATCGAGATCCGATTTGTTGCGGAAAGCGCAGGAAGTGATTCGCATTGAGGCCGGGGCCGTGGCCGCGTTGGAGAATCGTATCGATGAAAATTTTTTGCGAGCCGTGGAATTGCTGTTCAATTGCCAGGGGCGGGTGATTGTTTCAGGCATGGGCAAAAGCGGCATTATCGCGCAGAAAATCGCAGCCACCTTGTCCAGCACCGGCACCGCCTCAATCTTCGTGCATCCCGGTGAAGCCGCGCACGGCGATCTCGGCATGGTCATGCCCGGCGACGTCGTCATTTGCATTTCAAAAAGCGGCAATACCGAGGAATTCTACCTGTTGATTCCGGTGTTCAAGCGTCTCGGTGTGCCAATCATCGCGTTCACTGGAAACTCGCATTCACCACTGGCGGAGCGCGCTGACGTGATTCTGGACGTGAGCGTTGAACGCGAAGCATGCCCCCACGATCTCACGCCGACGGCGAGCACCACGGCCGCGCTGGCGATGGGCGATGCCCTGGCCGTCGCCCTGGTTGAAAAACGCCAATTCACCAAAGAGGATTTTGCGCTGCGCCACCCCGCGGGCGCGCTGGGGAAGAAGCTGCTGTTGCGCATCGACGACGTCATGTATGCGGGAGAGAAAATCGCGCGTGTACCGGCGCAAGCGAAGCTGCACGAGATCATTCTCGAGATGAGCAGCAAGCGCTTCGGTGCGACGTGCGTCCTCGACGATCGCGGTGTGCTCATCGGCATCATCACCGACGGCGATTTGCGCCGCCTGCTTTCCAGCCGGTCACAGCTTGAAGGGCTGTGTGCGCAGGACATCATGACCAGAAATCCCAAGTGTGTTCACGTCGAAACGCTCGCGGCCAAAGTGCTGCAGATCATGGAAGAGCTCAACATCATGCAAATGATCGTCGTCGATCAAGAAAACCGGCCGCAAGGCATGGTGCACTTGCATGATTTATTGAAGACCGGTGTATCTTGAAATGGATGCCACCCCGAGCGTGAACGCATGTCGCAGAAACCTTTACGCAAGCGCATTAAGAATTGGCTCATTTTTCAGCTCATCCGCGGCCTGATTTGGTTTGTGCGCCTCTTGCCGCGACGTGCGGCCCTGCGGCTCTTTGAGAACTTGGGCTTGCTCGCGTTTCGCTTGATCAAAAAAGAGCGCGAGAAAACTCTCCGGCATTTGCACCTGGCTTTTGGCGCACAACGTTCCCCGGCAGCAGTTTATCAGATGGCGCGCGATACTTTTCGCATGCTGGGCCGCAATGCTGCCGAAGCTATGCGTTTGCCGCTGCTCGCCGGCGCCGGGCTTGAAAATCTGGTGCGCTGTAACGGGCGCGAGCATCTCGATCGCGCACTGGCGCGCGGCAAAGGCGTTCTCTGTGTCACGGGACACCTCGGTTCTTGGGAATTGATGGCGAAGTGGGTTGCTCGGCATTATCCTTTGGCCGTGGTGGGTGCAACGCTGTATGATCCGCGGCTGGATGAAATACTTATACGCACGCGTGAGCAAGCGGGCTACAAAACTTTTCCGCGCTCCGTCGCCGGAACCAAAGCCATTCTCCGCTGGTTGCGAGAGGGCGGCGTGTTCGGCTTTCTCATCGATCAAGACACGCGCGTCGATGGCGAGTTCGTTGATTTCTTCGGGCAGGCTGCGTACACACCTGCCGGCATGGTCGTGCTCGCGGAGCGCACTGGTGCCCCTTTGGTGCCGCTGGCTATCCACATGAACGACGATTTCACGCACACCATCGAATTCCGGGCGGAAATCCTTCTGCAAAATACCGGCGAGGCACGAGCGGACCGTGTTGCCAATGTGTTGAAATGCTCAAAAGCTGTAGAGGCCTTCATCCGTGAGCACCCGACGCAATGGGTCTGGATGCACGAACGCTGGCGAACGCAGGCGCCAAAGACAGATGCAATACTAACGGCCTAGTTTCTTCATATTACTCTGTTGGACGCAAAACGCCGGGTATAGGCCACGATTCCGAGCCGGCGTGATGGTAACGAGATTCAAATTTCAATGCCAAATGTGATCGCAAAAATACTGTTGGGCTTTGCTTTTCGTCTTTTGCTTTTTGCCCTTTGCCCTTTGCCTTTTGCCCTTTACACCGGCTGCCATTCTACCGATCAGCCCACGCCGGCAAAAAACACTGTGGAAGGACCGGATCAGGAAGGCTGGAACAGCACCATCACCGTCACCAGCAACGGTCGCGTGACCGCGCTGGTGAAATACCGTCGCATGGAAAAATTCTCCAAAAAGCGCCGGGTATTTTTCAAAGACAGCGTCGCGGTCGATTTTTACAATCAACAGGGCCAGCATTCTTCCAAATTGACCGCTGATGGTGGAGTACTGTATGAGGAAACTAACGACGTGGTCGCGCTGGGCAACGTGGTGGTCGTTTCCGATAGTGGTGTCACCCTGCGCAGCGATTCTTTGCGTTGGGATAGTCGCCGGCAAAAAGTTCTGACTGAGGCATTTGTGACCATTACCAGGGCCAACGGTGAAACGTTGCGAGGACTTGGCTTTGAATCCGATCCCAATCTGAAGCATTTGTCGATCAAGAAAGCTTCAGGGCTGACGCCGCGGAGGCTGGATTTGCCCAGCGCCACACGCAGCCGTGAAGTCAAACCGCGGCCCACCGACTCGGACAGCGCGCGGTGATGGTTCACGGGGGTCAAAGCTTTTTACGATGATGATGATTGAAGATCGAGGATTGAAGGTCGCAAGATCTGCCGCGAAATCATGCCGAGATTGCGTGTTTTTTGGGGCAATCGTTCTTTTGCTATTGGCAGATTTAGCGCAGCCGCAAAGCGGTTTGCACTTAATTCACAGCGATTCCGTGCGCTATTGGGAGGAGAACGCCGTCGCAATCACGGAAGCGCTTGGTAACGTGCAAATCGGACAAGACAGCGCGTTCATGACCTGTGACCGCGCGCGCTTGATCCAGTCGCAAGCGCGGACCGAGTTTTTCGGCAACGTCAAGATACACGAAGGCGAAAAATGGCTGCATGCGGATCAAGTTATTTCTTTTGATGATCGCAGAATTCGCGTGGCCTCGGGCCAGGTCGCGATGGGTGACAAGTCCAGCGAATTGACCGCCCGCAAGGTGACCTATTTTCAGAACGAGGAGCGGGCACTGGCCGAGCACGACGTCATCATCACCAACAGCGAGCGTCGCGTGGTCTTGACGTGCGGCCAGGCGGAGTATCTGCGCAATCAGGAATATTCGCGCGCGACCATTGAACCCGTGCTCATTGAGTTTGATTCGATGCAAACCGAAAAATTGCGAATTACCGGCACAGTGATTGAGATGTTTGCCGGCGGCGAGCGCAATAAAGTTTCCGGTCAGGTGGAGATCACGCGTGAAAACACGCGCGCCAAGTGTGATACTGCGGAATATTTTCGCGCCGAAGGCCGCTTGCAGTTGCGCGTCCAACCCGTCACCTGGCAAAATCGCGACGAACTGCGGGGTGAGCTGATCGAATTGTTTTTGCTGGAGCAGAAATTGACGCATGCGCAAGTCACGGGTAAAGCAGTCATGACTTCGCCCGTCGACTCTACCGGCAAGGACCAACGCATGAATTCGCTCTCGGGCGGCAAAATGACCCTGTTTTTCCAAAATGAAAAACTCGAGCACGTCGTGGTGGAAGAGACCGCGACCAGCGTCTACCATGTTTTGGAGAAAGGCGAGGATCAGGGCGTGAATGAAGTACAAGGAGATCGCATTACGCTGTTCATTGCCGCTGGCGAGCTGCAGCGCATTTTAATTACCAGCGACCCCGGCGTTTCGAACGGCAAATACGAGCCCGCCGGGGCCGCTCCTCTTCCTTCCTCCGGCAATCCGCAGCCATGAAGCAAGAGAGCTTGCCAAGCAACGTGACGCTGCGCGCGGAGAAGCTGGTGAAAGTTTACAATGAACGCCGCGTGGTCAGTGAAGTTTCTATTGCGGTGGAGCAGGCCGAAATCGTCGGCTTGCTCGGTCCCAACGGTGCCGGAAAGACCACGACGTTTTATATCATTACCGGCATGATCCGGCCGACCTCCGGCCGCATTTTTCTCGGCGACACCGACGTGACCGCGCTGCCCATGTACCAACGCGCGCGCTCTGGTGTGGGTTATCTTCCACAGGAGCCGAGTATTTTTCGGCGGCTCACGGTGGAACAAAATATCCTTGCGGTTCTCGAGACGCTGCCGCTCTCCCACCAAGAGCGCCGGCAGCGGCTGGAGCAATTGCTCGACGAACTGGCCATTTCGCACCTGGCAAAAAATTATGCCTACACGCTCTCGGGCGGGGAAAGGCGGCGTACGGAGATCAGTCGCGCGCTGGTCACCAATCCCAGATTCATCCTGCTGGATGAACCCTTCGCCGGCGTCGACCCGATTGCGGTTGAGGATATACAAGAAATCGTGCGTGGCTTGAAGCAAAAAGGCATTGGCGTGTTGATTACGGATCACAACGTGCACGAGACACTTTCCATCACCGACCGCGCCTATCTTTTGTACGAGGGCAGAGTATTGAAAGCCGGTACGGCGGATTTTCTCGCCAATGATCCCGAAGCGCGCAAGTTGTATCTCGGAGACAAATTCCGATTGGATCGCTGATATACACGAATGACAAAAACGTGAAGCATTTGAGGGTGTCGTCAAGGGATTTATCGAGGATCTGGAATTATGTTGAATTTGTCACAAAGGCTCAGCCAACAATTACGCCAAACACCGCAGCAGGTTTTGTTGTCTTCGTTACTGCAATTGCCCACGGTCATGCTCGAGCAGAAGCTGAAAATGGAGATTGAAATCAATCCCCTACTCGAGCTGGCGGATGAAATGGAGCTCGAGGCCGAGCAGGAAGAAGACATGGAACTCGAGCTCAAAGCCGAAGAGGGCGACAACAAGCCCGAAGCCGAAAACACGGAAGAGGAGGAGGAAGTGGCCGTCGACGTTGAGATCGAGCGCGAAGCGATCAATAAGGAGGAAATCGACTGGGAAGCGATCATCGGCGACGAAGAGAACTACGAGCATCGCGCGCCGCGCGACGATAGCGCGGAGATCTTCGAGCAACAGGAGCCGGCGGAGGAAACGCTGCCCGAGCATCTGCTCAGCCAGTTGCATATGCTTCGGCTCGAAGAAGAAGACATCACCATCGGCGAATATTTGATTTGGAACATCAACGAAGACGGCTACCTCTCCTGCGCGCCGGAAGTGGTGGCGCAGAATCTGGCTGTGACCGTGGAAAAGGTGGAAAAAGTCCTGCGCATGATCCAGAATTTCGATCCGGTCGGCATCGGCGCGCGTAATTTGCAGGAATGTTTGCTCATCCAGCTCGAGGAGAAGGAGCCGCGCTACGAGATCGCCGTCGAAGTGATCAAGAATCATTTCGATGATTTCACCAATAAGCGTTTCGAAAAAATCGCCAAGAAACTCGAGATCGATCTCGATACGGTCAAAGAAGTGGTAGACGAAGTCACCGGGCTCAACCCCAAGCCCGGCGAGGGCTATATTTCGCCGCATCTCAACGTCGTCGTGCCCGATTTGACGGTCGAGCGCGACGGTGAAGATTTCAGAATCATTCTGCACGATTCGAACGTGCCGCATTTGCGCATTAACAATCGCTACAAAGATATCTTGTTGAAGAAGGCTTCCAGCAAGGAACAGGCGAAAGAAGCACGCGAGTTCGTGAAGAAACGTCTGGAATCCGCACGCTGGCTCATCAACTCGATTCACCAGCGCCGTCTGACCATTTTAAAAGTCATGGAAGCCATCGTCAAAAAGCAACGAGAGTTCTTCGAAAAGGGCAGGCAATCCATCAAACCGATGATCCTGAAGGACATCGCCGACGAGATTGGCATGGACATCTCCACGGTATCACGCGTCACCAATGGCAAATACGTGCAAACCGAGCACGGCGTATTCGAATTGAAATACTTCTTCAGTGAAGGCCTCAAGCGTGACGACGGTGAAGACATTTCCAACCGCCGCATCAAGCAGCGCATCAAAGAAATCATCGACGTCGAAGAATCGCGCAAGCCTCTGAACGATCAAACCATCGCGAACATATTGAAAGGTGAAGGCTTCAACGTGGCCAGAAGGACGGTGGCCAAATATCGCGAGCAGATGATGCTGCCGGTATCGCGCCTGCGCCGGAAAATCTAAACAATGGATTGATGGATTACTGGATTGATGGATTGATGGATTGGTGAAATTCCACCAATCCAATAATCCACCAATCCATCAATCCATTTGATTGTATACTTTTACCCAATTTGCAAAGAGGAAACTGATGTTTGAGACGATTCACGCTACGACTATACTCGGCGTGCGCCACAAGGGCAGCACGGTGTTGGCCGGTGACGGTCAGGTGACCTACGGTGACGCCGTGCTCAAGATGAACGCGCGCAAGATTCGCAAGCTGCACAAGGATTCCGTGCTGATAGGCTTTGCCGGCGCGGCGGCCGATGCCTTTGCCTTATTTGAAAAATTCGAGCAGAAACTGGAACAATATCGCGGCAACCTGAGCCGCGCCGCGGTGGAGCTCGCCAAAGAATGGCGCACCGATCGCTTTCTGCGCAGGCTGGAAGCGCAATTGATCGTCATGGACCGCGAAAAAACCTTTCTGGTTTCCGGAACCGGCGACGTGATCGAGCCGGACGACGGCATCATTTCCATCGGCTCGGGCGGCGGCTATGCACTCGCGTCCGCGCGCGCGCTCGCCCGCTATTCGGACTTAACCGCACGGCAAATTGTTGAAGAAGCGATGGGCATCACCGCGGACATTTGCATCTATACGAATAAGAATCTGGTGTTGGAGGAGTTGAGTTGAGGCGAACACGAAAAAATGCATTCTGAGAGCCCTTTTTTACACGTTACACCTTACACGTTACACGTGTGTAG
>JBOHQX010000177.1:0-32955 GCA_050732395.1 bacterium
GGGTGATCGCCAGCCACACCGGCATCTGAGTAATGATCTTGTAGTTGAGCTTCAATTCCTGATGCACCACGGCGATCAGGTTGATCTGGGTCAAGAAACAAAAGAGAATGCCGAGCAGAGCCGCCGCCGTGCGATTGGCGGCAACCATCACCGCATTGCGCACCAAATCTCCGCTGATGACCGGCACAATTCCGGAATGCCCGGTCTGGTCTTCCAGGCGAACTTTGCGGAGCTGAAACAGCAGGCCTGAGACGTCGAAGAAATGGCGCCACAAGCGCGAATAGGCGTACTGCTCGAATTTTTCCTGCAAGCGCTGTGCGCGCTTCGTCCAAAACATGTGCAGATTGAAGCGCCATTCCACGAAATTCCAGCCGGCGTTCAAAACTTCCAACATGCGCTCGATGGTCAAAGCGAGCAGCAGCGTCAACATATAGATGTAAGTGACTTGCAAAATGACTTCAACCATGTTCCACCTCAGGCCTTGACAAAGAGATAAGGTTTCTGGCGATACAGCTCGAGCTCATCGCGTGCGGAGGCCGAGCTCGACCATTGGGTGTGATAATGCTGAATCAGTTTCCGGAACTCCGGCAGGGGAAAATTGGAGCCGGGGCAGCGCGTCGCACTCAACTCGCGATGCGGCAAAATGCTTTGATGCCAGTTCAAAGGAATGGCGTACACGTGGCACCACAGCGCGGCCACGCGGGCCGCGGCATGCAGTTGTTCATCCGTCGGCTTGGGCTCGCCGAAACGGCCGTTGACATTGGCGAAGGGAATGCGCGGATCGGTCTCAAAATTACCGTTCAACGCCAGCCCGAGTGAGCGGCGATTGTGGCCTTGCACGTGACTGCCGTAGCGATCCCAGCGGCAAAAAGCGTGAATCGAGCCGTCCTGCAACACCACGCAATGATAACCCGTGAGCCAGCCCTTGTCCTTGATGATCTTCACCACCTCCGCAAAAGAGGTGCCGCTGTGCATTGAGGTGTGATGATAGACGATCAAATTGGGATCGGCTTCGCGGCGGTGGCGATGCTGTAACAGCTCGCGATCGACGCCGCCGGTATAGGGCACGTTGATCTCCCCGGCGCGTGTGACCGGCACCGCCCTCGCGTTCGCCACCGGCGGGTTGCCGGGAGCGACCACCGCCGTGGCCATCGGCTTTTCCGCCGCCATCGTCACGCCCGTCTCCGCGCTCTCGGGGTCGCTCTTGAGAGACTGAATTTTGCGCTGCGTGATATAATTGATGAGAAAATGCACCGGCTGCGAGCCTGCCCCGATCAATATGCCGCTGAAAAGCTGATCGATGCGATCGAGAACGGCCAGCTCGGAGTTGTACTGGAAGAGCTGCTTGAAAATACCCAGGTCGGCGTAGAAGCACAGGCCGATGCCGATAAACGTGCCGAACGTCTGCATCCAGAACTTGCGATTGGTTTCTTCGTAGGGAATCGGGGTGGCGGGTTCAACCAGAATGGTTGCTTCGGAGAAATTTTCCGCCTGCTCCAATTTGACGGAGTCGATCGTGCGCGCGCGCGACAAGCGCATTTCCACTTCGGCTTTCTCCAGGGGCGTGAGCGCATCCCCCTCGCGGGCGAGACGGTCCTGGGTCTCGGCCAGATCTTCGGCTGCACGATCCAGATGATCTGCTTCCACACGCGCCACGAGGCGATCCACTTGTTGCTCCACGGACACCCGCTCTTTGGCGGCGGGCGCATCGCCTCGAAAAAAGAAACGGTTGAGCAGGCGGTTGACGAATTCCAAGACGCGTTCAACGGTCAACGAAAGCCCCAAAGCCACGGTAAGCACAGCCAACAGAGGCTTCAACAGCACGGTTTGTTGCGCTGCTTTCGACAACGTGTCTGCCACTGCTGCTTGCAGAGGAAGGGAAGGATCCATAGTTTTTCCTTAACAGAGATCAAAACAGGTAGGTAGATGAGGAAGGAGAGCGAGAACGAATAGCAACGAGGTCAAAAATTCTCCCACGCTGTTAAAAACCATCCCGCTGTACACAGGTTAGCCCCGTCCCGCAACAGCGGGAGGAATCCACAAAAGGCTATGATTTTTGGAAGCTTCCCGTGAAGGAGGGATGGTATGCCCTGCAAAAGAGTTTTTTAGAAACTGGTAAGCTGCCTTCCTCCTCAGACTGCAAGAAGATGCAAGAAATGTTCTTGAAATGCAAGCGCAAAGCTTGGGGACGCTTGCTGAAACTGAAAACCTCTAGGAAACTTGGGGATTTCCGATTGACGATTTGCGATTTACGCTTTACGATCGCAAATCGATAATCGTAAATCGCAAATCGGAAATCAATAACTCCTGTGATTTCTTGCGGTACAAACTTTGTAAAACTGCAGTAAGGCGCTGAATACTGAACACTGAACCGAAGCAACGGGATCCTCGAGTCTTTGTTCTAGCTTCACTTCGTCTTAAACTCATACACTCCGTCCCAATTCGAGGGCGGGGGCGAAGCGATGAAATCGAAGCAACGCTGAATGTAAACGCGCGTGGGCCCATCGGTGGGAAAATAGCGCAAGATGCTTTGGAATTCTTTCAGCGCCCGATACCACTGCCGCTGCTTGTATGATTCCAGCCCGCGCGTGTAGGTGTCGACGAGCAAATCTTGTTCGATGTCCGGCAGCGGAATCATGTCGCGCAGCTCGTAAATTTTGACGGGCTTGCTCTTGCCTTTCACGCGCACCAGATCGAGCTCGCGCACTTGCGCGCGTTTTTTGACCTGGCGGTAGGTCGATTCCGAAATGATGATTGCGGTGTGGTATTGCTTGTTCGCGCCCTCGAGGCGCGCCCCGAGATTCACTTCGTCGCCGATGGCGGTGTAATCGAAGCGTTGTTGCGCGCCGAGGTTGCCCACGATCATGGCGCCGGTGTTGACGCCGATGCCGATTTGAAAATAATCCTGCGCCTGTGCCGACCAGCTCTTTTGCATCTCTCGCAATTGCTCGATCATTTCGCAAGCGGTCGCGCACGCCATTTCCGCGTGATTGGGAAAGACGTAAGGTGCGCCGAATAGCGCGACGATCGCGTCGCCCACGAATTTGTCGAGTGTGCCCTGATACTTGAAAATGACTTCGGTCATCAGCGTCAGATACTCGTTGAGCCGCTGCACTACGACCTCGGGCTTGTGCTTCTCGCAATAGGTGGTGAAACCGCGGATGTCGCTGAACAGCACTGTGAGCCAGCGCTTTTCACCGCCGAACTTGGGATTTTGCCCGGAGGCGAGAATGCTGTTGACGACACTGGCCGAAACGTATTGTTCGAAGATCTTTTTCGTACGGTAGCGCTCGCGCCGCTCGGCCACCAGCACCGGCGTGATATTGCCGATATAGCTCAAAACGGCAACCGTGATGGGGGCAACCACGGGAATCCAGAGCTGCAGCGAGCTAAACACCAGGCAGGCGACGACCAGCATGAGCACAATTTGCCCAAACGCGAAAATGATGCCGATGGCGGCGCGCGCGCGCAGCACGAAAAACAACGTCAACAACGCATTGGCCGCCACGATCAAAAAATTGACGCCGGGCGTCGTGCGCGCAATGAAGTCGCCGTGCAACAAAGTGCTGAGCGCGTTGGCGTGCACCTCCACGCCCGGCAGCTTGCGTTGCTGCCCGCGGGAAGAAAAGAAGGGCGTGAGCTTGTTGTCCTGCAGCTCCTCGGCCGTGGCTCCGATCAGAACAATCTTGTTTTTGAACACGCCCGTGGGCAGCAATTCCTTTTCAAAACTGTCCGTATCGAGCTCGGCGTCGGGCAATTGAAATTCCTTGTCGTCCAAAACCGCCGCGAGCGAATAGGTGGGATAGGTTTTCTCTGGGCCGCGGTAATTGATCAGGAAGCTGTTGGCATCGAATAAGGCCAGGTCGTTGCCGTTGAATTGCAAAGGCGCCGTGTTGAAAAAGCGCTCGAGGTTCACGGACTGGCCGCGCGTTTGTGCGTAAGCCTGCAGCGCCAGCGGAAAGAATTTGCGCTCATCGATGGCAACGTACAAAAGATAGCGGCGTACAAAGCCGTCCTGATCTTCGTCGATGTTGACCACCGCCCAATTCGGGCTGCTTTGCAACAACGACGGAAGCGGGCGGTTCAAGGTCATGCTGATGGAGCCGCCGCGCATATTGGCGGTTTCCATCTTGCCCGCGAAGACCACCCGCTGCGAGCGTGCGGCCGCTTGCGCCAGGGCGCCGTCTTCGCCGGTGTCGTTCTGCGAGGGCTCGGTGAACAGGACATCGAACACGATCAAACGCGCTTGCGCCCGGGTGAGATTGTCGATCAGCTTCGCATAGAAAGTACGGGGCAGAGGCGGGCGGTAGGCGAGGTCGTCGAAAGTTTGCTGGTCGAGAGCGACGATGACGATATCATCGTTGTTGACGGAGATGGGGCCGCGCAGCGAGAAGCGCCAATCGTACGATTTGAGCTCGAGGTTTTCGAAGCTCGTCGTGACACTGAGCAGCGTGGCGGCGAGGATTGCCCCAAAGGTGATCGTGCCGCCCAAGATCCATTTTTGGACGAGCTCCGGCTTGAGATTCACGACGTAAAAACTACCGAATAGATTACACGTTACACTTTACACGTTTCACGTGCAATGTGTAACGTGTAAAGTGTAACGTGTAAGGTGTAAAGTCATTCGAACGATCAAAAACGAAATTCATAATGCGCGCGCATGAAGGCGTTTGTAAAAGATGGATTCCGCACAAGTGTCGCAGGCTGGCCAGGCAACGCAAGATTTCCTCCTTTGTCGTTGTAACCCAGCACGCCAAAGTCGAGCACGATATCGTGCTGATTGGCGATGAGAATGCCGCCGCCGGCCTGTACGCCGATTTGATTGTAGGAAATGATACTGGAAACCACGCTATTTACGCCGGTGCTGCCTGAAGCGCCGACGTAGCGCACACCGGCGTAGGTGCGCACCTGCGGCTTCGGAAAGCGGTATTCCGCCTGGGCATTGAGCGCGCTGTACTTGAACGGCGATTGCAGACCGACGGCTCTGTTGCTGTTCGTGGAGAACATCACCGTCGTGATCAACGGAACATTGAAACGCGTGCGGACGCTCACCGATTGCAGATTGGAAACCACGTCCCCGGCCGCGACCGGCAGGCGCTGGCCGGCAAACCGATCCACGCGCGACGAGTTCGTGACACCGAGAGAAATCGTGTGCTGCAAATTGAGCGCGCGCACGTCCTGGTTGAGCTGGACGGAAAAATCGCGGGTGCGGTTGTCCTCACGGCGATCGAGCACAATTACGGACCCGTTTGGCGTGAGCACCTGCGTCGTATCGCTGATGCTATTGTTGCGATTATGATTGCGGAAGTTGAAATTCAACGACGGCCATTCCGGCGACCAGTTGACGGCGAAACCGAATTGCACGGAGTTCAGCGCCGTGCTGGGATCGCCATCAAAAGGATTAAAATGATCGCGATAGCGCTCGAATCCCAGCGTGAAGAATAGCCGGTTCTGCAACATACGCCAGTTGTCATTGAGATAAAATCCACGGAGATCGTTGCGCAGAAACGTGTAACCGAAGGAATTGTACTGCGAGCCAATTTGCTTGAAACCGAAATTCATAAAATGGCTGAAAAAATTCAACTGGGCTCCGATCTGATAAGCCAGCCCAGTGCCGCCGCTGGGATCGAGTGGCGAAAGGCTTTCATTGATAATGATAAGGTTCGAGAGCTTCGCAGGATCGAAGGGCAAGTCGACGTTGTACAAGCTATCGAGAGTGCTTTTGGTCAGCACCGGCAGGCTGATGTTGTTTGAAACCAGCGATTGCGCCACTGCCGCTTTGATTTGTACGCGGCTGCGGCTGAACGACATGCTCATGTCCGCGCCCGCAACCAGGTTGCCGCGCGGGGTTACGCCGGCAGTGTTGACTTGGATCGAATTGGTATCGTCCTGCGCTTTCATCAGGATCAAGCCGATTTGAAAGCTCTTTCCGCCAAAACTGGGGCGCACGGCCCATAGGGATTGACCGAAGGTTCCGGTTTGCTGTAATACCCCTCCCACGAGGAGCGGAGCGACGTCACGTACGGTCTGGCCGGTGATAAAATCCAGATTCACGATACCGGTTTGCAGCCCCACTTGCACGCCGCGTACGCGCCGGCCCCAGAGAATCAATTCATTTAAATAAGGCGTCGCATCGCCGAGTGTCACATTCAACCACGGCAAGCCCCCCGATAGCGTAAAACGATGGCGCGGCTGAAAATTGCCGTCCTCCAACGTGGTCAGATACACGGCGGCGTCATAATGCAGTTGACCGTATTGCCCGCTGAGGTTGCCGCCGAGCACGTTGTTGTCGAAGCTCGTGCCGTTGAATTTTTCATGATGCAAATCGACGTAAGCCACGCCGCTGGCAACGGCGTTGCGCCGTTGCTCTTCACTTTTTTGTTCGGAAGCCTCTCCACTCACCGTGAATCGCCAGGTTGCCGGCGTTAGGCTGTTGCGCCTGGCATCGCTGGCTTGAATCGAGACGCGATATTCACCGGGCTTCAGCGTGCCCGGATTCAATGAAACCAGGAATGCCGACACCACGGCGCGCGCGGTCAGGTCGCGTCCATTCAGTAAGATCCGAACCGAGGAAGGCGCAATCTCCACGCCCGGATCGAAGGAGGCGGCGACAACGGCTTCCGACGGGGCGACCGTGCTCAAAGGGTCAGGGCTGAGAATGAGAATCGGCGTTTGTGGTTCGGCGGCTTCCGTGACCGCTTGGGAAGCAATGTCCTGCGCACTGCTGTCGCGGCGCGCCATGGGCCCTTCGAGCTGGCGCAGCTTTTCCAACAATTGGGGTGAAATGTCCTCGGGCGGCTCGGGCTTCGGTTTGGCGCCGGGCTCGCCCGCGGGCGGAGTAGCCGGTTGTGTGCCGGTAGCAGGAGAGGGCGCAGCCGGTGCCGTTTTGGCAGGGGAGGGCTGCGGTCCTTTCGAGGCCGTGATCAGGATTTCATACGGCGAGCCGAACGGATTGCGGCTGGGCATGCTCATAATCGCTTGATCGCTGAACAACGCCAGCAAGAAATACTTGATACTCGGCGGCTGCACGAATTTGCCCGGAATTTCGCCGACGTAGCCACGGCTGGCGCGGCGCAAGTCGACGAATCGAAACGAGGCTTCACTGGCTTGTTTGTAGTAGAGCCGCAAATAAACCAGGCTGCGTCCCGGAGAAAATAAATCCGCCTCGATGCGAATCGTCTGCCCTTGCTCACCGAATGCGATCGGTACGTGCTCGATTTGCGGCGTCGTATTGGCAGCCTGCTCTCCCTCTTTGCTCTTCGTGCCGGCATACACACTCACGGCGATCACCAGAATCGCCAGCACCCAAAACACCAGCCCAAACCCTCGCTTTCTGCGCGTCATAACACCTCTGCAAGTCGTTGCTAAAATCAACTCATCGTCGTCAAGTTAATACTCCAGCTTCAATCTCTTCTTCTGCCCGTCGGCATCTTGAAACTCGATTTCAAAGCTGCCGCCTTCGCCCTGCTCGTCTCCCCACTTGGGAACTTCGTTGGGATTGCTCGGGCGCGAGGTCGGTGGGCTCTTGTCGTTCATCGTGCCGGTCTGGCCGGCGTTGACCAGCACTTTACCCAATTTGTTGGCGAGCTCGATCGCGCCTTCCAGGCAAAAAACGATCGTCCCGCCTTTGGCATCGCTCAATACATAAAAAACGGTACCCTTCACTGCGGCGACGCCTGAGGGCGTTTCGATGCGAAAAGGCGTGGAGCTGCGTGTGACTTTCGCCCAGAGCTGGCCGAACTCCAGCTTGATGGTTTTGAGAATGCTGGATTCTTCACGCTCCCCGGCGATATTCACTTTGGAATTGGCGCGCACTTTGAGAATGGACTTATCATCGGTGAACACCATGGCGGCGGAAGACTCTTCGCCGGTGCGCAAGACGTTGCCGCTGTTCAAGCGCGTGCCACGTCCGGCTTTTTCCGGCGCCTGGGCCGCCGCCCGGTTCACACGCACGTCGCCGGTGGCCTTTAAAACCACGGCAATATCTTTGGCGGATTGGGCAAAAGAGCTGGCAGAACAGAGAAGTATGCTGGTGAGAATCAAGACCTCGAAGCGGATGCGAATCATAAAGTATCCATGTTAGACTGAATCAAATTCTCGTGATCATTTCCGGAGAAGTATTTGTCAAATTGGCGCTGCGATGTTAAGCTCGCATACCCTTCTATCATGTCATTCTGTAAGAATCTTCCCAAGAATTTGGCACACGACACATAATGAGTAGCAAATCCAGTACTTAAAAAGTTTCTTCCAGAATGACATACTTGAGGGATGGGAAAAGAATCAAACCAAAAAAGTAGCTTGTGTCACTCGACCGTGAACGACTTGATCTTGGTCGTGCCGCCGCGCAACGTGATGAACAGCTCGTTCAGGTCAACGATTTGGCCGTTGATGATCACTCTGCCGGTCGGTAAATAACCTTCCAGCGGTCCGCCGGCGGCGAACAAATCCGCAACGTCGTCCAAGCCCAAACTGGCTAGCAGGCTCAACAGTTCTTGCAATCGCAGCGCGCGATCACCGCCCATTTCGCCTTGCACTTGAAAACACCAGATTTCGCCCGGTAGTCTAACCTCGCCGCTGGTGGAGGTGGTGAGGGCCGTAATCTGCCAGTAGTACACCCGTCCGGGTTGCAATGGCAAGCCGGTAGAGGGATAAAGAAAGGATGGGGTGCCGAAGAAATCCTGCCCGCTCGATAGGGTTCTTTGTAAGCGCGGTGGATTTTGCATGACATCTTCCGGGCTGGTATTCGAGGGCAATTTCTCACAAATCGTGAGCAAAAACCGGTTAGCATCAGAATTCCAAGTGAACTGCGGAAGATTCGAAAAAACCATCGGGCACTCAGCCTGCCCCGCAATCTGTCCCGGGGAAATTAAATCGAGCGTGATGGGGTTCGAAATAATGAGGGGAATTACTTGATCCTGTACAGGTGGCTGGAGGGGAGTGCCATCGACCCCCCGCACTTGCACGGTAATGAAATACGTTCCACTAGGCAAACGCCCCGTGCGCGCTACAGCATCAGTGATTTGTCCGACGGTGCTGGCGTTGTAGGTGAAGCTGATGACTTGTGCATTCTGTCCACGAAAGTTTCGATAAGTAAAAGTCTGCGGGGGTCCAGGATTCAAAGTAACCAGAATAGTGGCATCAACGATAGACGAAGATGAAAGACTGCTTGTCAAGAACATGCGCAACGTAGCCTGGATGGCAACCGCGTTGTTATTGGTGACATTCAGTTTGAAAAGGTCAGAAGCGCCACCTGTGCCATTGACGTCAAAATCGGAGATGAAATAGATTTGGCTGGGGATCAATTGTAAATTGAATGTAACTTGCGCTTCCACTTTTTGCGCTGCCACGCTGAAGAGGGTGACGGAGGCCGCGAGCGCGGCAATTCTCGGTAACCGGCCTGTGGCATGAAACATTGCAGAGACGGACATAATTTGCCCTTTCAGAAAAACAAAAGCGCCCGGGGCGCGACGATGACAATCATTCAACATGCTTTACCGGCGAGAGCCCGACCTTGCGTAAGCGTCGTGTTTTGATCCGCACAAGTGATGAGTTGTACTGACAAAAGGGCTGTTGCAGGGAAATAGGAAAAGATTTCGTAACTATTCAGCTCCTATTTCCTGTAAGCGGATTGAACGGATAAAGCGGATTTCTAAAACTTGTTTTGCAGAATCACTATCCGGTCAATCCGCTTCATCCGTTTACTCTTCTTTTTTGAGCTGAATAGTCACAAGATTTCTAATCAGGTGGGGATGAGGTTGAGGCAAGGATTTCTCATTCCCGTGCAGGCGGGATTGGCGAGAGAACCGACGATCGGTTGGGATGGCAAATAATGGAAAACAAGAAAGGCGATCATGAGATCGCCCTTCCCATACCAATTGTTAGGCGGAACTATCAGTGCGAGCAGCGTGCCGAACGCTATTTCGGCACCTCTATCACCACATCGATGCGGCGGTTTTGCGTACGGCCGTCCTCATTTTCATTGCTGGCGATGGGCGCGCTCTCGCCAAAACCGATGGCTTGGGTTTTTTCGGCGGGAAGATTCATGTTGGCGAGCAAATATTGCTCCACCGCTTCAGCCCGCGCGATGGAGAGCCGCTGGTTGTAACCGTCGTCGCCCACGGCATCGGTGTGGCCTTCGATCAAGACGCTGGCGTTGGGGAATTCGCGAATCGCGCGCTGCAGCTTGGTCAACAATGAAAAATGGTGCGGTAAAATCACGGTCTTGCCGGATTGGAAAGTGAGGCCGATCAATCGAATGCGTAAATTGTCGCCTTCGCGCAAAACTTTGGCCTCCGTGGTGTTGAACATGTCCTGCACGCTTTTGAACCGCTCTTCACGGCGTTGGCGCTCCTGCTCGAGTCGTTTTTGCTTTTCAATTTGTGACTCCAGGCCGGCCTGCGCTTCACGAATGGTGCTCAATTCGCGGTTCATTTCCTCCATCCGGCCGTTGAGTTTGGTCACTTCCTGCGTCAGGCTCTTGCGCTCTTCGCGCAGCGATTTGATGGCCTGCCGGATATCCTGCACCGGCTTTTCAATGCCATCGGCGAATTGTGCCGTAAAATCCAGCTCCTTGGAGATGTTGGCGATTTGCTGCTCGTTGTCCAACAGGTATTTTTCCCACTGGCGCTCATCGGTCTTCACACGCTGGATTTGCTCGGCGAGCTTGACGGCGTGGCGGATTTCATATTCCGCCACCTCGGCTTTTTCGCGCGCTTTGCCGGCGGCGTAGCGATCGGTGTTCAAAACATTTTCCGCTTCGCTGAGCAAATTGACCGCTTTGTTGAACGTGGCCGGTGCCAGGCGATCGACTTTTACTTCACGAGCTTTTTGAATCTGGCTGTGCACCGGCCCAATGGTGCTCACCTTGATCGACAACAGCTCCGCTTCGCGCATCAGCCGTTCGGCCTCCTCGGCTTTCTTTTTAGCGCTGTTCATATCGCCCGATTCCACACGGCGCGCAGCGTCGGTGAAGGCTTTGTCCGCGAGCGAGTATTTTTCCTGCGCGTATTGCGGGGCGTTGCTTTGCAACGCGGCGTCGCGCGCCTGCAGGCCGGAAGCGAGCGCGACTTTGCCGAGCTTGGCGGTATTCATCGCGGCGTCGAGATCGGTGTTCACCTCGCGCAGCTTGTTATTGATCTCGGTCAAAGAGCGGCCACGCTTGAAATCGTCTTTGGCTTCGTTGTACTTCTTGAGCGCGCGCGCAAACACGTCGGGTGAAAGTATGTCGGCCTGCGCGGTTTTGGCCTGACCGATTTTTTCCTGCGCTTTGCCGAAGATTTGCTGAAAGAGCTGATCGTCTTGGGCCTGCCGTGCCGGGCTGGCCGTGGCGAAGGCGAGAGCAATGGTAATCAGGGTGATGATCCGTCCGAGTGGAATGGCAATTCTTGGATGCATATCCTCCTCCAGGAGTTGAGTGGGCCCCGTGTTCAGCGCAGCCGAGGCGAGCGAAGATAGAATGATGGGTTGGTCTCTGCTCGAATCCCGCGGCTTTCGTAGTCGTGATTGGGATAAGCGCACGAAATGCCAGGAGATGACTGCGCGTTCAATGTTTGGATGTGGCATGACCAGATAAGATAAGAAAAAAAAATACGCTTGGCAAGCATTACGGCGGCGTGAACCCGGAAGCGTAGTCCATGCCGTTACTTATCGGTATAGCCGGAGAATGTGCTCTTTGTGTCCTTGCGGTTAGGTTTTTGGGTTTCGGCGTGTCCGCGTTAAAAAACGTGCGGAGGATTCCACAAAAAAGTGTTTGCCTTTTCAGGAGAATTTGTTCATATTCTCGGCACAGAGGAAGGAAAAGAGGAATTATGTTCATCTATCTTGCCAGCACTGTTTTCGGAAATTGCCGTCAATATTTTCTTCAGCGTCCAAGTTGGGTTCTTGAGACGCTTTTTTGTTTCCTGCCTAAGTTTTGATGACGGAAAGTTCACTTAAAGCTCAAGCTTGGATAACGTTGCTTTAACACGCCGCTGATACATTCGTTTGCTGAATACTCTACCGGGAAAAGTGGAATCATTTCCAAGATGAACCTTCACTGTATCGCAAATCTGGCGAATCACCGCAGTCTTGTCAAATCACAAATCCAGCTTTACGATTAACCAAATTCACGGAGGGTTGAGGATGCAAAGCAATTTACGACTTGTCTCCACACGAAACCGCCTCGTTTTGTTTGGCGTCGTGATCCTGGCCATGCTTGTTGGTTCCAGCCTTACAAGCTCGGCCTGGGCGCAAGGTGTGACCACGGCTGCCTTGAATGGAATAGTGGTTGACCAAGCTGGAAAACCGCTGCCGGGTGCCAATGTAACCGTTGTTCACCAGCCTTCAGGCACTTTCTATGGGGCCGCCGCCAGAACAGATGGCCGGTTCAACATTCCCGGTTTGCGTGTTGGTGGCCCATATACGGTTACGGTGACATTCATCGGCTACCAGAAGCAAGAATTGAATGATATTTCTCTCGGCTTAGGCGAGGATCGCCGCTTGGTTTTCCGCTTGGGCGAGGAAGCTTTGCAGGCGGCAGAGATTACCGTCGTCGCAGAACAGGACGCCATCTTGAGCGCGTCCCGCACCGGCGCTGCAACTTCCGTTAGCAGTTTAGCACTGCAGTCGTTGCCGACCATTTCCAGAAACATCAGTGACTTCACCCGCCTGACTCCTCAGGCTAGTGGCAACTCTTTTGCTGGCCAGGATAATCGGCTGAACAACATCACCGTCGATGGCTCCTATTTCAACAACTCCTTTGGTTTGGCCGGCAGCCCCGGCGAGAGAACCGGTGTTGCGCCTATATCTCTGGACGCGATCGAACAGATACAAGTCAACATCGCTCCGTATGACGTGCGTCAAGGCAATTTCGTTGGTGCTGGCATAAACACGGTCACGAAAAGCGGCACCAACGAGATTTCGGGCTCCGCCTATTATCAATTCCGCAACGAGAGCCTGGTGGGCGAAGAGGCAAGAGATCTGAGATATGTCCCGGGCAAATTTGACTACAGCCAAATTGGGCTGCGCCTGGGTGGGCCAATTATCAAGAACAAATTGTTTTTCTTTGGGAGTTTTGAAGACGATGAAGTCACCTCGCCGGGAACCGATTACACGGCCAATTCCGGTACTGAACCCCAGACCGGCACCAAGACCAGGGTGCTGGCCTCCGACCTGAACCAGCTCGGTAGTTTTTTGACCTCAACTTTTGCCTACCAAACCGGAGGCTATCAGGGTTATGACTTCAAAACTCCTGCGAAGAGAATCATAGCAAAGCTAGACTTTAACCTTGACAGCCAGAACAAGCTGAGCGTGCGTTACAACCATTTGGATTCGAATACGGACCAATTGGTGTCGAACTCTTCCTCCTTGGGCTTTGGCAACCGCAGAACCAACAACAATGCCTTGAACTTCCAGAATTCGAATTACATTATTCTGGAGAATATTCGCTCAATCGTCGGCGAGTGGAATTCGATCCTCGGCGATAACAAGTCCAATAACCTTCTCGTCGGGTATAGCCACAGTGACGAGAGCCGCGACTACGTGGGCAGCTTTTTCCCCATGGTGGATATTCTTAAAGACGGCTCCACGTATACGACGTTTGGTTTTGAGCCATTCACGCCGAACAACGAACTGCGCTACAAAAGCTTCCAGTTGCAGAATAATTTCACCATGTACAAAGCCGATCATAATCTCACTTTCGGCGTGAGTGCAGAACGATATGAATCCGAGAATGTGTTCTTCCCCGGCTCGCAAAGTGCGTACGTGTATAATTCTTTGGACGATTTCTACACCGATGTTAATGGTTATCTCGCCGATCCCAATAGAACCACCTCCCCGGTTACGTTGCGCCGCTTTCAGGTGCGCTGGTCCAATATACCCGGCCAGGAGAAACCGATACAGCCTCTCGAAGTACTCTATGCAGGTATATATGGCCAGGATGAATGGCAAGCCAGCAGCAAACTGCGGGTGACCGCCGGCCTGAGACTTGACGTGCCCTTCTTTGGCGATACCGGCTTCAAGAACGCGGAAGTTGACAATCTCAGCTTCATGGATGAGAACGGCAACACCGTTCAATATTCCACGGACAAACTTCCGGGTGCGAACATTCTCTGGTCACCAAGGGTTGGTTTCAATTGGGATGTAACCGGCGACCGCAACACCCAGATTCGGGGTGGAACGGGCATTTTTACCGGCCGCCCGGCGTATGTGTGGATTTCAAATCAGATCGGTGAAAATGGCATTCTGACCGGTTTTGACCAACCACCGGACAACACCACCGCAAGGCCGTTCCACCCTGATCCCGATCATTATAAGCCAGCCACTGTCACCGGCGCCCCGGCTTCCAGTTATGGATTGGCCTTTACCGATCCCAATTACAAATTCCCCCAATTATGGCGAAGCAACATTGCCGTCGACAAGCAGTTGCCCTGGTGGGCGTTGGTCGGAACTGCCGAGTTTGTTTACGGCCGCGATGTCAACGGCGTCTATTACATCAATGCCAACCAGGCTCCAGCCAACTCGAGCTTCAACGGCGTCGATAACCGTCCCAGATGGACCGCAATTACCGGCGACCCGTTTCCGAACCGGATCAACAACAATATTACCAGTGCGATCGTTTTGAAGAACCAGAATGAAGGCTATTCCTGGAATATCGCAGCCGCACTGGAAAAGCCTTTCAGTAACGGCTTTTATGGGAAAGCGGCCTACAGCTATGGCGTCAGTAAGAACACGGTTGACCCCGGCTCGATCGCCTTTGGCTCCTGGAACAATAATCAACATGCCGGTGATGGCAACAACCCGGGTGTGGGATTCTCGATCAATTCTCCCGGACACAGAGTCTTTGCAGCAGTATCTTACCGCAAAGAATATTTTAATTTTGGCGCCACCACCGTGTCGGTGTTCTGGGAAGGTGCTCGCAACTTTCCAGCCGACCCGTTTGCCTTTGGCTCCCGCACCGCCAGCTACACGTTTAGCGGCGACCTGAACGGCGACGGCGGCACCAGCAATGATCTAATTTATATTCCCAGTGACGCTTCTGAAATGAATTTCGAACAATTCACTGTTGGCACCGGTGCCTCCGCGAGAACGTTCACGGTCGCAGAGCAAGTAGCCGCGTGGGAAGCTTTTATCCAGCAAGATCCATATCTGAAGAACAACCGCGGCCAGTACGCCGAGCGCGGTGGCATTTCCCTGCCCATGGTTTACCGGGCTGATTTCAGCATTGCGCAGGATTTGTTCGGCAATGTTCTGGAAAGACGCAATTCCTTGCAGTTCAGGGTGGATTTTCTGAATTTTGGCAATCTGCTGAACAAGGACTGGGGCGTAAGCCAGCGTCTGACGACCACGCAGCCTTTGATCGCCCGTCCCGCCGATGCCCAGGGCCGGGCGCTTTACAGATTGAGAAACATCGGCAATGATTTGATTTCCGAAACCTACACATATAATGCCGATCGTTTTGATGTTTTCAGAGTTCAGTTCAGCTTGAGATATACCTTCAATTGAGATTGCCGGCACTTTCAAAGCCGCCTCCTAAACCGAGGCGGCTTTTTTTTTCATGCTCCATCCGCTGGAACCAGGTTTCAAAAGCGAAAATTGGGCAAATAAAGAAAATCTCAGTTTTGAAGTTACGAGATGTCGCGCAAGCCCGTTGCAGCTTTGTTAGCGCGTGCACGCAATTTGCAGGGATTGCAGGTAAAGAATATCTCAGAAAAGCTGCTTCATCGTCTGAGAAAATCTCTTTTGCGAGAAAAACGCATGAAAAAATTCTCCTGTATTCTGCTCCTGATTCTATTCACCGGCTGTGGCGGCGTGCGCCAGCAAATCGACATCGCCTCGTTGGAAAAATGGACGGGAAAATGGCGCGGTCAGGGCCTGCGCGAAAATCGACTCGATCCATTGCAAACTTGGACGCTCGATCTGTCGCTGAAAAACGGCCGCTTGGCCGGAGTGATGGACGACGCCCTCGGCGAGATGCGCAAGCAAAAACTGCGCGACGTGCGTTTGGTTGATCAGGTCCTTTATTTTAATCTCGGATTCGAAACCAGCCGTGGGTTGCAAGTGGAGTATCAGCATGAAGTGCGCATCAGCGGCGATAAGATGCTGAGCTTGTTTCAAGGACAAGAAGGGGGGAAATCCTTCGTTGGCAAATGGGAGGCGAAGCGAGTGTATGAAAGCGGCGCTGCTACGCAGTAAGAACTGCCAATTTACAATCGGCTAGTCACCGTTCACCATAAACTGTGTTACCATTCGAAGCGCGTGAATGGTCGTGAGGCAGAGGTTGTTTTTTTTGACAGGATTGACAAGATTTACAGGGTGAGGATCGACCCTCATCCTGTAAATCTTGTCAATCCTGTCAAATAGTTTTGGAAATCTTGTTCTGTGCAGCGTTTCAAGCAAAATATCTAAATCCTGCATCCAGTATCTATCCTCCAACATCACTTCATCCACACCGCCTTGTGCACCTGCAGCAATCCTCCCGCGGGATGAATGCCCCCTTCGGCTTGCAAAGGCTCTTGTGAATCGGCATGTTCAAATGACAATGCCACTTGTTCCGCCACAGCGCGAAAGGTTGATGCAAATCCAGCGCGAGCGTCCAAGCGCTGGTCTTTTCTTGCGCCGAACAGCGACTTCCTTTTTACCTGAAAGAATCGTATTTTTTTGGTTACAATCGGTGCAACAACGTTAAGCTGGCGCAACGTTTGTGCGTTGTCATTTATACCGCCGCGGCGGAACTTGTGCGTTTCGCCGTAGCCTTGCCAGACTGTTCTCGGTATAGGCGCCGTGCCCAACTCAACCAAGATCCCTCCGGGATGACATTCTAGAGGGTTGGGCTGCAACAAATGATTCGAAAGTGGCTAAGGCCGACCTGTGGAGGAAGTAAAAATGAAACACGCAATGAATGCAAGCCTGGCATGCTTACTGGCTCTCGTTGTTAGTTTGAGCAAGGCTGAAGGACAGACCAAGCTGCCCGCAGTCTTTTCCGACCACATGGTGTTGCAGCAGAAGATGAAAATACCGGTTTGGGGTGTTGCAACGCCGGGGAGCAAAATCAAGGTCCAGCTTCAGCAGCAGCGCCAGAGCACCACAGCAAACGTCGAAGGTGAGTGGCGCGTGGATTTAAATCCCATGCCGGCCGGCGGGCCTTATGAGCTGGCCGTGATGGGAGCAGATACTCTGCGATTTCGCAACGTCATGATCGGCGAGGTGTGGCTATGCTCCGGCCAGTCCAACATGGAAATGCCCATGGTGAGCAATTGGGCCACGGTCAACAACTTCAAAGCGGAAGTGGCGGCGGCGCATCATCCCAATCTTAGATTGATGATCATCAGACGCGCGAAGAGCACCAAGCCGCGTACCGAGATCGACAGCGAAGGCTGGAAAATGTGCGACACCACCAGCGTCAAAGGTTTTTCAGCAGTTGCATATTTCTTTGGCCACCATCTGCAAAAAAAACTCGGTGTGCCAGTGGGCTTGATCCAAAGCGCTTGGGGCGGAACCGTGGTGGAAGCATGGACGAGCGGGGCCTCAATAAAAACGGTTCCAGATATTGCAGGCTTTGTGGAAACACTCGAACGGACGCGAGCGGATAGTATTTTCGATGATACCATATACAAAAACAATTTGGTAGAATGGCAACGCAGTTTTGCGAACAAAGATCTGGCCTCGCATGGCAACGGCGTGCCGTGGTTTGATCCAGAATTGAATGACCACGATTGGCCAAAGATGCAGCTCCCAACAGCGTGGGAGCGCGCCGGCCTGCCCTCTGCAGACGGCATCGTGTGGTTTCGCAAAAAGATCGTGCTTCCGGCAACGCTTGCCGGGCAGCCATTGCGGCTCCACCTCGGGCCGGTGGATGACTTTGACTGGACTTTTTTCAATGGCAAAGAGATCGGCAACACCAATCAATGGAACGCGCCGCGCCACTATACCGCGCCGGGAACTCTGGCAAAATCCGGAGAGAACGTCATTGCTGTGCGCGTGCTTGATACTGGCGGTGATGGCGGCTTGTGGGGCAGGCCGGAGGAGCTCTATTTGACCAACAGCGACTCCACGTACCACTTGGCGCTCGCGAGTGAGTGGAGCTACAAGCCGGGGCTGGAGCTGAAAGACGTTCCATCACCCCCGAATGAAGCTGGGAGTCCCAATCGCCCCACGGTGTTGTACAACGCGATGATTGCGCCGCTGGTGCCGTTCGCGATCCGCGGCGCGATTTGGTATCAAGGCGAGGCCAATGCGGGCCGGGCTTACCAATATCGCACGCTGTTTCCGTTGCTGATCAAGGATTGGCGTGCGCGCTGGCAGCAAGGCAACTTTCCTTTTCTTTTTGTGCAGCTCGCGAATTACCAGGTGGCGAATCCCGAGCCGATGGATGACGATTGGGCCGAGCTACGTGAAGCGCAACTGCTGGCACTGGCCGAGCCCAATACCGCCATGGCCGTGGCCATCGATATCGGTGATGCCAATGACATTCATCCGGGCAATAAACAGGAAGTCGGTGAGCGCCTGGCTTTAAACGCACGTCACCTAACTTATGGCGAGAATCTCGCTTATTCCGGTCCAATTTACAAAACTATGAAGAGAGAAGGAAACCGCCTTCGGCTTTTCTTCGACCATGCGGAAGGCGGTTTTCTGATCAAGAACGGCGACAAGTTGAAAGGTTTTGCCCTCGCCGGTGCCGACCGCAAGTTCATGTGGGCCGCGGCCAGCGTGGAAGGCAATACCATCGTCGTGCACCATCCTGCGATCGCGCAGCCGGTGGCCGTGCGCTATGCCTGGTCCATCAATCCCGAGTGCAGCTTGTATAACAAAGCCGGTTTGCCGGCCTCACCCTTCCGCACGGATGACTGGCCCGAAGTGACGCGCATGGCACATTTGAACCGGGCGTACTAGTTTGACAGTGCTATTTCCAGACTACACCCCATAGGTTGTCATGCCGTAGGCATCTTCCCTGGATCTTGTGCAGAATTTGAGGAAGATTCCTAAAGGAAAGACAAACGACACAGGCAGGCTAAAAATGACGCATCACTATCAAGTCGGTTGACTTCCGTGAGTTATTTTGGCATAATGATTTCTCGGCATAATGATGCGGAATCATTATGCCGAGAAATCATTATGCCAAAGGTTTTTTGTGCTGCCCAAAGCGCTTCAGTTTTCAGCCCGAAAGGGCCCTTAAGCGGCTTGTCTAAAAATCTGGTGTAGGATCTTCACCGCCAATCCTGAAATGTATCCTGAAGAAAACCGTCTCAATGCCAACCAACCCTTGGCAGTGATCCAAAAATACTACTCGTCCACCAGTGAGGCCTATCGGATCCTCTTTACCCATAGCATTCTGGTCACCGCCAAGGCGCTGGCAATTGCCACCGCACTCATGAAGCGAAACTTGGAGGTCGCGCTCGATCTGCGTTTTATAGAAGAAGCAGCATTGTTGCACGATATCGGCATTTTTCGCTGCCACGCGCCACAGATTTTTTGCTACGGTGACGCACCGTATGTGCAACACGGCCTTATTGGCCGTGAGATTCTGGAGCAGGAGGGCCTGCCGCGCCATGCGCTGGTGTGTGAACGCCACACCGGCATGGGCCTCACTCGGGAAGAAGTTCTGCAGCAGAAACTACCTTTGCCCGCACGGGATTTTTTACCGTTATCTCTCGAGGAAAAAATTATCTGTCTCGCGGATCGTTTTTACGTCAAGGATCCGCAAAACTTGTATCACGAGCTCTCTTTGCCGGAGATTGAAGAAAAGATCAAGGCATTTGGCGAACCAGCATTGGCAAGGTGGGAAGAATTGCGCCGTCTGCTCAGATGAAATCTGACTAGCGCAACTGAGATGGAATTGATTTCTGAACGGTTTGGGCGCAAGTCAGACTTCGCCCGGTCTTAAAACGGCATGAAATGCAGCGCAAACGCGCGTTCAACGAACCAAGATAATCCAAAGATCAAAATGATGGATGAGAAAGCATAAATCAACTGCCGTTGCATTTTCGTACGCGTGCTCCACAGAATGATGGGGAAAAGCAGCCCGACAATCGCAATCTGCCCAATTTCCACACCGAGATTGAACGCGAGCAATGACCCGATCAAGCCTTTCGCCGGCAAGCCCAAATCGCGCAAGACATTGGCAAAGCCGAAACCATGCACCAGGCCGAAGCAAAACGTCAAAATCCAGCGATGCTTGAGCGCGCTCGCTTTCGTGGCTTCGGTGCGATCGGAAAGAATCAAAAAATTCTCGGCCGCGACGTAGGCAATGCTCAAGGCAATGCCGGATTCGATCAAGCGCGCAGGTAAGGAAACGACTTGCAGCGCCGCAAGTATCAAAGTGATGCTGTGCGCGATCGTGAAGGAGGTAACGATCTTTACCAAATCGATCAACCGCCCGCCGATGATGATCAGGCCAAGCAGAAACATGATGTGATCGTAGCCGAGAAAAATGTGCTCGATTCCTAGATAAGTGAATTCCCTGAGCTGCGCGAAGAGCGACATTTCTCCGCCGATGACGAAACGTTCGCGCGGTTGATCGATGGTGAAAATAGCTTGTTGTACGTTTTCGCCATGCACCATTTTCGCCAGATTGTTGTGCTTCCCTCCAAATTTGTCGAAAAAATCCACACTGAAACCGATCTCGGTGGCCGATTCGCTCAATGTCCTCTTGAAAAAAAAATTGATGAATATATTGCCGAAGTCGTCCTGCGTAAATCGCCCTTCTTGCTGCTCCAATTCAACCGGGGTGTAACCCAGCGCGAGTGTGAAGTGACCGGCGAAATACTGGTACATGTCCGGCATTGCCCGCATCATTTCATCGCGAGCCGTCTGGCCGTCGCCGTTGGCATCCAGCGCGAAATTGTTTTCCAAATCGTTGAGATCGAAGGTGAACATGATTTCGATTTGGCGATCCGTCACCGTAATCGTCGTGTAGCTGGTATTCATTTGATGCGCGACGAGCGGAGCAGCGATGAAAATGAGTGGGACCAGGATGAGCGCAGTTTTATACTTCAAGGACAACCTCCGTGATTCATTCTGACAGCGCAAGAAGATTGCATTGCCACAACGCTGACGAGCGGCAACCAAAAAGCCTAAGAAATTTCCAACGGATAGAAAAACCCAACGGATGAAGCCCTTTCTCCGTTGGCTTTTTCTATCTGTTGGAAAAGTCTTAGGTATTTTTGGGGCAAATTTTACTGCTAAAAAACTACGCCAGTTTTCAACCAGGCGAAAAGCCCCTTGCGGGTTGAAAACTAAAGCCCTTCGGGCAGCACAAAAATGCAAAAACTTTTCAACACAGACACAGAGCGCACGGAGAGTCACAGAGTGAGTTTTATTACGCGGAGTGCTTAAAAATTCACTGTAATACAATACCGCAAAACTTCGCTTTTTTAGCAGAGTTTTTAGCCACAGAATCACACCGAAATACACGGATTGGAATGAGCTATTTGTCATTATTCGCATTCAACAATTCCGTGCGCTTCCGTGTAATTCCGTGGCCACGCTTTTCTTTTGGTTGCGGCTACGCCGCACTGTACTACAAACTTGTAGAACTTTGCTTTTTTAGCAAAGTTTTTGGTTACGATTCTGCCGCACTGTGAATCTCTGCGAGTCTCTGCAAAGCTCTGCGTGAGTCTCTTTTTTGGTTGCGGCTACGCCGCGCTGTGAAACTCCGTGTTCTCTGTGGCTCTGTGTTGAAAATGGGTTAACATATGAGTAAAACTTTCATGGTTTTATTCTAAGTTTGATTGCTTAAGCGCTTAACTTGCACCACTTAAGTAGTACGATTCAAACAATGCTCAGGATTTCAGCAACAAAACAAGTGTCCACAAAATAAGACTCGTGGCGCACGAAGTCAAGCTGAGCCCGGCGAACGCGCAGGCTTGGCGCGGCCCCATGGTGCTGGACGCATTCAAGAACGAGCGGCTTGCAAACACGGAATTGCAACTTCAGTTTCAAGAATGCATTTCATCCATGATGAGCCACTTGCGAGCGGCGACATATTTGCAATTTTGGTGGCAGAATAAGCAAGCGTGAATGGCGTAAGTTCAGAATTCTTCGGAGCAAATGGAATTGAGCTCCGGTGCTTGCTCATCCCAAGCGGTTGGCATATAGCTTGCAATGATATAAAACAGAAGATGATAGGAGTGTAATGACCAGGACGGTCCACCGGCTTCCCTGAGAACGATGGAATGATTTCAGTGAAGAAGGTATTGATAGATTGTGGCTCCCCCTCACAGCCAAGAGGCTCGGGTCGTAAGACTCGGGCCTTTTTTATTTGAGCAACAACAACCGCTGCGCGGCTTCTTCGCTTTTTCCGGATGAGTTTTTGAAGCTCAAACGTACGATGTAAACTCCCGTGCCGGCCGATGCCTGGGCCGAATTTTTTCCATTCCATCGCAATGCGTGTGATCCGGCGGGAAAATCTTCATCACTCAGAAGACAAACTTTGCGGCCGTCAACTCCATATATGATCGCGGTCACGCGGCCGCCTTGCGGCAGATCCAGTTGCATACGCATTTCCGCGTTGAAAGGATTAGGATAGCCAGCGGAAAGCTTGAAATATTCAGGCACGATCTTGCTATTTTCGTCGTCCACCAAAGCCGCTTCCGGCAAGATTCCGATAGACACCGGCGCTGAAATTGTCTTGGCGCCCTCGGCAAAAAGCGCCGCCGCGGTGAGAACAATTGGTCCGGGCTGGCTCGCTATCCAGCTAAACGTGAAGGGTGCAGAAGCAACCGCGCCGATTCTGTTGGCGTCCACAAAAAATTCGACGGCGAGCAGGCTGTCGCCGTGCGCCACGGTCGCAACGCGAAAATCTATGCGAGAGTTTTTGGCAAAAGCCTGCTGCGGCTGCGGCGAAGTGATCACGATGGCTGGCACATATTCCGGCGCCGCAGGTTCGCGCTCGTCGATCTGCATCAGATAATCCGCCAATTGCTGCTGTTGTTGCGCTGTCAAATTGAGGGTATTGCCATGAATATTGTTCGGATTGGCCGTCGTCAAGACGTCCATGATCGTTGCGGCAGAACCGTCATGCAAATAGGGTGGCGTAGCCCACAGCCCGCGCAAAGTCGGCGTATCCAAACCCAGCAAAGGCTGGCGCAGGCGCTGGCCGGAAGAAGTCTTGATGGTACCGACATCGTGCCTAAGCCAGTTCGGGCTGTCGGTGAAGTCTTTGCCGCTGTGACAGACGGCGCATTTGAGTTGTTGGAAAAGATTTTTTCCTGCTTGGGCACTGGCCGTGAGTGAACCATCTTCATTGCGATAAGGACTACACGGGACTTCAGCCAGAGATTCCAAATATGCAGCCAGCGCATCCAGTTCGGGGCTGAGTCCGGCTTTGCGATCGCCGAGCGGCTGCGCGCGTGCGCCGGCATGAAAATCAGTATCGGACATGAAGCCGGTCCCGCCGAAGGCGTCGCGCATATCGTGCTCGAAATCTTGTATCTCATCGAAATTTGCCGACCAATGTACGCGGCCATGACCCGTGCCGCGACGACCGACCAGCGCAATCGTGTTGCGCAAACCTTCCCCGCGATCGGTGAAATCCCACACCCGGCTGTCTTCCTCGCCGTCCAAATGGCAGCTCGCACAGCTGATATAGCCGTCTCGATTCATGCGGCGATCGTTGGCGTTGTAGAAAATACGTTTGCCTGCCAACACCAATGGCGGCAATTGCTCTTGTGCTAGCGCCGGAATCTCCGCCAGGAGTTGCGCGTGATTATTTCTGCCGGAAGTAATCCCTTGCACGTCATAAATCAAAACCGACCGCGACAGGAAGCCATGCACGAACAACTTCGTGCCCTCAGCATTGAGCGCCATGCCGGCGGGCGCCCGCCCAACATTTTCAATCGAGGTGATCAAATCCAGAGAATAAGCATCAAAAACGTCGATCTTATTCGTGCCCTGGGTCGCGACAAAAACATAATCGCCAAGCGGGCTGAAGCGGACAGCCACCGCAAGATCGCGATCATTCAGATCAATTCGCGACGGCAAGTCCTCGATATTTTTTTGCAAGTCGATTTGCGAAGCGATTGCGCGTACGGTGTTTTCGAAAGTCAAACGCAAGCCGTCGTGTTGCAGCCCGCGCCGGGTATTGTCTTTTTTGGAAGGAATCCACGCACGCAAGCCATCAGGTGAGATCGTGATGGCTTGCAAGTAATTTGGCACGCCGCGGCCGCTGGCTTCGGTGTCCGGGCCCGGATCGAGGGCAAGACTGAGCTTGCGCACGACGGTGAAGCTTTGGGCATCGACTTCGATGACTTCCCCATGATCAACCGGCGACACAAAGCGTGTGACGAAAATACGTTTGGAATCCGCGGATATGGCGAGGCCACGCGGCGTTGGTCCGACGGCAAGCTCAGAAACAATACTGCGTGCCCCGGGATCGAGCTTCAATAATTTTCCGGTCGCCTGCAACGTCACATAACAGGATGCTTGAGAAAACGAATAGAACTTCAATCGGTCAAACTCGTTCCGCTTGATCTCATTTTGAACAACACGATTGGCACCAGATTGATCCGGGCTGAAGACAATACTAAAAGGCCGCGAGGCTTGTGGAAGTTCAATCGTTTGCAACAAATCGCCGTTTGTGCCCGAGAGGACGCTGATCGAAGCAGTTTTCTCATTCACCACCCAAATGGTGCCGTCCGGCGCTTGCGCCAGCGTGCGCGGCGATTCGCCTACGGCCTTTTCAAAACGTTTGGCCAATATTGCCGCATCGATTGCCGTCACGGTCGCATTGTCCGGGTTGACGTTCCAAACCATATTCTCTTTCTCATCGAATAAAATATTACTCGACGAAGCCGGAAGCGGTGCGGTCACGCGGTAAT
This sequence comes from bacterium, assembly GCA_050732395.1. Classification (GTDB taxonomy): domain Bacteria; phylum Zhuqueibacterota; class Zhuqueibacteria; order Zhuqueibacterales; family Zhuqueibacteraceae; genus JBIOXB01. The sequence continues at coordinate 24,792 of JBOHQX010000177.1, forward strand.
GAATCGTTTGTGCCGTGGAATGGCTGGCTGTAGATTGCCCGTCCGCTGCAGTGACACGCACTGTAAAATGGCCGGGGCGCGTGAAGATATGTTTGAGGGTTGCCTGTGTCGAAAACGGCGTGGGCCCGCTGCCATCGCCGAAATTCCAGGAATATTGGATGGCGCCGCTGCCTCCGCTGCTCTGAGCTTCAAATGAAACTTCCTCGCCCGCCACCGCTGGGTCCCGTGGTTTAATCGTGCAGGTCAGTGGTAGCGTGATCGCTGGGCCTGTGGAAAAAAGGCTGGAGAAAGTTTGTGGCATGGCATTGTCGGAGAGGTCTCTCATGCCGCCTTTGGGAAGGACGATTTCATAAACCGTGTTGGGCTGCAACTGCGCCTCCGGAGCAAAATTCACAATGCCGGTTTGTGCGCTATATTTCCCCGGTAGTGCTGCGCCGCCGTGGGGCCGTACAATAAAAGTGGAGGAATCAACCGAACGCAGATCAATCGCATCCGTGAAGGTCAAGCCGATGCGTGTCGTGAGCGCCTGATGCACGGCGCCTGCGCGAGGGACAACCATGTTGGCACTTGGTCCGATGGTATCCGGCTCGACCTGATGCGGTACAAGCGCGCTGCCATTGCCATGATCGTCACTGATGACAACCAAGTTCCCCAGCACCGTAGCAAAATCTTCATCGCGATCTTGGATTTCCGAGCTTGCCGTTCCGGTCACTTCATACTTGGCATTGTTGCGCATATCAATCTTGGCATAATGCGATGAAGCTCCCGCGTGCGCAAAACCGTCTTGAAAAGTCACATAACCGCCGCGGCCGTCGAGCGAGATGCCATTGACATAACGAAAAAGCGTGGGATCATGAATATCAAATACAGTAAAATTGTTGAAAATGTCTACACCGAGAATATGATCACCGTTGACGAGAATGCTATAGACTGGCGGCATGTTTTGAGTTTGCGTCGCAATCACAACCGGATTTTTCGGATCACTAATATCGAATGTGACGAAGCCGGCGTCTTCCATGGATGAAGCCACGAGTAGATTTCCAACCGCGAAAACCGGCCCAAGGCGAAAGCCGCCGGTTTGGCTGATTGGAATCGGATTGGGCTGGTCCGCGCCGCGATCGACTAAACGGGGGCGGCGCGGATTGCGGGCATCGACAATGTAAATGCCATTGCCCGAGCCGCCCATGTAAATGTACGGCGCTTGCCAAAACACCCACCACGCACCCAGCGAGTAATTGCTGTCCTCGATGCCCGGGAGACGCAAATAACTCAATCGCACGGGACGAGTCACATCGGTCCAATCCCAAATTTGAATGCCGTAAGCGGCCTGCAGCGCAACCAAATCGGCGCCATAACTGCTGCTGTAACCATAGCCGTGCGCCTCGCGCAACTCGCGGGTCTCTGCATCTTCTTTGCGATACACGAGACCGGGATGATGCGGATCGGAAAGATCATAAAAAGAAAAACCGCCCTTGGCAGGCTCGCCATCTTCGGAAAAAATCACGACGAGATAGCCTTTGTGCATGGACACGTTGCCATGCGCGCGCGGAGCGCCGCTGGCGGCGTTGATCGTTCCAATTACCTGAAAGACTTGATTGGCAGGATACCGGCGCTTCGGCAGTCCGGGACCGTCGGCCTGAGCGGCAAAGGCAACAGCCAAAAGCCAAACGGTAAAAGACAACTGGCAGGAGGCAAATACATTTTTGGGCGTGTATACCATAGCTGATCTTACAGCAGTTTCAACTTAGAGCATTTTATCTTGCAGCAGCGAGGCGAGAAAATAAAGCGCGGGTTTAGTTTGTGATCAAAGTGGAGTGTAGCTGATTTGAGCGTGATTTGCGGAAAGTGAGAGCTCAAGCGCGCAGCAAAATGACAGCCCAATAGAGCAACGCTGCGCCCGCGATCAATGCAAGCATTGCCATTCCACGTTGCCATAACGGCGTTTTTTGTTTTGCCTGCCACTGCCAACGCACGAGACCCCAAGAGGCCAGCTGCAGCGCGGGAAAGATCAGTCCATGTGTGCTCAATGCCAGCAGCAAACAAAACACTGCCCAGATGATCCATTTCTCGGCAAAGGTAAAGCCTTTCTGCTCGGTCTTACCTGATTCACTCAAGGTGGGAAATTCTTGTTGAGGCATGTGATACGTTTGAGAGTTGCTTGTTTCCGTTGGCAAGATGAAACTTTTAGAATTTTTTCTAACGTTTGCGGCTTTATGCCCTAACATTGGAGGATGCTCGCCGAACACACCTGAACTTCTGCTCTGAAAATAAAAAGGCTTGTAGATGATTCATCGACAAGCCGGTTTACTTTTCACGGTTGCGTGCCGAGGGCCGGAATCGAACCGGCACGGTCACTTACGAGACCGAGGGATTTTAAGTCCCTTGCGTCTACCTATTCCGCCACCCCGGCTGGTTGGAAAAGCAAAGAGCAAAAAGAAAAGAGCAATGAGTCACTTTTTGCTTTTTTCTCTTTGCCCTTTGCTCTTTCTCAGGAGGCGGCGATCGGAGTTGAACCGATGAATAGAGGTTTTGCAGACCTCCGCCTTAACCACTTGGCTACGCCGCCTTGTCGGCTACCTTATCAATTAACCATTCGCAATTGACAATTCACCATTCACAATTATCAACGATGGATTGTCAATGGTGAATAGTCAATTGTCAATGGGTGTGGAGCGGGAGACGGGGCTTGAACCCGCGACCCCCACCTTGGCAAGGTGGTGTTCTACCACTGAACTACTCCCGCTTTTCTGTTTTGAATATAAACAACGCCGGCCTTGCGTGCAAGTTTTTTTTCTTGCAATCCAGTGGAGATTCCAGTATAATCATCGTGTTTTCAACGACGATCGATTTTCAGACGGATGGGCGCATGCCGGACATTGAATACAGCCAACTCATCATCACTTGCGAAGCCTGCGGAAACGTCAAGCGCTACCTGGTGCGCAGCCAAGAGGAATGCGATCACATTTTTCGCGAATTTCGCTGTGAAAACGGCTGTGGCCGCAATCTCTATAGTTTTATTACGCTCGGCAACTTGAAACGGGAAATACCCGCGCCCGTAGCAAAACCCGAAAACCAGAACGACGCCAAGGAATCAAGCGATCAGACCGGCAAAGAAGACGAATAGGGCTGGTTGAAAGATCGGTAGTGATGTTTTTTTACACATTACACGTTACACATTACACGTGTAACGTGTAATGTGTAACGTGTAAAATGATACTTACGCTTTTGGAGCACTAATCATTCGCAGATACCTGGAATCCCCATGTGCCGCCTCTTGACTTATATCGGCAAAGAAGTCAATTTGCATTCGATGATTTATACACCCGAGCATTCAATCGTTAAACAGAGCTATCAACCCAAAGAAATGCGCAGCGGGGTGGTCAATGCCGACGGTTTCGGCGTGGGCTGGTACCGCCCCGAAATCGACGACTCCCCGGCAGTGTTTAAAAGCGCCATGCCGATTTGGAGCGATCTCAATTTGCTCAGCATCTCCCGCAAGATCTTCACGCCGTGTGCCCTCGTGCACGTGCGCGGCGCTTCCCGCGGCATGGCGATCGTGCAGACCAATTCCCACCCTTTCGCAAAAGAAAAATATCTGTTCATGCACAACGGCGTAACGGAAAATTTTCGCAGCACGCTCATGCGCGTGCTGCGCCGCCAGTTGCTGGACGAAGATTACGCCGGCATCGAAGGCACGACGGACTCGGAGCATATCTTTGCCCTGTTCTTGAGCAATCTTCACCGTGATAACGGCCAGTCTGCCGACATGGCGGAATGCCTGTTGCAAACCATCGATCAAATGCTGTCATTGGCTCAGAAATTTGACAGCCACCTCGTGCTCAATATTGCTTTAAGCGATGGTGAGACCAACCTGGTGACCAATTTTTCCACTTTTCCCGTCGCCGCCTCGCTCTATTTCATTGAAAACCCGCGGCCGTTTCCACAATCCGTGCTGATTTGCTCTGAGCGTCTGTTTCAAGATTCGGCGTGGCAGCCGGTGCCGCAGAATCACTTCATTCGCGCCCGAAAAGACATGAAAATCGAAGTCGGCGCGATCAAGACCTCGTCGCCGATCAAGGTCGCGGCTGCGGCGCCGGCCCCCGCCGCCGCTCCGTTGACGGAAATTTGAATTGTGAATTCCATTGACCTTTTCTCTTTTCTATGCCTGCTGATCGTTTGCGTTTGAGGAACATGGTGTTTCACGGCTATCATGGCTATTGGAACGAGGAACGCCAGGTTGGCCAGCGTTTCGAAGTGGACGTGGAGCTGACCGTGCAGGTCGCGCAAGCGGCTCAATCCGACCATATTCGCGATACCGTTGATTTGTACAAAGTTTATCAAGCCGTCGAAAAAGTCGTTACCGGCAAAAGATTCAAGCTGGTGGAAACTTTAGCGGAGAAAATTGCGTCTGCTCTGTTGCGCCGTTTCGCCATTCATGACGTGCGCTTGTGCGTGCGCAAGCCCAATTCGCCGGTCCCGGGCATTTGCGATGGCATTGAAGTCGAGATTTTTCGCGAACGCGGCGGCCGTGAGCGAAATTTGAAACGAGAGGTGACCAATCGCCCCGCGGTCCCGTGAGTTTGTCCGCCAGATTTTTGTCGGGCTGGGATCGAATCTCGGCGATCGCGAAGCGTGGCTCGACCGCGGGATTCGGGCCTTGCGCGCAAGTGAAACGATCCTCCTGCTGCAGCGCTCTTCGCTCTATGAAAGTGAGCCGGTGGGTTTTTCCGGCCAGCCTCATTTTCTGAATCAAGTCGTTGAGATTGCCACGACCCTCCACCCGCCGGAGCTGCTGGAATTTCTATTGCAGAGCGAGCGTAAAATGGGACGGATACGGGAACAACGCTGGGGCCCGCGCATCCTCGATTTGGATGTGCTCGCGTTTCACCGGCTCGAGCTGCAGACGGAGAATCTGATCTTGCCGCATCCGGAGATCGCGCAGCGGCGCTTCGTGCTGGTGCCGTGGTGCGAGATTGCGCCCGATTTTTTGGTCCCGCGCTGGAACCTGACCGTAAAAGAGCTGCTTGCACGCTGCGCAGATCACAGTGGCGTTAACTTGTTCAGGCAGGTATGACCCGAATCTTGCCACGAAACGAGAACCGCAACAAAAGAGGCCTTTAGCATAGCGAGGTCTATCTGTATCGATCGAGCGCCTGAAGCCGCACAATGTGTTCAAGCATAGAGACCGTCCATGATGATCAACTTTCGTTGCGTTTTTTCGTTGCAAGCCGGGTTTGATGCAAAATCTAAGCATAAATTCACGTATTGCGTGTCTGCGTAATACGTAATGCGTCAGCAGATGCTGCAAAGTGTCCACCAGTAAGGCATAACGCTCCCCGTGAGGTGCAACGTGCGGGTTCAATACCTCGCCATCGAAGGCGTCATCGGCGCCGGCAAGAGCAGTCTGGCCACACGCATGGCCGAGCGCTACGGCGCGCGCCTGCTGCTGGAGCAGCATGAGGAAAATCCTTTTTTACAGGATTTTTATCGCGACCCGGCGCGTTTCGCTTTTTCAACCCAGATGTTCTTCCTGTTGAGCCGGTATCGCCAGCAGCAAGAGCTGCCGCAAAGAGATCTGTTTCACGATCTGCTGGTGGCGGACTATTTGTTCGCCAAAGATCGCATCTTCGCCACGTTGACCCTGGAAGAACGCGAGCTGGGACTATATGACAAAGTCGCGCGCCTGCTGGAGCGCGATATCCTCAAGCCGGATTTGGTGGTGTATTTGCAGATGAGCACGGAACGCTTGATGAAGAACATCCGGCTGCGCGATCGCAGCTACGAGCGCAACATGAGCGCAGATTACATTCGCGATCTCAATGAAGCCTACAACCGCTTCTTCTTCAATTACACGGAGACGCCGCTTTTGGTGATCAATGCCACGGCCATCGACTTCGTGCACAAGGAGAAAGATTTCGAAGACTTGATCGTCCAGCTCAATCGCCCTATTTCGGGCGTGCAATATTATTCGCCACCGCAATAAGTGCAATCACGGCATATGACCGGTGTGAAGTAACCTTTAACCCTGATGGTAAAAATGATCCGGCTGTTCCTGTTCGCTTTGCTCATCTATATCGCCTATCACGTGGTGCGCATGCTTCTGCACGGCGCGAGCTCTCCAGATCAATCGGAAGCCCGTGTGCGCGGCCGGCAAAAACAACAATCGCTCGATCTCTCCGGCATGGACGTCGAAGACGCCAAGTTCGAAGAGATCAAGAAAAAGCACTAGCGCGGCGCCCGGGTTTTTATGAGAACCTATCTGCGCCTGCTCGGCTACGTGCGGCCCTATTGGGCATACTTGACCGGCTCAGTCCTCTGCATTTTGTGCTACACCGTCTTCAGCAGCGCCTCGTTGATTTCGATTTTGCCGTTTCTCGAAGTCATTTTTTACGGCGGCGATCAAACACAAACCAGCCCGGCCGCGCCTGCCACGCCCATGCCTTCGTGGTCTTCGCCCACTTTCGCCAAGCTCACGGCTTCGACCAAGCAAAAGCTTTACGACTTCGTTTTGGGAAAGGGCAAAAGCCAGGCCTTGCTCCGGCTGTGCGCGTTGATCATCGTGCTCATGGTCTGTAAGAATCTTTTCGATTATGTGCAGTCTATTCTGATGGCACACGTCGAGCAAGGCATCATCAAAGACTTGCGTAACGACATGTATCGCCACTTGAACATGTTGTCTTTGGCGTATTTCAATCGCACGCGCACCGGACAGCTCATGTCGCGCATCACCAACGACGTCAACATGGTCAATGGCGGCATCTCCGCAGGGTTGGTGACGCTCATCAAAAGTCCGTTGTTGATCGTGACCTACTTGAGTATTGCCTTCATTTTAAGCTGGAAATTGACGCTCGCCGCCTTGACGATATTGCCGTTGAGTCTGGCGATCATCGGTGCGATCGGCGGCCGCATGCGCCGCGCCTCCGTGCTCTCACAGGAGAAGATGGCGGACGTGACTTCCGCACTGCAGGAATCCATCACCGGCGCGCGTGTGGTGAAAGCGTTTGCGATGGAAGAATTTGAGATTCGCAATTTTGAGAAGGAGACCGGGTCGTATTTCAAGACTTTGATGCGCGTCAATCGCATCAGCAAGCTCGCCGGCCCTCTCAACGAGTCGCTCGGCGCGATTGTGGGTGTGGGCATTTTGTGGTTCGGCGGGCAGCAAGTGCTCGCCGGCCAGGTGCTGTCGCCGAGCGAGTTCATTCTCTTCCTATTGATGATTTTTTCAGTGATGCAGCCGGTCAAGGACTTGTCCAGCATCAATACGCGCGTGCAGGAAGCGATCGCCGCCGGCGACCGGATCTTCGAGCTGCTGGAGACCGAGCCGGAAATCGTCTCCTCGCCCGGCGCGAAGAAGGTTCACCGGTTCGAGCGCGGCCTGCATTTCGAGTCCGTGGCATACGCTTATGAGCCGGAAAGGCCGGTTTTGCGCGATTTGAATTTCGAAGTCTGCAAAGGCCAGATTTTGGCGATCGTCGGACCGAGTGGTGCGGGCAAATCCACCCTGGTCGATTTGCTGCCGCGCTTTTATGATCCTGCTCAAGGAAAGGTCCTATTGGATGGCGTCGATTTGCGTGAGTTGGAGATCAAAAGCTTGCGCAATCTTATGGGCATCGTCACCCAGGAAACGATCCTGTTTCACGGGTCGGTGCGCAATAATATTGCTTATGGCTTGCAAGATGTGCCGGATGAAAAATTGATCGAAGCCGCGCAAGCTGCCAATGCACATCGTTTTATTCTTGAGATGCCGAAGGGCTACGATACTTTCATCGGCGAGCGCGGATTGCGGCTCTCCGGCGGGCAGCGCCAGCGCCTGGCCATCGCGCGCGCATTGCTCAAGAACCCGCCCATTCTCATTTTGGATGAAGCAACCTCTGCGCTCGACAGCGAAAGCGAGCTGCTCGTACAGCAAGCTATCGAACGCCTGATGGCCAATCGCACTTCATTCGTGATCGCGCACCGCTTGTCGACGATTTTGCACGCGGATCAAATCATTGTGTTGGACAAAGGCCGCATCGTGCAGCGCGGCACGCATGAGGAATTGCTGGGGCAGAAGGGAGTTTATCAAAAGCTTTATAAAATGCAGTTCAGGGTGGAGAGCGGAGGGCGGAGGGCGGAGGGCTGAGGGCGTGGAGCGGAGGGCGTGGAGCGGAGGGCATGGGGCATG
>JBOHQX010000178.1:0-13783 GCA_050732395.1 bacterium
TTGGTCGCTTTTCCATCCGTTGGCCATTTCATATTGGTTTGAAAATCAGAGGTAGAAGTTTGCGCACGGATCAAAAAAAGCTGCTCGTCTGACAATTTCCCTGTGGTTTTTTGGCTCTTGTGTAACCGGTGGCTACAATTGCTCGGGCTCATACCCTTTTGCCCGCAGCAATTCCAGGACGCTGTCCTTGCCGACGAGATGCCCGGCGCCAACGACGAGTAGATAATCGCGCTCCTGCTGCAGGAAAGTTTCGATCTGCGGCAACCAATTTTGGTTGCGCTCGATGATCAATCTAGCATACACTTCAGGAAATTCTTCGAAGCTCTCGAAGAGCATCGCTTCCAGTGCGGGTGTGGCTCCCGTTGCCCAAGCCTGCACCAGCTCGTCGAATTCCCGCGCGATGAGATCCCAATCCTTCAGCGTTTGCAGTAGGAATGCCTCCTGCAGCTTAGGGGAGAGCCCGTCAATCCGGTCCAGCTGGTATTCTACGGTCTCAAAACTCAGAATCTCTTTCTTGTCGAGTTTGGCCTTATCGAAAAAATGTTTGTCGACGCCGAGACTCGGATCCAGCCCGAGTTGTTGTAATTTCAGCGTGGCAATGGTCACGGCCACGAGCCAGGGCTCGAAATTGTTGAGCAGGGCGGCTGCCATGCCCATTTCACGCAGGCGATCATCTACCAATTTGTAAGTCTCCGGCGCAAGGCTGGCTTGCAAAGTTTTACCGTTTTGATACATACCTTTGGCCAGCGTAAGAGCTTGCAGCCGCGCCGGCGAAAGGCTGTCTGGGTTCAACTCCAGTACGGCAATCTCCGCTTCCTGGAAGGCCTGCTCGAAGGCATCCGGCAAAGGATAATTCTCTTTCTTGAGCAGATGGATCGAGCCCAGGAAAAAGACCGTGTTTTTAGAGGAGGTTATTTTCCATAGACAATGCTTTTGGCCCTTGCTCGCGCCGGTCTGGGAATGGAGAGATATGGGGAGAAGAATAACGGCGAGAGCGAGGCAAATCTCTCGAATTCCTTTAAAGCGGAGGCAAAACATGGAGGCTCCTGCAAAAAATATTCACCTGTCTGAAAATCCGAAAAGGGCTCGAGATTTCAGCTCGTCTAAAAATCTCGTGTAGTCACTTAAAGAACGCATCGCATAATATGTGCCAGCACGAGAATTTCACTCGTAGTGGCAATATGATAATCATTGTACTGCCGATCAAGCAAAACGTAGCGACTTTTTTTTTGACGGTGGGCCTCCGATGATACCGTAGAGCAATGCCGGCCTCTTGACTTTCCAACTGGAAATACGCACTTTTCTTGGAAACTACCGTCTGGGCGCTGATTTGAGCGGATACGAGTTTCGGAAATCAAAACTGGAGCATTTCATGCGCATGGCGTTGTTGTTGTTTATTCTCGGAGTGTCTGCTTGCGGTTGCAGCAAAAAGGATACAGAGCAGCAAACTAGCGCTGCCGCACCCGAGCCGGAACGTATTGAGGTGCAGCATATCCTCATCGCTTTTCAAGGCTCGGTCCCCGGAAAAAATGTTACGCGCACGCAAAGCGAAGCAGAAGCATTGGCGGGAGAAGTCCTGGAAAAAGCTAAAAAGGGTGAAGATTTTGACGCTTTGGTGAAGCAATATACCGACGATGCTTTTCCCGGGCGTTACAAAATGACGAACTATGGCATTCCCAACGACCCCAGCAAAGAGGAATACGAACGCCGGCATATGGTTGCGGCATTTGGCGAGGTCGGCTTCAAGCTCAGCGTCGGAGGCGTCGGCCTGGCAAAACACGATCCGGCGACCAGCCCCTACGGCTGGCACGTCATCAAGCGCTTGCAATAAGTCGTTTTGGTAAAAATTGAATCGAACAAAGTCCTTGAATAAATGCTCCTTGTTGAGTAATCTCATGAAGCCGTACCGCGCTCGAGTTGCACCAACGTCACAAAAGCAGCCTGCCCCACCCGCTGAAAAAAACGCGTGGACGGCACGGCGGCTGGCATGCGAAATCCTAACCGAAGCGGAAAAAGAAAAGTTCTATCTCGATCAAATTCTTGAAAGGCGGCTCGCGCAAACGTCCTTGCCTGCCGCCGACCGCGCGCTGGTGACAGCGCTGACCCACGGCGTCATGCGGGCTCGCGCGCGTTTGGACGTCGAGCTTATTCAACATTTTCGTAAGAACTACGAAACTGCTCCCGCTCATTTGAGAAACGCTCTGCGTACGGCGCTTTTTCAAATGCGTTTTATGGATCGCATTCCGGCTTATGCGGCCATTCATGAGGCCGTGGCTTTGGTGCGCGAGAAACTCGGTGAAAACCTCGCTCGTCTGTGCAACGCCGTTTTGCGCAGCGCGCAACGCGCGCCCTATGTCTGGCCGCCGGTCGAAGATGTGCTGGCGCAGGACGATCTCCCGGGTTTGTCCGGATCCTTGAGCTACCCCGAGTGGCTGATCGTACGCTGGCTCGCACAATACGGCGCCAGCGAAACGCTTGCGCTCGCTCAGGCCTGCAATGAGATTCCTGACCTTCACCTGCGCGTCGTGCATCCGGATCAAAATACTGAAACCGTCTTGCGCGAGCTGCGCCGGGAGCGCATCGCTTACGCGCCCGTTCCGCAGGTGCCGGAGGTATACAAGCTTGCTCATGCCGATCAGATTGCGGCGCTGTCATCTTTCCGGAATGGCGCTTGTACGGTGCAAGACGCCAGCACGTGCTTGGTGGCGAGTCTGGCCGCGCCGAAGGCGAGCGAGACAATTATTGATCTGTGTGCAGCGCCAGGCGGCAAGGCACTACACCTGGCCGAACTGGCCGCGCCGGGCAAGGTGATTGCAATTGACCTTCGAGCGCAGCGGTTGCGTCTGCTGGTGGCCGCCGCGCAACGCATGAAATTGTGCGTGCATGCGCTGGTGAGTGATGCCCGGTATTTCGCGGCGTCTCCGGCGGATGTTGTGCTGGTAGATGCGCCTTGTTCCGGTCTGGGCGTGTTGGGCCGTCGCAGTGATCTGCGCTGGCGGCGAAAGCCGGAGGACATCCCGCTGCTCGTACACTTGCAGAAGGAGATTCTCGCCAATGCCGCGCAGCTCGTCAAAATCGGCGGGCGGTTGATTTACAGCACTTGCACGATCGCTCCGGAAGAGAACGAAGAAATCGTTGCATGGTTTCTGCAAGAACATCCCCTGTTCCTGCTGCAACCCGCGCGGGATTTTCTGCCGGCGTCGTTTTGTGATGAAAGCGGCTTTGTGCGGACCTGGCCGCATCGCCACGGCATGGACGGCAGTTTTGCGGCAAGATTCATGAAAGCGAGTTGACTGAAATGGAGAATCATTCTATGCTCACGCCCGAGTCCTGGCCGGACAAGCTCCGCCGCTGGCTTGTGGTCGTGCTCAATAATCGTTTGACGCATTTACTCGGGATCGCAGCGACTTTTGCGCTGGGCGGTATTCTGTTCATGGATTGGATCGCGATGCCGTTGTACACGCGGCACAACGAAGAATATGAAATGCCAAACATCACCAAGATGCGCTATGAGGACGCGCTGCTGCCGCTGGAGGTCGGAGATTTTGTGCTGATCAAAGAAGAAGAAAGATACAGCGATCAGCTACCCTCAGGCTATATCATCGAGCAAAGTCCGCCGTCGCATACCAAAGTCAAAAGCGGCCGCCGTGTGTACGTGGTGGTGAGCCGCGGCGAACGCCGCGTGCTGATGCCCAGCCTGCTGGAGCGATCGCAGCGGGACGCGGAATTGATCTTGTCCGGCCAGCGCCTGGCCTTGGGCGAGGTGGTCTTTCAGTATTCCGGCATTCATCCCGACGGCGTGGTGATCGGCCAGTCGGTTCCTCCGAACGCGGAAGTGTCCGTCAATACGCGCGTGAATCTGGTCGTGAGCATGGGCACCGAGCCCTCGATTTTTGTCGTGCCGGCCGTGGAAGGGCGCACCTTCAGCGATGCCTTGCAGCACCTCAAGCGGGCCGGCCTGCAAATCGGCCAAATCACTTATACCGTGGCACCGGCATTATTGCCGGAAACCGTGATCCATCAATCTATCCCGGCGAATACGCAGGTAGAAAAAGGCCGGTCGATTGATCTGGAAATCAGCCGCCTGGCGGTTGAAGTGAATGGCAAGCAGTAGCACTTGAAATCCGACTTGACAAAGAAGGCAAAACTGCATATTTTTTTGCGAACACGAGAATTGCACGAGGCCGCTCTTGGAAATTGACGCTGGTGCTGTCAAAAAAATTGCCGAGGCTTTGCAGACGGAGTTCAAAGAACGCGGCAACAATTATCGCATGGTGATCGACCACGCGGAATCGGGCCGGCGTTTGTCACTGGAAATATACCCCAACATTCCGATCGGCAACAAGAAAGGCAATTTGATTTCCGTGTTCACACCTTCTTCACATCTACAGTTGCATTTTTGCACCGGCTTCGTGGTGAGCCAGGCGCTGGGCGAGGTGACCTTCGTGGCGGTAAACAAAGGGAAGCTCTGCGGCCTCATTATCGAAAAAGAAGCCGGCTGCTCCTTGTTTGCGAACGTCGACACCAGCGTGCTTTCCGGCGATTTCACCGCGCTCGGGCCGGAGGTGATGTTGTCCGGCATCGCGCTTTCGTTGACGGAAGGTATGCTGCCCAAAGCCAAGAAGGCTTCCGCACGCAAGCGGGCGAAGACAAAAAGCGCCCGCCGTTCCCGCTGACGGAACGACGATGCAAGACTATCTCACCGAATTCCTCGATTATCTGCAAACCGAAAAAAACGCCGCTCGCAATACCATTATCTCCTATCAGTTCGATTTAAAACGTTACCTGGATTTTCTGGCGAGGCGCGAAATCCACGTTTTGTCTGCCCTCGCGCCGCAGGATATTCGCGCTTTGCTGGCGGAATTGTCGGCCGTGGGGTACGCCACCACCAGCATCGGAAGGCAGCTTGCCGCGATTCGAATGTTTCATCGCTACCTTACCGGCGAAAAATATTGCGAGCGCGACCCTTCCGCCAATATCTCCATGCCGCGGCAAAGCCAGAAACTGCCGCAGGTTCTCGATATCGCCGAAATCGAGCGTTTGCTCGAGCAGCCGGACGGCGATGAAAATTTGGGCATTCGCGATCGCGCGTTGTTGGAGTTCTTATATGCCACGGGAGCGCGCGTTTCCGAAGCGATCGAATCGAGCTTGGGTGATTTGTATCTGCGGCAAAGCTTCGTGCGCCTTTTTGGCAAAGGCAGCAAAGAACGACTTGTGCCGATCGGCGGCATTGCCATTGAATGGCTGAATCGTTACCTTGAGCACGTCCGGCCGGCGCTGGCCCGAGGCCGGCGTACGCAGGAAAAAGTCTTCTTGAATGGCCGCGGCGGCAAGTTGTCGCGCATGGGGGTTTGGAAGATCTTGCACCGTTATTTAGAGCAAGCCGGGATCGGTAAGCCGGCTTCGCCGCACACCCTGCGCCATTCTTTTGCCACGCATTTACTGGAAGGTGGCGCGGACTTGCGCGCCGTTCAGGAAATGCTCGGCCATGCCAGCCTGGCGACGACACAAATTTACACGCATCTCGATCGCGCTTATTTGAAGGAAGTACATCGACAATTTCATCCGCGCGAGCGCCAGTATGAGGCGATTCGGGACTAATTCGTTGCCCAAGGACAAATGAATTTGAAACCAAAAAGAATGCACGCAAAGGCGCAGAGACGCAAAGAACACGCAAAGCCTTCCGAAGACCAACGTGTATTCATGATGAGCTTGACCGTGAGGGTTTTTTCTTTGCGAGCACTTTGCGTCTTCGCGTCTTTGCGTGAGGTTTTTTGACTTTTCTGCGCCGATTTTGCGTTGAAAAGACCTCAGCAACTTTTCATGGAGCGCCTGTGAAAACCGATGCGGGCATAGAATTGAAGCCATTCTATACCGTCGACGATCTGCCCGTGCCGCAGAGCGTGTGTGAGCTACCTGGCGAGTATCCTTTCACACGCGGCCTCTTTGCGGATATGTATCGGGCGAAGCTGTGGACGATGCGGCAATACGGTGGCTACGCTACGGCCGAAGAATCCAATCGCCGCTATCGCTATCTCATTGCGCAGGGGCAAACCGGCTTGTCCGTGGCGTTCGACTTGCCGACGCAGATGGGCTATGATTCCGACCATGCGCTGGCGCAGAGCGAGGTCGGCAAAGTCGGCGTGGCCATTTGCTGCCTTGATGACATGGCGCGGTTATTCGAGGGCATTGCGCTGGAGACCGTTACGACTTCGATGACCATCAATGCCACGGCCGCAATTCTGTTGGCGATGTATCTGGCGCTCGCCCGGCGGCAAAACGTTGATTTCGACGCGATCGGCGGCACGGTGCAAAACGATATCTTGAAAGAATACATTGCGCGCGCCACGTACATTTTTCCGCCGCGGCCTTCACTGCGCCTGGTCACGGATGTTTTCGAATACTGCGCGCACCACGTGCCGAAGTGGAACACCATCTCGATCAGCGGCTATCACATCCGCGAAGCCGGCTCGGATGCGGTGCAGGAGGTGGCTTTTACACTTGCCAACGCAATAGAATACGTGCGGCAAGCGCTGCAACGGGGAATGGATATCAATGTCTTCGGCCCGCGCCTGTCGTTTTTCTTCAATAGCCACAACAATTTTTTTGAAGAAGTCGCAAAATTTCGCGCGGCGCGACGATTGTGGGCGAAAATCGTCAAAGAAAAATTCGGCGCGACCAACCCCAAAGCGATGATGCTGCGCTTTCACGCGCAAACCGCGGGCAGCACACTCACCGCGCAGCAGCCGGACAACAACGTGGCGCGGGTGACATTGCAGGCGCTCGCGGCGGTGCTGGGTGGCGCGCAATCGCTACACACCAATTCCCGCGATGAAGCCCTGGCATTGCCGACGGAAGAATCGGTCAGCATCGCCTTGCGCACGCAACAGATACTCGCTTATGAAAGCGGGGTGGCGGACGTGGCCGATCCGTTGGGAGGTGGTTTTCTGATCGAGCGCCTGACCGCAGAGATTGCGCAGCGCGCGCAAGTATATCTCGAGCGCATCGAAGACATGGGCGGCGCGATAAAGGCCATCGAGCTGGGTTTTTTTCAAAATGAAATCGGCCGGCGCGCGTATGAATATCAGCAAGCCATCGAGCGCCGGGAAAAAATCATCGTCGGCGTCAATAAATTCCAGTTGGCGGAAACGCAGCAGCCCAATCTGTTACGGGTCGATCCGAAAGTCGCCGGCGCGCAGATTCTCAGGCTGCGCGAGCTGCGTGCGCGCCGCGACGGTGAAAAGGCCGGCGCGTTGCGGCAAAAACTCGAGCGTGCGGCGCAGGGCACGGAAAATCTCATGCCGCATATCATTGCGTGCGTGGAAAACGACGTCACCGTCGGCGAAATTTCAGATTCCCTGCGCCGCGTGTTCGGCACCTACGAAGGACAAAGACTGGTTTGAGCCATCGCACCGAAAAAAGCTTCTGGGAGCCGCGCGAAATCCAGGCACTTTTGCATACGCAAGTCCTTGGCCGGAATTTGTTCGTTTTCAATCGCATTGGCTCTACGAATGAATTTCTCAAACGTCTGGCGCGGCGCGGGGCAGAGGAGGGAACGACGATCGTCGCAGATGAGCAATCCGCCGGCCGCGGGCGGCTGGGGCGGCGCTGGCATTCCCCGCCGGCAAAAGGGCTGTGGTTTTCCTTCTTATTGCGCCCGCAATTGGAAACGGAAAAAGTCGGTCTGGTTTCACTGGCGATCGCCGCGGTGATTGCCGATACGCTCTGCCAGGCATGCCATCTGGACGGCACCGTAAAATGGCCGAACGACGTGTTGATTTCCGGAAAAAAAGTATGCGGTATTCTTTGTGAAACGCAAGTCTCGCCAGCAGGCGTCGAAAGCATTGTTGCCGGCGTGGGCGTGAACGTCAATCAACGCTACGATGATTTCGCTTCCGAATGGCGCGCGCATGCCACTTCCTTGCTGCTTGCCAGCGGGAACATGTGGGATCGGCGAACGCTTTTCGTCAAGCTGATGGAAGCCTTCGATCAAAGCTTGTTTAAGAATCTGCCGGACAAGCTCCCGGTCTTGATGGACAAATGGTGTAACTGTTGCCCCGCTCTCGGCCAAACCATTACCGTGATCCCCGCGCCTCTTGCGCCCCAATCGCATGGCGACGAAAATGTTACGGGCATTTTTGCGGGTATCGGCGAAAGTGGTGAGCTCATGTTACGCATGCCCGCTGGCGACCTGCGCTTTTTTGCGGCAGGGGAGATCACCTTGTCAACGTAGGCGAGCATGAATCTTTCCTGCTCTTGCTTCTACTCTTACTCCTACTCATACTCTTACTCGCTTTTTAGCTTGATCAAAAGCGAGTAGGAGTAGGAGTAAGAGTAAGAGTAAGAGTAAAAATCACGAGGCCATTCGATCCAATTACTTGCACCGATTCCCCTATCATTTCCCGGAGTGTGTCATGCTATTGGTCGCAGACATCGGCAATACGAATATTACCATCGGGCTCTTGCAGAAACGTGACTTGAAAGCGAGCTGGCGCTTGAACAGCCGCATCATGCGCACGGAGGATGAAATTTGGATCTTGCTCAAGATGCTTCTGGAATCCGGAGGCTTTTCGTGGGAGCAGGTCGACGGTTTTGCCCTGGGGTCGGTTGTGCCGAGCCTGACGCCAGTGTTCGAGCGCGTGGTGAAAAATCGGCTGCACATTCCGTTCGTGAACGTGACTCATAATTTACAAACGGGTATTAAAATTCTATACGCCAATCCGCAGCAGGTGGGGGCGGATAGAATTTGCAACGCCGTCGCGGGGTATGAGCATTTTGGCGGCCCATTGGTTATCGTGGATCTCGGTACCGCAACAACTTTTGATTGTGTGTCAGCGCAAGCCGAATACTTGGGCGGCATCATCGCCCCGGGGCCGGAAACCACTGCCACCATTCTGCATCAGGCGGCGGCCAGACTTCCAAAAGTCGAATTGCAATTTCCGCCGTCGATTATAGGCCGCACTACGGAAACCAGTATTCAATCAGGTCTGATGTTTGGGGGTGTCGAGATTGTCGATGGCTTGAATCGGAGATTGAGGCAGGAAATGGGAGAGAAAACAAGAATCATCGCCACGGGCGGCCTGGCGAGCATCTTGATGCCGCATCTCAAGACCGTTGAGCGCGTCGAGCCGAATCTTACGCTCGAAGGATTGGGCATCATTTTCGAGCGCTGCGCCTAGCAGTGCAACGTTAAGTTCAGGATTTCATGCTACAGCCCGAGTTGGTCAGTCAGAAGGAATCTTGGTTAGCGTCCTTCATGGCGTCTGCAACGAGTATCGCTCAACAAGGCTTCGACAGAACTCACCAGGATTCCTTCTGAATGACATTGTAAAATGGCAGCGCCGACTTAACGTTGCAGCATCTCAATCTATCATTTGGTAGTTTTAAAAGCCGCGTGCCGGCACCTTCTTTGGCGCTTCCACCATGATGTCTTCAATCTAGGCGCGCAACACTTCGGCGACGCCCCAGGCTTGCGCCATGCAACCATGCGGTTGGTGCGGCGGTTCTGCATCAAAGATTTCGGAAATGGTACCGACGCCCACGTCCCTGAGGTGCGGTTTGATATTTTCGAGCAGCCGCTTCGTACGCTTTCTGCCGGGCTCACCTTCAACGCGCACGATGGCCGTGATCAAGGGCCCCAGCAACCAGCTCCAAACCGTGCCTTGATGATAGGCGCGTTCGCGTGCTCGCCGTCAACGTAATCATATAGCCAGCCTGAGACCTCGCTCCAAAATACCTCGACGAATTTCCCTCTAACCTGCTGCGCTCTTCGGGCCCACTGCTCCGCCTCCTCCTTGTTACCAAATCGTTTGATGAGTTCGGCAAAAATCACCAGGGCATTGTACCACAGCGCATTGATTTCCACCGCCTTACCTTGCCGCGGCGTCACTACCCAATCGCCGATTTTGGCATCCATCCAGGTTAATTGTACGCCCGGTTCCCCGGCGTAGAGCATCCCATCGCGATCAACATGAATGTTATATCGCGTGCCGCGATCGTGCCAGGCGATAATGTCGCGCAAAACCGGCATCAGCTCGTCGCACACGAAGATCTCGTCGCCGCTGGCTTGCAAATATTTGTAAATCGCGACGAAAAACCATAACGTCGAGTCAACTGTATTGTACTCCGGCTGCTCGCTGGCATCCGGGAAACGATTTGGCAATATGCCCTGGCTCGTGCGGTGCGCGAAGGCGCGCAGAGTTTTCCGGGCGTCCTCCTAGCGGCCGGTGACGAGGCAGATGCCCGGTAAAGAAATCATCGTGTCGCGCCCCTAGGATCATTTGTCGAGACGATCACGCCGAGCTTTCGGCCGGCTTTCAGATTCAGCTTGAAAAGGCCGTGCGTGAAAAGATCTGCGCGTGATCATCCAGCCCGCGATATTGTTCGAGGCTGTACTCGAAATTTCGATACCAATCTGATTGCGCAGCGAAGGCTGCGCCTGGAATCGCGATAAACAATTCCGGCACACCGTCATAAGGTTGCATGCGCAAGACCCCGCCCTCGAATTGGGCCTCGCGGCGAATGGCCTCATTGGCATGAGCCAGGCTGTGATAATCGCGAAACGCGACAAATGGCCGAAGCTCGAAAACGAAGGGCGTGGGGGCCTCCGGCACTTCGTACAATATTATTGTGGTGTTTTCACCATTGACGGCGGCAATGGTTTTTCTTATCTGTACGCCGCCTGCCTCATATTCGAACACCGGGAATAAATCTTTTGAAAAAGATTGCAGATACACATAGCCACGCGGATGCACGGCGCCGGGATAGCGATTACAGCCCAGCTCGAAACGTTGATTATCGCGCACGATCGTTTCGTCCAGTTTGGACAGGAGTACCATGCGCCCCACTGGTGGATGGGTTGCTGCGACGAGCAGACCATGATAGCGGCGTGTGTGCGCCCCGATAATCGTCGAGCTGGCCCAACCACCCAACCCGTTGGTTTCGAGCCATTCGCGGCGCGTGGCTTCTGCGAAGTTTTGTGTGATCGTTTGATCGAAGGAGATGGACATTTCCAAATCCGAATGGTTGTATGAGGATTGCTGGTCAGGGCTTTCATGGGTACCCTGGAACCTGCCGGAAAACCCCACAATATCATCCAGTAGGGATCTTGGTGGAGTCGGCACCCATGCCCGGACCAGCTACTGTGCTCGCGTCAGCCAAGCTCCATTCTGGATGACGTTCCAGTTTCGCCGAAACGCGCAAGCATCAACACAATGCGGAAGAGTCGCACTTGAACACATTCAAAAATAATTTCCAACGGATAGAAAATACCCTGCTGCATTACGAGGCTAACTCAGGAAGGCATATCCAACTTACGTTTCATCCGTTCGCGGGCTTCAGGGGAAAGAGAAGAGTTCATATTCTCGGCTGGTGCCCTGTGTTGGTGGGCAATCTCGCGCATCATGTGCAATTGCTGGAAATAGCGCAAACACCAGGCACAAATCATGAAATGCAGCTTCATTTCGAGCCATTAGCGCCACGAGAGCTTTCGATCCATCATCTCCGACGCCAAACGCGTCACTTCCTTACAAGTGGGTAAGCGCCGGCCAAGCCAATCTATTGCCATTTCTTTTAACTTCATCTTTTTCGTTTTCTCGATGTTGGTCGCCATCGTTAGCTGCCATAAGAACCACAGGTTGGTCGGAGAAAGGCGGCAAAGCTTACACGACAAATACAAGAAATTTTGGCTTGAATGTAACTGCTCAGACGCAAAATGACAGGCAAAACTATTTAGGGAAAAACAATTGGGATGATGGCGGGCAGGGCCACGAAAGCCAGAAAAAATCCAAAAAATTCGAGTTGCCAACGGATGGAAGAGCGACCAGCGGACTTGAAAATGAAATCCGTTGGTCGTCTTTTAATCCGTTGGACAATTTTCCGTGCTATTCCGTGTGGTTCTGTGACCAAACATAGCTTCCAAGTAACATGTCATGCAGGAGGCATCTTTTTCAACACAAGCACCGTGCCAGAAACTTAACAAGATCCCTACGGGATGACATGTGGTGTTGCTTGCCGAACCAACCCCGATCACCGAGGATCAGGAGCTGAATAGGTGCAAATTTTCTCCCTTGCTTACAGCTCCGCGACCTCACAGAACACCTTGATCGCACCTTTGGCCGTGGTCAGCTTATCCAGCAATTCCTGAAAATTTTCCAGTCCTTTCACGGGATGGGTCAACAACCGCTTTAACCAGCCGCGATACTCGGCTTCGGCATGCGCCAGGTCTTTTACGCCCATTTCGAAGTATTCACGATTGGCATTGACCGTGCCGACAGTCACCTTGTTGCCCAGCACGAACTCGAGATTGATCTTATCTGCCGGCACCTGAATCATTTTATTGCCGCCCGTAACGCTCGAGAGCACCAAGACTCCGTTTTTGCCGAGTGCTTGCATGCTTTCAAACACGACAGACGAGGCGCCTGTCGCTTCGAAGATTATATCCAACGGACCGTATTTTTTTGCGCCTGCGACAATGGAAACGTCATTGGTTGATTCATAACGCGCGCCCAGGGCTTCGAGCAAGTCGGAATTGAGATAAGGCTTGGCGCTGCGGCCAAAGACCGTCACTTCCAAACCGCGCAAACGCAGCACGAGCGTGGCGAGCAAACCGATGGTACCCGCACCCATGACCGCGGCGCGGCGCGGACGCCAAACCCGCAGACGACGTTGGATTTCATAGGCCTGGGCAATGCCTTTCTCCACGATTGTGGTGGGCTCGAGCAGCACGCCGACTTCTTTCAGGCCGCGCGGAAATTTCACGATATACTCGGTATCATCGACGTAATATTCGGCGAGAAAGCCGTGGCGCAGGTTGATGCCGCGCTCGTAATACATGTCGTCGGTAGTCATGTCATACGTGCCGATCTGATCGTAGATCGAGCTGCCCGGACGGCGCACGGTCGCAACCACGTAATCGCCCGGCTTCAATTCCACGACATTCGGGCCAACTTCTTCGACGATGCCGAAGGATTCATGACCGGTGATCAAATAGTCATAGCCGGGAGGAGCTGCTCCGTATTCCGCGGCATTGATTTCCTTATCCGTACCATCCACGCCCACGCGCAACACCTTCACCAACACACCGCGCCCGTTTGGAATATCGGAGACTTTCGGCTTCGGCACTTCGCGCAGATGCATGGAATTGGGTTTTCCTGGAAGAACGGCAATGGCTTTCATATTTGCTCCTTAAGCTATAAGTCTGTCCCCCCTGAACGAGTCAGACCGCCAAGAAGTTCGATTTTAATTGCACTATGGATTTGTCGTGTTTTACTTGGCAACCGTACAGTCAGGAAGAGTTTATCAACATCCTGGTACTTTGACAACGTTAAGTTGTGCCGCACCCCTCGCATTGTCATGCCGTAGGCATCTTCCCTAGTTCTTGTGCAGCGCTTAGGGAAGATGCCTACGACATGACAGATATAGGGTATGCCAAAACCAACTCAATCCGCGGCGATGTGGATCGCCCGTCGGCGGTGGATTGGCTCTAAAACCTTTCTGCAAAACGCGGTGATATTGTCGGTGAATCTTTTGCAGAGAAGAAGAAGCAAGGCGACAGGTGTTGCGTTCGACTTTGGCTTTGGTAGAAAGCAGTAAAGTGCTCATTTCTTTTGCCCAAGCTTGCCGATGTTGCTCATAAACAAATTTCAATTCGCGCAAGAGATGGCCATTGCAAAAGGCATGGTTGCAGCTATAGCGCTGATAAGGTTTCCAGAAATCGTGCACGGCCGTGCCTTGAAACTGCGGCAGGATACCAATTTCTTCCATGGCTTCCTGGCCGCGTTTA
>JBOHQX010000179.1:0-9967 GCA_050732395.1 bacterium
CGGTGAAAGTGCCATCGCCATTGTTGTGATAAAAGCGACCGGGGACGCCTTTATAAAGCTCGGGCGTGCAATAACTCTTGGTTTTGCCGTCAAGCGTACACCATAAATCTTTTTCAGGCGACCATTCGACGTAGTTGCCAACGTATAAATCGAGCCAGCCGTCACGATCCGCGTCAAAAAAAATGGAAGAGCTGCTCCACACTGGAGCGCCAGCAACACCGGCGGGTGCTGCGATCTCTTTGAATACACCGCCCTCGTTACGGAACAACATATCGTGGTAAAGCGTGGTGAAGTGAAAATCCTGATCGCCGTCATTATCGAAATCGGCAGCGGTAACGCCAAAGCCGTAGGTTGACACGCCGCCCAACCCCGTCTCCTTGCTCATGTTCGTGAATGTACGATCGCCATTGTTGCGATACAGCCAAAGGGCGGGCACCGGCTTCTCTTTTTCCTGCTTCGGCCACACGTCTCCGCCAACGAGCAGGATGTCCATCCAGCCGTCGCCGTTATAGTCGAGGAATCCTCCGCCAGAGCCCATGGATTCTGGAAACCACTTGTCACCCGTTGCACCGGTGACATGGCGGAATGCGCTAAGCCCGGCAGAGGCTGTCACGTCTGTGAAGCTCGAGCCCACGGAGTTGGTGGTTTGAGAATGAGTTTTGGATTGTTCATTCGTTCCGGAACCACTACAGCCAAGCCAAATCAACGACGAAAACACGATCAGCCAACTCAAGGCAGGCCAAAAGAGTTTTAGATTTCGCAATTTTTCTCCTCCTGAAAGAAGCATAGAACATGATTTGATCATTCCAGCAAAACCATTTTCCTCACCTCGGCACGAAAACTTCCATTCCTTTTGGCAATCATTTGATAAAAATAGACGCCCGAAGGAACGCGCATTCCTTTATGGTTGTTGCCGTCCCATCTGATCGCATATGTGCCCGCTTTCTTCATGCCCTGATTAAATGTTCGAATGGTCTGACCGGAAGGATTGAAGATTTTCAAAATCACTTCACTCTCTTTGTCCAACTGGTATCCAATTTCCGTCTCGGGATTGAACGGGTTCGGAAAATTTTGCATCAGCGCAAAAGTTGTAGGCAAATTCTGCCGGTTATTCTCCACTGAGATTGGCGGTACCAGCTTGGCGGGTAAGTAAGTTTGCGTATAGTATCGGCCGCTCTTCAGTCGCACGCCAGTGGGCGTGTTACCGGTAGGATCGTTATTGACCTCACCCACAGCTTGGATATAATAGTAGTAAGCAAGACCACGTTGTACTGCTTGATCGTCATAGCTGCGCCAATCGCCCGGCAGTACGGCAATGAGCTGGTACGCATACGCATCCTGCCATTGCCCGGACTTGCGATAAGCCTCCCATCCGGTTGGAATCTGCCCCGGGAAAGTCTCCCATTCCAATGTAATTCGATTGGAGCGGGAGGTGATCATAAATTTCGAGGGCGGGAGAGGCGGTTGGGGAATATTAAGGTCGGATCTGTAATTCGCGAGGGCGCGCTCAAACATTTGGAAAAGAGAATCTTTGGAGGTCAGCACCCATTGGTTTTTGGTCAGTTGGCGCCCGCCAAAATAAATGAGCGCGTTGTCTCTGTTGGAGCCCGCACGTTTATAAGCTTGTCCAATCGCCAGCTTCGCTGCATCACTCAGTCCACTCGCGCCTTCAGCCACTACGATCCTGATGTTGTCACCTGGTTGTATGGTGTAGGGGCCGAAGCCTTCTACGGCAGCCCAGCCGCTTTCGACGTATCTACCAAATGCACTGGCTGGGTCATTCCTGGGTTTGTCGTATTCCCGCGTCGGTTCCACCAGCTGGGCGTGATGAGGATATTGGCGGCCGAGCTGCATAAAATTCTGATATTGACGCTGCATGAGGGCAATGTCTTCTTCACTATCATTCAGCATGTCCGGCTCGTCGCCGCCTTTAACGCCCATGGTGGCAGGTTGCAGGGGATCATCCGATTCATCGCTGGCAGATTTGTCCGTGTGCAGGTAAAGCCGGCCAACCATGTGCGCAGCTGCGAGCCGTCCGCTGGTATCGGGCAGGGGTGCACTATAAGGCGTCAACTCTCTCCACATTGGGCCGCCCAGGCTATTGAAGTCCGTTTGAGAGACCGAGTAGCCAAACCATGAATATTGCGCCCTGAAATCGACGCCATAGTCTTCGTGGCCGTCGCCCACGGCATCGTTCATCGTGAACTTGCCCCACGGCGCGCCGTTTCCGGTAATCCAAGAAGCGCCTTCATGGAGCGCATAGCGGTTGATGAAAAAGAAATAAACTCCTTGCAGGGTCTGGCTCAACTCGATATCTGAATCCGCGTCCACGTTGCCAGTGTTGGTGAACGTGTATTCGATGATATGATAGGCGTCATGAAACTCCTGGCTGAACGCATAAGCCTTCATGTCCATCTCGATGCCAAGGAGGTTGTTGTTCACGACGTGAACCATGCGGTCGGCCTTCAAATTCGGATCCAAGGTATCGATAAAAACAGGACGCAAGAAAGATTGCGCGCTATCCACCAGCACCTGGACCTCAAATCGCGCCCTCAACTCAGCAATCGTGGGGAAGAATTGCATCGCATTGCCCGAACCGGGTCCGATGTGTGCGATTTTGTACGGAAAAAACCGGCCGGTTTCGTCGGTAAAGTTAGTGGCGCCCACCCAAAATCCGCAAGCCCGCACATTGCCGCCACGGTGGTCGATGGCAGGGTACTGAATCGGCGCATTGTCGAACGGCTCTTGCTCCCTGAGCGCCCCACCTGAAGAATACGGCGATTGCATTGAGCCAACCGCTAGCCACTTATAACTGAACTGCGCGTAGGTTTCATTAAGGCTCAACGACATCAAGATGGCCAGGCTCTTGATGACCATTCGTTTTGAGCCAAATGATCTGGCGTGCGTGCTTTTATCATCCATTTGTAACTCCTGAAAGAACGTCCATCGAGAATCGAGCCCGCGGAATCCGCCTTGCTTTATTGCAAGAATACGATCTTTCGAGTTGCACTGTACGCCAACTCGCCATTGCGAGAAGTGACGATGAGCTTGTAGAAATAGAGCCCGCTTTCAACTCGCGAATTTCCGGCATTTGCACCTTCCCATCGCACGGCATAGTCGCCAGACTGATAAAGCGCATCTGCGATGAGGGTCGTGACTTCGCGGCCCAACACGTCATAGAGCTTCAATTGTATTCGACTCTCGGCCGGCAGCGAAAACTCGATGACGGTTCCCGCCGCGCCGAAAACGCTCTCTGCTGAAAACGGATTGGGGTAATTCTGTTGCAGGCTGAACGTCGCCGGCGGCCTTTCAGCTGAGGCCGTAGAATAGTGGGTGTGATGGAGCCGTTGTTTAGGAATGAGTTCCTGCGCCTGGCTCGGACTGGCCCACAAGAGCCTGGCCACTGCCAGACCGCCGCGTTCATAGTACTCCATTTTGAGGCGATAGCGCCTGCCGGCGCTCAATGTTATCGTGCCGCTGTGCGAGGTTGCGACTTGATCGTACCAGGCATCGATGAGCAATTGATCATCGATCCACAGCCGCACGCCATCATCAACCAAGGTCGAAAACGTGTAGGGTTCTGAATAGGCCGGCTCGACGAAACCTGCCCACCGTACCGAAAAGTCGTCTACTCCAAGTTTCGGGTCGGGGGAAATTGCCGCCCAGTTGAAATTCACGGTTAAATCGGTGCGCGTGATCCCTGCGCCGGTGAAATCGATATTGTCATAGTATTCCGCCTTCAGCCCGGGCCGCAGGACACCTCCGGCCGTGATGAATGCGTTCTTCTGAGCGATCACCGCACCCCTTACACCGGTTGTGGTGAGACGTACGTTGTATTCGCCGTTTTTCGTGTATGTGTGAATCGGGTTTTGGGCAGTGCTTGAGTCGCCGTCGCCAAAACGCCAGAGCCAGGCGGCAGGAGCAGGAACACTGGAAAGATCGGTGAACTGCACGGTGAAGGGAGGATAGCCGTGAATCACATCTGCTTTAAAATCCGCATAACCGACAAATTTCACGCGCAACACACGCGCGCCACGATCGATGGGAGAGGCATAATCCTGATCTTTGTACAGATCGGTAAAATAAAGCCCGCCCGGTCCCGCCGCCAGCCCCACGGCTGTGGCCTTGCCCGAGCCGATATATTCCACAAACGTATTAGGGCCACTGCGCAGCCGGCCATTGTCCTCCAGGACAAATTCGACAATGCGTTTACCAAGTGCCTGCGGCCCGCTGGCCCAGGTTGGGCCGGACTCCGTGACGAAGGCACGATCCAATCTCTCCACCGGAAACCCGCTGCCGCTAAACGTTTGTGTTTGAACAAAAGCAATATTGGCCGGGGCACGCGGCGGCGTCCAATTGTAGATTGCGTTGATGCTCATGCTCGCGCCCGAGCCGTTCCAGCCATAACTCACACCGCGCTCAACTTTAGCGAAACGATCATTGCGGTCCGGACCATTTTCAACCTCATAGAGAAACCCATCCGAGGCGCGCCAGGCGCCGCCAAAGGGATTGCGAAAACCGTAAGCAAAGACATAATCCTCGGAATTGATGCCATCGCCGGTATTGTAGAACGGATTGTCCGCTGGCGGCGTGCCGTCGAGATTTACGCGCAGAATTTTTCCGCGAAAGGAATTTAAATTCAGCGCCGTGCGCGCGTCAAAGCCGTCACCCATGTGCACATAAAGCTTCCCCTCCGGTCCAATCGAAAGACTGGAAACAAAATGCGATTGCCCTTGGCTCTCGCCAGGCATCTCCAGAATCGTCGTCTGCGTCGCCGCCGTCAATCCGCCGTCGTTGCTGTGAAAGCGTACGACTTTGGGATAATGCGGACCGTTGGACGGTGCTGCATCATAGAGCATGCTAACAAAGACGTCGCCGGTGACCGGCTCGACCACTATGCCGGACAATCCCTGCTCGCCCGAACCGGGAAAATCGCCAGTGGGCTCAAAGTTGAGCAAGTTGGTGGCATAGTCGCTTACTGTGCCGTCGACCGTCACTACTTTGATCGACCCATACAATTCAGTGACATAAAAGTAGGGATCTTTTGCGTGCGTGCCCGCCTCGGGCTTGAACGCAATATTGACCGGCAGTTGCAAGCCTTTGGCAACGACCTCGACTTGGTATCCGACTGACGCAACGCGCCAGGGGACTGGCGCGCCTTGTGCAAGATGAGAAAAACTGGGAATCATTTGATCAACAGTGCCGGTAAAACTGCTACCTTCCGCAGAAATCCAAAAATACGCCTGGTTTGAAGCAGCGAGCGTTACCGGCGGCAAGTAAATCGTGTGATCGACGCCATCACCATCGGTAAAAAGAAGCTGTGCAAGCGGCAAATTCAGCATGCTGTTGCCGGCGCCAATCACGACTCGAATGGGATAATGGCCGCCAAGGGGCGCAGGATTGATCACTTCGTTGCTGTTGCCATCCATGCCCTGAATGGTCAGAAAAAGATGGCTCGCGTTCGATTCGACGCGCACCGCTGCGGCGCGATTGCCCGACGGCAGAATGAGAGGCATACCGGTTTCATCCACCAAACTCGGTGCGGGCGACGCTGCAATATCCGCAAGCTCCAGCGCAAAAATTTGTGCGGGTGAACCGGTGCGAAAGGCGCGCTCGGCAAAGGGGCTCCAAAGTCCGGTGTGGTCGCGATGGCGCACGCGCAAACGATAGGAAGTTTCATAGTCAAGCTCGGGACGGCCTGCGTACGAGCCGGTGAAATTGCCATCACCGAGATGCAGATGCGTTTTTTCCACGCCGGAGATACAGGTCGCTTCCCAAATCAACTCGTTGCTGGCCTCGGTTCGAATCTCCCAATCCGAGCAGTCATGCGTATCACCCGGATCGGAATCACGCATCGGCGCGGTTTCCATATGCACGTCCGCAGGGTTCACGATTTGATCATCGGTTGCCGGCTCCGTGATGATGGGGGCGTCTGGGGGATTTTGCGCATGAGAAACATCCGTCTTTAGTGCCAACGCAAACACAAATAAAATCGGAGTGTATGTGACAAAGGGTCTCATTGGGAGAATTGTCGGAAAGTAATCATTTCTTCGAATATCTTGAAAATTGACCTTGATAAAAACGCACATCATTTGTTTATTGCCTTCACGATCAGAAGTAATGTGATTCGAGTCATCTCTGCACGAGACATGAACGATAAGGAAATCAGAATATACCATGAGAAAGCTAAGAGAAGTGCCAAAACTAAAAAATGAAGCTGAAGAGCGCGAGTTCTGGGCAAAACAGGATTCCACGGCATTTATCAATTGGAATAAAGGCGAATTTGCTTCTTTTCCTAATTTAAGGCCGACGATGAAAAAGATTTCCCTGCGCCTTCCAGAATTTGTGGTCAATGAGTTGCGCAGTATGGCCAAAAAACGTGATGTTTCTTATCAATCCTTGATTAAAATATTCATCAAGGAAAAAATTGATCAAGAACATAGTCAGCGGGTATCGCCGTGACTGTATCGTCCGCAACTTCCAGCAATAACTGCATAGCACAAGGTAATCTTTTCGAGCTCAATTCACCTCCTCTACCAGCCCGGGCAACGCCACCTTCAACCCTTCCACCCGGCTGCCCTCCAGATTCCGCAGACGCGCACAAGCCCCCCAACTGCCCGTCCCTTGTATGATTTTCAACAGAAGCGGGTTCCAACCTTTGCCCACGGTGACCTCGACAACGTCATCGCCAGGTGTGGTGCCGCGACTGGCATTATTGGCGTGAACCAGCTCGCCATTGAGCCAGACCTTGACGCCATCATCGCTGCCCAATTCCAAACGGAGGCGCTGCTCCTTATCCGACCAAACCTGGTTGCGTAAATAGGCCACGCGATTGTCTCCTCCCAAAACTTGATCGAGCTGCATCAACCACGGCGCTTCCGTGATGGTGCTCGCGGGCATGATTTGCCATTTCACTACTGCTTGCCCAGGCTGCTCCGGCGGAAAGGCATGTTCAAATAGATTCACCTCGTCGTTGAAGTACGGCTCCGAAACCAGCCAGGCCGTCATGAAATCTTCAAAGTGGTCGATTTGCTGAATCATTGCGGCCGCCCGCCGCGCATGCGCTACCGTGTCGCTCTGCGCGATCTGCAGAGCTTGTTGCAGAATCACCTTGGTTTCCACGGGATAGCTGCCACTCACCACGCCAGCGATCTTTACGGCGGCGATTTCGGCTTCCGGTCGCAGCCCGGGGCTTTGCATGAACTTCGCCGCCAGTTCCAGAGCGCCCAACGCCTTGACCTCGGCCAGCCACCCCAAAATCATTTTTTGTTCGTTCGTATTAGCCGCCAAAGCCATGGCGCGTTCGAATTTTTTGATGGTGCCGGCGGAAGGGGCATCGCTTTCGAAGCGTAACGAGCGAACAAAACCGCGCAACGCCAGGATTTGATGCGTGCTCTGTTTGGTGTTTTCGGCAACTGCAAGAAGATGGCTACCGGGTTCCGCGTTGGGCCATTCGGAAAGCGCACGAATCGCCGCGGTTTTAGTATTCGCTGCCGTATCGTTCAGCGCCGCGACCAGAAGCGGCAAGTCCGCCGGGTCGCCGATTGCTCCCAAAACTTGCAACAAAGATTCCCGCACTTCGACATTCGTTCCGGCAGGGTATTTCTCGAGACGGGCCCGCACGGGGGCGCTATTGCGTTTCTCCGGGGGCGCTCTCATCACCACGGCCGTGATAGTTTTCTCAAGCTCGCTGCGTTCAGAGGGGTTCTGCGCATTTACCAGCAGGTCGAGAAGATCGGACAAATGCTCTGCCTCGGCGAGCGTCTTCAAGGCGCGGATGGATTCCAATCTTACCCGGGAATCGGGGGCGCGGGCTGTTTGCAAAAGCGCAGGCGTGGCTGCATTGATCTGGCGTTGGCTGGCCGCAAGAATCAATTCAACTTTGACATCCGGCGCGGCGGTGGCTATGCTGGCGATAATGGTCTCGTCGATGGCCGGCCGCCCGGAAAGGCTAGAAAGGCTCTTGCGCGCGAGCGCCCCTTCTGTGCCCTTGCTTGCCGCAACGCTCGCCAGCAATGAAACCGTGGTCTCATCGCCAATGCTGCCGAGAGTTTTCAAGGCCGCGGCACGCACGGCTTCATGTTCGCTTCTCGTTGCCGCAACGGCAGCCTGGAGCACTTCGGGGTCTTTGCGCACGGCCAGTGAGGTCAAAAGTTGCGCTTGACTGGCAGGCGCAAGCGCGGGGATCATCTGCGCAATTCCGGCTACGCTTTCCGTGGCAGGGATTTCATTCACGAGATTGGCGGCCAGGATTTGCGTGGGCGCATCGGCATTTTTCAACTGGCTCAGGATAAACGCAGTGGCGCTCTCCTTGCCGCCGCGCACCATGCCGCGCATGGCCGCATAGCGAATCGGCTCCGAGTATTGCGGCGCGAGCAATTGGGTGTAGACCGTTAAGGCCTTGTCCTTATCTCCTTGCTGCAGCAGCATATCGGCGCAATTCAGATAAGCGTCGCACACCAATGCATGCAAGTTGCCGGAGGTCTTCTCTTTGGCGCCGGCCAAGGCTCGCATCGACTCTGCACCGCCAATCTTCCCAAGTGCGATGATCGCAGCCGCCGCGGCCGGCGGATCAGAGCCAGTCACGAGCTTGCCGAGCTCTGACGCGGACTTGCTATCGCGCCGTTGGCCGAGGGTGTTGATGATGCCAACCCGAATCTTGCCGGCGGTTTTGGATAAAGCCTGGCGCAAGGCCTTGTCAGCGGAGGGATCGGGAATGCGCTCGAGCGCAAAACGCGCCATGTCCGAGGTGGCGGAGTCTTGCAACATTTTTGCCAACACCGGCACGGATAGCTTCGACCCATAGAGGCTCAGGCGTTCGCAGACAAACTGCTTGCCGGCGGGACGCATGGGGCTTGCCAACAATTGCAAAAGGCGCTTCTCATTCTGCTGCTGCAATTTGGGCGAAATCGCGGAGAGCCGTAAATAGTCGGTCAGATTCATCAACGGTTCGCGGCTCTGGCCAAATTCATACGTAGCGACTTTCTCGAAAAGTTGATCGAGCTCATCGGAGGAGAATGAGCTTTCCACGGCGAACGGGACCGGCGTGGTGTCAACCTGGAGATCACCGAGAGCGAATTGAATACCGTCGAGATAATGCTGCAGAATCGCCGGGTTCCAATATATCGAAGCGTTATGGCCGAACGAGCTGTAGAAGACCCGGCCCATACCAAAGCTGCGCACCCAACTGATAGGGAGGTCGCGATCACCGAAACGAACGCCCTCCGTAGCGCGATTGGTTTTGTCCATCATATCGAGCGCCACCAAGACGCGGCAATTTTGGCGCAGGCTGCGTTGGCGAATGCGATAAATCTCATCACTGATCTGAAAGTTTTTACCCTGAAATGCCGCCGTGAGCGGATGGGCCGGATCAACGATTTTGATAGCCCACGTGCCGTTCGCTTGCCAGGGGTGGCCGTCGAATTGCCCGCCCATCATGTCGGCCGCTTCGGGCCAGTTATAAAAATTATCGGTTGCCGCATGAATGCCAACCACGCCTTTGCCGCTCTTGGCAAACGCCATCAAACTTTGGCGCAGTGCGAGATCCTCGAATGCGAGCTCGCTGGTGCTGACAAAAAGTACCGCATCAAACTGCCGGAGGTTATCCGGCAGAAACGCCGCCATCTCCTCACTCTGCACGGTGGTGAATGCACCCGTCTGTTTTCCCATCAGCTCGAGCGCTTTGGCCGCATAAGGAATCGAGGCGTGCTTGTAACCTTCGGCGCGTGTGAACACCAATAGTTTACGCGGTTGCTTCGCTTTGGCTGTCGCTTGCGCAGGTATTGCTTTTTCTATTTTCAGCAAATCCTCGGGAGGGATTTGCGCGAGCGACAGGACGGGCACTAACATGAGGCGCCACATGGCTGGGAGAATTTTCTTTCTCTGATGGGTCATAGGGCAAAATTAGAGAAGGTAGCTGTTACGACACGGCAAGAGCCTTCACTTCTTCCTGTCATTCTGCAAGAAT
>JBOHQX010000180.1:0-31265 GCA_050732395.1 bacterium
GTTACTATTCAGCTCCTATTTCTTGTAAGCGGATTGAACGGATAAAGCGGATTTCAAAAATCTGTTTTTCAGAATCACCTTCCGTTCAATCCGCTTAATCCGCTTACACTTCTTTTTTGAGCTGAATAGTCACAATTGATGAACTTCGGGCAGTGGGTAGCCATAGAGCAGCCCCCCACAGGTCATTCTCGATTTCTCTTTCGTGTTTTCGAATGGCATGTTACTTGGAAGCTCACTGCCCGGGCGCTCTTGCATTTTCTGGAGTTGGAACCATGCCTTCAAAAGTCAGCTCATCGCTGGGAAGATTTACAGCGCCCGGGCAGTAGTTTCTTGTGGGCGGAATAGTAACCATCGGTTATTTCCTCTTCACGATACACACTTGCATAAGCCTGTCCATGAGCTTATATTGCAAACACAAATCACTGACCGGAGCCTCGATGCGGCCGATCAGTAAATGAAAGAAGGAGATCACCTATTGCATCCGCTTTCATGCCCAAAATCGCCGTCATCATCCCCGCCCACAACGAATCCCTTTCCATCGGCAAAGTCATTGAAGAAATACCACCTGATCTCGTAAGCGACATAATCGTCGTGGACAATGCCTCCACGGATGATACGGCATTGATCGCGAAGGCAAAGGGAGCGCGTGTCGCTTACGAGCCGGAGCCGGGATACGGCGCAGCTTGTTTGCGCGGAATTGCCAAAGCCAAAGAGCTGGGCGCAGACCTCATCGTGTTCATGGACGGCGACTACAGCGATTACGGTGAGGAGATTCCATTATTGATCGAACCTATTCTCAAAAATGAATGCGACTTCGTCATTGGCTCGCGCGCATTAGGTGTGGTGGAAAAGGGTGCACTCACGCCGCAGCAGCGTTATGGCAACAAGCTCGCGTGTTTTTTGATGCGCACTTTGCTCGGCGCGCGTTACACCGACCTGGGACCGTTTCGCGCCATTTCCATGCCGGCGTTGGACAACATAGGCATGACCGATCGCAACTACGGCTGGACCGTGGAAATGCAAATCAAAGCGCACAAGAAGAACTTGCGGGTAAAGGAAGTTCCAGTGCGCTATCGCAAGCGCATCGGCAAATCCAAAATCTCCGGCACGGTCAAAGGCGTGGTGATGGCAGGATATAAGATTATTTTCACCATCCTGAAGCATGCTTTCAAATAGTGGGAGTATCGGGGTGTTGGAGTGATGGAGTATTGGATTGATGGCATTCCACCGCCTTTGCCAACAATCCAATACTCCATCAATCCACCACTCCAATACTCCATTACTCCGCACTCCGCTTTGGCGGATGTTTTCTCTTGACTTTTCCTGCCTCCAAAATTACATTTGCAAGTCTTTTCCCTGTGTCGTTTCGCCAATCGTTTAAACTGTGATCATTATATGAAGTTCGTTGCTCACCCAGCGGAGAATGCTGCGCATGCCTGTCATCTACTTGGATGGTCCGCGTTTGAAGCATGCCGTGGTTGCCGGAGCGCAGCGCTTGATTTCCATGCAGGAGCAATTGAACAACATTAACGTTTTTCCCGTGCCCGACGCCGACACCGGCACGAACATGGCGCTCACCATGAGCAGCGTGGCGCAAGGCGCGTTGAATTGCAACGAAGCTTCGGTGCACGCCATGAGCGTGGCTCTCGCCGATTCCGCTTTGATGGGCGCACGCGGCAACTCCGGCGCGATTCTTGCCCAGTTTTTTCAAGGATTGTCCGAAGGCTTTCACGGCAAGGCGCGCTCGAGTATTTCCGATTTTGCGCACGCGGTCGATCATGCCGCGCGCGTCTCGCGTGAAGCCATCGCCGAGCCGCGCGAGGGCACGATTCTTACCGTGATTCAAGATTGGGCGAGATACATTCATGAAACGTGGGAAAAAGTTTCCGATTTTCCCACGCTGATTCGCCAGTCGTTGCGCGCGGCTACGGATTCGCTGCAGCGCACGCCGGAGAAGCTCAAAGTGCTGGCCAGGGCCGGCGTGGTTGACGCCGGCGCGCAGGGCTTCGTGCACTTGCTCGAAGGCGTCACCAGCTTCATGCAATCGGGCAAAATCGAGCGTCTCGCGCGCGGCGTCTTGAATTTTGCCAATGCCAAGGCGAAAGTGGAGGAGGCGCCCGAGACCATTACCTTTCGCTATTGCACGCAAGCTTTCGTGGTGGGCCAGAGCATCGATCGCCACCGCCTAAAAGCGCGCCTACAGTCGTTGGGCGATTCGATGATCGTCGCCGGCTCGAATGAACGCGTGCGCCTCCACATTCATACGAATGAGCCGGAAAAAGTCTTCGCCCTGGCACGGGAATACGGCGAATTGAGGGATGCGCGCCACGACGACATGCGCAACCAGCATACGCGCGCGCATCACGACCCGGAAAAGCAAACCGTTGCGATTATCACCGATTCTTCCTGCGATCTGCCGCCCGAGGAATTCATTAAAAAAAGCATTCGCATGGTGCCAGTTTTGGTCATTTTCGGCAACCAGAGCTACGTGGATAAGGTGACGATTACCGATCGTGATTTTTATCGCATGCTCGCTGCCTCGCCCAAGCCGCCCACCACGTCACAACCGGCGCCGGCGGATTTTCGAGAAGTATATTTGCAGGCCGGCCTCAATCACCGTGAAGCCCTCGCCATCATACTCTCCGGCAGCGTGAGCGGTACCTTGCAAGCGGCCGCACGCGCCGCCGAGATGGTCAAAAATGAGATCAAGGTGCACGTAATGGATTCCAAAAACGTAACGATCGGCCTGGGCTTGATTGTGCGCGAGGCGGCGGAATTGGCAGCGGCGGGCGCGGGCGTCGAAGAGATTCGCCGACGCGTGGAATGGGCAATCCGCCAAGTGCGCACCTTCGTCAGCGTGGAAACCATGACCCACCTGGTGCGTGGCGGCAGAGTCTCACGATTCCGCGGCCTGGTGGCAAGTGTTTTGAATTTGAAGCCGATACTGACCCTCAATTCCGCCGGCAAACCCGAGGTTGTGGCAAAAACG
The DNA here is from genome assembly GCA_050732395.1 of bacterium. Taxonomy (GTDB): domain Bacteria; phylum Zhuqueibacterota; class Zhuqueibacteria; order Zhuqueibacterales; family Zhuqueibacteraceae; genus JBIOXB01. The sequence continues at coordinate 2,990 of JBOHQX010000180.1, forward strand.
ATGGGTGGCAGAGCCGGCCATCGCAAGCTGTTGGAGATCGTAAAAAAGGAAGCGGCGGGCAAGCGCAATTTACGTTTCATGGTGGCACATGCGAGTGCGCCGGACACCGCCGAGTTCTACGCCGATCACCTGCGCCAAACTTTTGAGGCTCGTGAGATTCCGATCGTTTCCGTTTCGCCGGCATTGGGCGCTCACGCCGGCCCGGCCGCAGCCGCGATCGCGTTTTTGGGAGAGTGAGATGTGAGACGTTAGACGTGAGAGGTAATGACTATTCACGCATTACGTCTCACGTCTCACGCATTCTTGCTGCAATTCCTATCCTTCATTCAGGAACGACGTTCATGTTTTCTCTTCTGGCCGCCGTGGCCGTTTCATATATCGTCGGATCTTTTCCGACCTCGATCATCGCCGGGAAGCTCTTGCGCGGCCGCGCCTTCGACATTCGCACGCAAGGCAGCGGCAATGCCGGCGGCACGAATGTGTTTCGTGTTTTGGGATGGAAACCGGGTGTTATCGTAATGCTTATCGATGCTTTTAAAGGCTTTGTTGCGACCGCGTGGATTTCAAAATGGCAGCCGTTTGGCTCTGGGCCGATCAGTGCGGAGGTATTGCCAATTCTTTGCGGCGTGGCGGCAGTCTTCGGACATATTTGGAGCGTCTTCGCCGATTTTCGCGGCGGTAAAGGCGTGGGCACGGCCACCGGCATGATTGTCGCACTCTACCCCTTGGCGGCGGTGATTTGCTTCTTGATTTTCGCCGCCGTGGTCTATTGGACGCGCTATGTATCGTTGGGATCACTGCTCGCCTCCGCCTGTTTGCCATTGATTCTTTGGCTCGGTGAGAAGTTTTTCATGGAGCAAGTGTCCGCGCCGATGTTTCAATTCAGCCTTGCTCTGGCGGCATTGATTTTCTACACCCATCGCCAAAACATTCACCGGTTGCTGGCCGGCACGGAAAATCGCTTTGGGCAAGATCGCGGCGCGCAAGCCTCGCCTTGAGAATTTTCGTTGGTTCCTTGCGTGACACGCGTCACGTGTTTGGCGTTTTCTACATGTTTAGGGAGGAATAGCCCTTGAAATCTTTCGAAGTGAGTGTGCGCACCAGACGGCATAAACACGAGGCGGTAGTGAAAAAATCATCGAACGAAATCAATGCTCTTATTTCTCTGCTCGGCGATGAAGATGGCCGCGTGCGTGATATTGCGCGCCAGCAGCTTCTGCAAATCGGGCCGGAGGCGGAGCATTACCTGCGCGCCGCCACGTTCGCCGATCTCGAAGGGAAGGTTCGCATCGAGGCTCGGCACGTTTTGGAAAAAATCCGCCACGAAGATTTGATCGAATCTTTTTACCAGCTCGGCTTGATGGAAGACGAGCAAATCGATTTGGAGCACGCCGTTTTTTTGCTGGCGCGGGTGGGTTATACGGATTTGGAAATCGAGCCATGGCGGCGAGAGCTGGATCGCCTGGCGCGAGCGATTGCTGTGCGCATTGCGCCTTTGAGCCCTTGGCGCGACGGTCGCTCCATCATTGAAACCATCAACAGTTTTCTGTTTGAGAAGGAGGGTTTCGCCGCCAACGTGGAGGAATACTATGATCCCGACAATTCCTATCTCAATCGCGTGCTCGAGCGCCGCACCGGGATTCCGGTTTCGCTGTCGGTAATCTATTTGCTGGTAGCGCAGCGCCTGCATCTGCCGGTGCGCGGGATCAACATGCCGGTGCATTTCATCTGCCAGTTTCACACGCCGCAGGAGTCTTTTTACTTCGACCCCTTCAATAAAGGACGGATCATCACGGCCGCGGAGTGCGCGAAAATGTTGCAAGGTACCGGCCATACCTTCGAGGACGCATTTCTCGCGCCGGTCCAGACGCGTACCATCCTCGCGCGTATGCTGCGCAACCTGGTGTGGATTTACTATCAGCGCGAGGATATGGCCAAAACCGAATTACTCGATCGTATTCTGAAGCTGTTGCGTATGACGGAATAATCACTGTGTGCGGCAGCGCTGAATTTTGCCCTCTCTCCGTCCGTCGTTTCGGACGGAATTTCCTGGCATCATACGAATCGTGATAAAACCCCGGGTGTGCACCGGGTGACAGTTTTGTGAAACTTCTATTCGTCTATCGAGGACACGGACAGCATGAAGTGTGCAAATTGTGAAACTGAGCTGCTACCCCACAGCCGATTTTGTTCGCATTGCGGAACAAAAGTAAGTCGCGAAAATGAAAACAAATGTTCAGCTTGCGGAACAACTTTGAAGCCAGGGGCAAGATTCTGCCAGCACTGTGGTGAGGCGGTTGCGGGACCAAGTGCGAGCAGCATTGCCTCGGACCTCGACCGGGAGATTCTTCAACCCGAAGCGAATGTGCAGCGCCCATTGTGGATGACGTTGTTACCCTTGTTGGGAAGCGTCGCCGTCGTTGGCATCTTGTTTTTGCTGTTCTATCCGCGCTCGAACCCGCAGCCCGCAGCCATGCCAGCCAGTGGCGGTCAGACGGCGCAAAGCAACGAAGATGAATTCGACATGGCGGCGATGGCGCCGGTGTTCCGGCAAATCGATTCGTTGAAAAACGCAGTGACGCAAAATCCAAAAGACATCGGCGCGCTCACGCATCTGGCGGCGCTTTATGATATGGCTGGCAAATACGACCAGGCCTCGAGTTATTACCAGGATATTCTGAAAATCACGCCAGAAAACATCGAGGCGCGCATGAACCTTGCCGGCGCGTATTTCAATCTCGGCCAGCGCGAGCAAGCGTTGGCGGAATTGCATATGGTGTTGAAGTACCGGCCGAACTATGACTACGCGATGTATAATTTGGGCGTCATCTACGCGGCGATCGCCAAACCGGATGAAGCGCGCGAATGGTGGAACAAGGTTACAACCGGCAGCCCGACCAGCGATCTGGCGCGCCGCGCGATGGAAGGGATGAAGAGGTTGAATGAATGATGGAAACGAGGCTGGTATTCAAGGCGTAATTTGTTTTTCAATACGCGTTACACTTTACACGTTACACGTGTAAAGTGTAACGTGTAAGGTTCACGAGCGTACTTATTATTGAAGAGTGCTAATTTTTCGCGTGGAGGAAGCTGGAATGCCAACCGTTTATTTTGAAACCGAAAATCGCAAAGTGGAAGTGCCGGAAGGAACAACGCTGCGCAAAGCCGCGAAGAAAGCCGGCGTGAGCGTTTATGGCAGCGTGAACAAAGTGTTGAACTGCCGGGGCTTCGGTTTATGTGGCACCGATCGCGTGTTGGCCTCGCCGAACGAGTGCATCAATAAACAGACTTTTTTTGAAAAACTCGCCGTAGGCGAGAACGCGAAAGTACGACTGGCCTGTCAAACCAAAATCACCGGCGACGTCGTGGTCAATACCGCACCAGCAATGGAATACGGCGTTGAAATGCTCGACAATGTCAAGTTCGGCTTGCTGGCCGGAGTTTTCGGTCTGCTGACTTTGATCGCAGTTGTTTTCATGGTGTTGGAGATGATTGGCAAGCCTCTCTTCTAAAATCTCGGATGGATGGATTGGTGGATTGATGGATTACTGGATTGATGAGACAGATGCGCGATTCGTGATATTGCAATGCTCCACCAATTCCTCAATCCACTAATCCAGAAATCCAGAAATCCACGATTCCACTTTTGGAGCTTGCGTGCATGTCCCGTTTCGAAAAACACATTTTCATTTGTACGAATGAACGTTCGGCGGACGACCCCAAGGGCTGTTGCGCGGCGAAGCATTCCCACGCGGTGGCGGCGAAGTTCAAAGAAGAGCTGCACCAACGCGGCTTGAAGGGAAAAATGCGCGCCAATAAAGCCGGCTGCTTGGATTTGTGTGAAGAAGGACCGGCCGTCGTGGTGTACCCTGAAGGCGTGTGGTATAAGCGGGTGACGGTAGCTGATGTACCTGAAATCGTTGAAGCGCATTTGATCGGCAACCGTCCGGTGGAGAGATTGCGCGCGACGGATGATTTTTGGCTGCAACTGCGTGCTGCGAGAAAATGAACAGAAGTTCAAAACCGTGAGAGTAGCATGAAACCTCGATCCATTTACGAGTTGTTGCAAGAGGTTTGCGCGAAGCACGCCGGTCAGGTGGCGTATCGCTTCAAGCGGCAAGGCAGTTGGATGAACGTCACGTGGGAAGAGCACCAGTCCGCGTGCAAGCAGATCGCCAAGAGCTTAATTGCACTCGACGTGCAAAAAGGCGAATGTGTCAATATTCTCAGCCAGACGCGCTTGGAATGGGTGCAGTGCGATTTCGGCATCGTCAGCAGCGGCGGCGTAACCGTCGGCATTTATCCTACCAATCTCGCGCCCGACTGCGCTTACATCATCAATCACTGCGAAGCGCGCATCATCTTCGTTGAAAACCGCGAGCAGCTCCAAAAGCTCTTCTCCCTGCGCGGCGGCCTTGCGCGTGTGCGCCATTTGATTCTTTACGACGGCGAAAGTGAGGCCGCGCAAGGCGTGCTGTCCTGGGATGAGTTCCTGCGTTTGGGGCAGAAGATCAGCGACGCCGAATTAGAGGTTCGTGCTCAGAATCTCCAGCCGGAGGATCTGGCCGCGTTGGTTTACACTTCCGGTACCACCGGGGTGCCGAAAGGGGTGATGCTCACTCACAACAATCTGCTCTTCGTATCCCAGTCGGCTTCGGATTCGCTCTATTTGCGCAGCGATTTCATCACGCTGCTGTTTCTGCCCATGGCGCACGTCTTCGCGCGTTTGCTCGTTTACTTCTGCCTGCGCAACGGCATCGCGATCGCGTTCGCGGAAAGCATCGAAAAGGTCGCGGATAATTTGAAGGAAGTGCGGCCACATTTCATTGCGAGCGTGCCACGTATTTTCGAGAAAATTTACACGAGAGTGATGAGCGGCGTGCAGCAAGCCGGAGGGCTCAAGGCCAGGCTGTTTCATTGGGCTTTGCATGCCGGTTGCGAAGTGAGCCGTTTGCAGCAGGAGAAGGTTGCCATTCCGGCCCTCTTGGGGGTCAAGCACGCGCTCGCCAACAAGTTGGTGCTGCACAAAATCCAAGACGCGTTTGGCGGTCGCTTGATCTGGGCGGTTTCGGGTGCGGCGCCGCTGAACAAAAGTGTTGCGGAATTTTTTCACGCCTGCGGCGTGTTGGTCCTCGAAGGCATCGGCATGACGGAAAACTCTTCGTTCAGCAACGTGAATCGCTACGACCACAACAAATTCGGTACGGTCGGCCCGGTGGGCCCAGGTATCGAAATGAAGCTCGCGCCGGACGGCGAAATTCTTTTTCGCGGCGAGAACGTGATGAAGGGCTATTTCAAAAATGCAACGGCGACGGCGGAATCCATCGACTCAGACGGCTGGCTGTACAGCGGCGACGTCGGCGAGATCGACGCCGACGGTTTCTTGTGCATCACCGATCGCAAAAAGGATTTGATCATTACTGCAGGTGGCAAAAATATCGCGCCCCAGCGTATCGAGAAAATCTTGAGTACTTCGCCGTTCATCAGCCAGGCTATGGCCTTCGGCGATCGCAAAAACTATGTCACGGCTTTGATCACGCTCAACTTTGAGAATGTTTCCTCCTGGGCTAAAGCGCAGCGCATTGATTTTCATACTCTTGAGGAGCTGGCGCGGCATCCGCTGGTGAGAGAGTTGATCGAGCGGGAAGTCAATGAGAAGAACAAAGAGCTGGCTTCGTTCGAATCCGTCAAAAAGATCCGTATTTTGCCGAAAGATTTTTCGATTGCGGAGGGAGATTTGACGCCGACTTTGAAAGTCAAACGCAAAGTGGTGACGGAGAAGTATCGGGCAACATTGGAGGAAATGTATTGATCGGCGTAATTCGCAATTGTCAATGGTGAATACTGAAAAGAAAAGTGCCGCACAAGCCGGAGCTTGTACGGCACGACGCGGTGGGGAAACCGATCTACGCGAGCCGTTTCGCGGTTTTCTATCCCGAGTGAGTATAACACGGCAATATTAACACCCGATTAAGAAAAGCTGAAGAACCCGTGAAATTTGACGGCTATTGCGTCACCTGCAGTCTCCCGCCCTCGCGCCGCATCGGAATTTGCAGATAATTCGGGCTGAGGCTTTCGAGGTCCGGCCCCAGAGCGGCGATCATTCCCATCGGCAAGCGCTGATGCCGGATGAGTATGTAGGGGATCACTTCATAATTGCCCGGCGGCAGCGGCAAGCCGATGAGGCTGAGCGTGCCGTCGAGTGTGTCGCCTTGGGACGCTCGCAGAAACAGGATTTCTCTGTACGTGGCGAGCGGCAGCACATTGTAAATGAACACGTCTTGCCGCTCGAGGTTGCGAATGAGCAATGCGCCGATGATGTTGCTGCCGCTGACCGTATTGGGATTGATCGTGGTGACGGAGTCGCCCAATGCTTGCAAAGTTACGCTCACGCCGATTGGCTGGGTAGAGCTCGAGGGCACGACGGACGGCGTCAATGCAGTATGGATGCGCAGGAATTTCACCAGGGATTTGGCACTGTTTAACTCGCCCTGCTTGTTGATGTCGGCTTGGGAATAGACGAAGGCGCCATTCCTGGTGACAACGCTGGCAGTGGTAACACTGTAATTCGCAAGATAGAAATAGAGATCGAAAAGGCCCGTGGCACCGCCGCCGCCTTGCGCGCCTGGCGGCGGTAAGAGCAAGGAGAACTTTCCGTTGGCATCCGCGCGCGTGCCAACGTTGAAGCTTTCCAGCCAGATGTACGCCCCTTCCGAGCTGGCGCCATCTCTGAGCAGTACCGTCCCGCTCACCTGGCGCGTACCGGAAGAGATTTCGTCATCACCGAACGGGTTCTCCACGCAACCGGTGAGAGGCAAGAGGGCCAGGAACAGCATGAAATTGCGCGCCTTCAATCGCTGCTTCGAATGCGATACCGGCTGTAGCATGGTTCTCACCTCCTCGCTGACCAATTAGCCTGCCCATTGCCCATTCACCATTCATCGTTCACCATTCATCGTTCACAATTCGTTATTGTGAATTGTGAACGATGAATGGTGAATGGTGAACGGTGAATGGTTGAGCGAATGAACTACTGCGAGTCCGCTCTCGTGCGGCTCGCCGTGCGAATGCTGGCGCTAATGATTTTGCAGAGCTCCTTGCATTCCTGCGTCAACGGTTGAATAGCGTTCTCGCTCAGCATTTCACTACGCCTGATTATCTCCAGCCAGATCCCGGATTCATTCAGTTCTTTCAGCACCACTCCCAGTTTATGAATAAAGTCGTTGATGCTTTCTGCGCCACGAGCCTCGCCATAATTCGGCGCAGGAGATGTTCCGCAACGCAGCAACTGGCCGGCGACGTGGTTTCCCACTTTGGTTTTAGGTAATGACGAACACAACTTGATAATGCCAACTGCGAAGTCGATTAAGCGGGTTTGGATATCGTCCCCTTTTGCCATTTTCGCCCCCAACATAGAATCATGAATTCACGATTGTCAATTCATCATTGTCAATTCACAATTCACCGTTCACCATTCATCGTTCATCGTTTACAATTAGTTATTTTGAACGGTGAACGGTGAATTGTGAACGGTGAATGGTGAACGATGAATAGTGAATGGTGACAGCTGTCAATTGTCGATTGCTTTAATACTGCGCCCCAAATGTAAGATAAACACGCCGGTCGCGTATGGCCAGGCCTTCCAGCACGACTTCTTCATCGTTCAACAGGTTCCGGCCGCTGGCGTTGACGTACATCTTGAGTTTTTCGATTTGAAACGTCTTGCTCAAATGGAGATCGAGATTGGAAAACGCGGGTAATATGACTTCATAAAACGGGTTGTTTCCCGGCTGCGCCGGCCCGCCCGTCTGCTCCACCTTGCGAGCGCGTATATAGCCGCTTTGCTCACCCTCTTTGAAGACATGCGCTTGGAACGAATACCCGGCGTGATCGACGTTGAAGTTGAGCGTGTACTTGTAATCCGACTTGAACGGGAACGCGGATTTGTCGGAAATCGAATAGTTCGAGATGCCGGCCTCCACCGCGACTTTTTTGCGGAAGAGATACACACTGGCGTTTACCTCAATGCCGGAAATGCGCGCATTGGGAGAGTTGTCATAAAACGCGATGGGTACGCCGGGCGTAATCGACACACGGAATTTGTTGGTATAATGATTTTGGAAAAAATTGCCGCGGATTTGCCAGCCGTAGATTGCCGTGTTGCCGCGCACGTCGCGCGAAACGGCCGCACCGATTTCGACGCTGTTGTTTTCCTCCGGCGCGAGGTTGGGCTGCGACGCCTGCGCATACAACAATTCCGGCGCGCTGATCTGCTGGAAAAGCGTGGGGAATTTAACATTTGTTCCGAAATTCAAATACGAGTTAAAGCTCAGATTCTGGCGGTACAGGCCGGAGAAGTTGAGCGCAAATTTGAATGTCGTTTTATTCCACTGATTATCCGTGAACACCCCTGGAGCAGTGGTGCCTTTGAATTCCGGCCCGCTGCGCACCACGGGATCGCTTTGCTGATCGCGCACGCGGTCATGGCGCACACTAATGTCGGCGTCCATGCCTTGCAATGCCTCCGATTCCGCGTCGTTGTGCAGCTTGAGGATGGCCACCACCCCGTGATGCATTCGCTGCAGCGCGGCCGATTCCAAACCGACGGGTTCCTCGCTGAAATCACGCCGGAGGTCTTGAAAATCGAGCTCGGCGCCCTGGAATTGGTAACCGCCCAGAATCTCGAACCGGCCGTACGCCAATCGCTTCTCGGCGTCGAATTGCAGCGCACGGTCTCTCAGACTGCGATCCAGAGTTCCCGAGCCGAAGGAGAGCAACTGATCTTCTTCCAACCCGCGCCCCGATGCGGTCAAATCGAGGTCATACCACTTGGATTGAGCGCTGGCGTATTTCAGGGAGAAGAGTTGATTGTAATTCGCGAGACTTTCGAGGTCGCGGTCGTTTTCGTAGTCGAGCGAGGTGTAAACGTACATGGCACTCAACGCGCTCACCGGGGAGCCGTCCGGTCGCTCCGAAAAGCTGTACAATAAATTGGCGGTGTGATTGAGGGTGGTGTTGCGCAATTCGTTTTCTTCTTCGGGTGTGTCCACGAAGGTTCTTTTGGTGGCGCCGCGCTTGAAGCTGTAAGAACCGATGAACTTGTCGATTTTTTTGTGCGCGAATAGCCCCCAATTGCCCGAGCGATAGGTGCCAAACCGCTGCTGAAAGCGAAGTGTGTAATCGTTTTGGAGCTTGGGGACGATGTTGATTACGCCCGAAAAAGCCTCCGGACCATAGAGCGCCGTATTGCTGCCTTTGATAATCTCGAAGCGCTCAATGTCGCCCAGCTCGATCAGCGACAGATCGAAAACGTTGTCATAGGTGCTGTTCATTTTTACGCCGTTGTACATGACGATGACTTCATCCGCGTTGCCCCCGCGAATAGCCGCCGTTTTCTTTCCGCTCAAATCTTCTTCCACTTGCACGCTTTGATCGGTCTTGAGCAAGTCGCCCGCGTCGGTGAAGCCTCGAATTTCAAAGGCCTTGGCATCGACGATAGCCACCGCCTGCGGCAAGTCTTTCACAAGAATCTCGGGTCGCGTAGCGGCTTCCGCTTCAACCTGTACGCCCGGGAGGGCAATCACACGCGGCTGCAGGTCCATGGTCTTCGTCCATACCAGCGAATCCAATACGATTTCACGGGACTCGTAGCCGATGTGCCGGAAAACGATCTTCTGCTTGCGCGTGGCCTCGGGAATGCGCAGGGAATAGCGTCCGGCAAAATCGCTGGTGGTGCCGATCGTTCCGTCTTTCAAAAAAACATTCACGCCCTTGATTTCGCGATGGGTGTTGCGATCGCGTACGACACCCGAGATTGTGATCTCTTCCGAGCCGCCGAGTGCTTTGGAAGTCAAATCGACGAACGCCATTCCGGCAAGTGCATCGGCTGCCACCTCACGTATTTGATAGTCGGCATGTTGAAAAACCAGAGGCGCACCGCGGTCACCCCCGGAAATACGGAGGGAAAATTTACCTTCTGGGTCGCTGGCCGTGCTCGCGTTCGTACCTTTGACAAAAATTCTGACGCCCGCAATTTTGCGCTGCGTGGTCCGGTCGCGAACGGCTCCGGCGACCACCAGTTCTTCCGATCTGGGTTCAAGAGGAGTTAGCGCGACCGTCTTTTCCCACATCAAGTCTTGCAATAGCATTTCGCGCGCTTGATAGTCGGGATGCTCGAACACGACCGTAACCTCGCGCTCAATGCGGGAAACCGTGAAGTTATATAGTCCGTTGCGATCACTGCTGGTGCTCAGGCTCGCTTCTCTGACCGAAATCCTGACGCCACTGATTTCGCGCGCCGTGTTTTGGTCGATAACTTTGCCGGTTAACGTGACCTCCTGGCTCCAGGAGGAAGCGGTGGCAAACAAAATGGAGCAGCAACAGCAAATCCAATAACGCAGGGCTTGCGGTGAGTGTAGCATAGCGAACTCCTTGCCCGGCCGGGCGGAAGGGGTGCAGTTCGAAGGCAAAGCGCAAAGTCTGGAATTCGTGAATTGTAAATATTGTATTGTGGATCGCGGATGGTGGATAGTGGAGCTTTTAAGAGAAATCTGAGTGCAAGTGAAATTGACATTCGATTTTCAATCCACTATCCACTATCCACGACGCACAACCCACAAACCGCCATCCACAACCAACGCGCCCTACGGCAGCGAGCGTGCGACGCGAAAGCCGCCAACATAGCTGCCGAAGGCGCATTGGTCAAAATTATTTTCAGCCACGGTGTTGCGGCTGGCCGCGCGACACCGCAGTTGTGAGCTGATCCAACTGCCACCGCGCGCGAGCACAAATACGTATTGCCCGTTGAGCATCAGTTGGCCTAACCGTTCCTGTGGCCCTGGGCCGAAGGGATTAGCCGCTGGACTGACCGAGTAATAGTTGTAGTCATAAATATCAAAAACATACTCGGCGGCATTGCCTGCCATGTCGTGCAGGCCGAATGGGTTCGGCGGAAAAGAACCCGCTGGGGCCAATCGTTCGAAACGATCTTGCCCGCCGGTGCCGTCGTAGTTCGCGAGATCGTGGCTGAGCGTACCATCCTGGGTGCCGTAAGTCAATTGTTGTCCGCCTCGCGCCGCTTTTTCCCATTCCGCTTCCGTGGGCAGGCGCAAACCGTAGAAGGCGCAAAAGGCCGCTGCACCGTACCACGTCAATCGCACGACTGGATGGTTTTCATAACCTCTTTCAGCCCGAAATTCATAGTCATTTAACTCGATTTGCGCGTATTCGATCAATTTCTCCGGAAACGCTTCAATCGGACAAACCTTCAAATAGCTGAGATTGGCAAACGCGCCGCGGCGTGCGGTCACAATTCCTGTCTCATAGTAAAGCTCTCCACGCGCCAGCGCTTGATTGAGAAATGCGGCGTACTGTGCATTGGTCACTTCGTACTTGCCAATCTCAAAAGCGTCGATATGCACCTCATGCGCCGGGTTATCGCTGCCCGCACCGCCACTATCCCCCATTATGAAACTGCCGGCAGGAATAGCCACCATCTCGAAAGGCAAATCCAATGTGGCTTGGACCGTGACCTGGGATTGTGCTATGAAAGTCTGGAATTGCGCCTGCACGCGCTCTTCGCCGGTTTTTCCGGGAAGCGCTCGCAACAGGCCTAGATTGTCGATCGTCGCCGCCAGGCCGGGATTGAGCGACCATCTTACTTTCTCGGTCACGAACATTTGCGTGCCGTCTTCAAATTCCGCTGTGGCTGACAATTGCAGCGTGCTCCCTTGCGCGATTTTGACGACGGCGGGCGAGACGGCAAAGCTTTGTGCCCGTCTAATTACTTCTATCGCCAGCGTCGCGCGCAGGTCCTGATAAGCCGCCTCCACGGTTTCGACACCGGTCTTATTGGCCGCTGCCAGGAAAATACCTTCCGCAAGAACCTGACCTGCGAGCCGGGGCGTGTTGGACCACTGGACCGCTTTGGTAACAGTATCGTTTTTTCCGTTGGACAATCGCGCCACCGCTTCCAATTGGAGCGGGAAACCGGCGATGACAGAATTCTCTGGCGAGATGATTTCGAGCGCTAGGGGAGTCGTCTCAGGCTGTGAGGGCTGCTCTCGACAGGCAAAAAGCAAAAAAACAAGGCATGTGAGCAGACTCAGTTCTAGAAAGATTCTTTGATTCAGCGGCATGAAACATCCCATTTGCTGGCCAGAGGCAAAAAAACGTCTGTCGACGAAGATTAAGAAGGGAAGTGCATAGGTTGTGCCGCACTGTAGCGTTTAACTTTTGAATTGTTTAGAAGTTCGATTTTGGTGCTGAAAGGAATAACGAGGAGGAAAGAGCGCGACCAAAGAGCTGAAGTGTTTCCGGTTCTAATTCGCGTCGCTTAATAGTTTGTATTGACGTTGGTTCCATCGATGCATAAAAATTCGAAAAGCTTCAAAGAAAGCTGTTTGATATGCCTCGTCGTTCATGTATGGACAAATTTTCACTCCATATTTTAGTTGTGAAAAAAACAGAAACCTATGCAAACTTTGACCGCAGTCTATGCAAGATTTGTTCTTTTTGAAATAATTATCCCCGGAAGTAAAGCATAAAGTTGATCATGAATAATCTCAATCTAATCATGCTCTTATAGGAATGGACAAAAGCCGAGTTATGCAGAAAAAATTAGTGGCATGTAATTTGTCAATGTGAAGATTGCTTTAGTGTGCCTAAAGCTCAGGTGCGGCCATGTATCAAACATACAAGGGCCCGGAGGAGAGGAAATATACATTCCACGTTTTCACCCTTGATGAATTACTACATCCTCTGTCGTTTAGTTCTTGCTTGCGATGTTATGCGGTAGGTTTTTTTATTTTGTTTTACCCGCAGTACCGGTAGCATCAACTCCACTTTTTAATACAACCGTCTATTGAATTTGTAGTGAGATTGGTACGCTCGCTTCACGCGAGTGCGTCAACATACAAATCAAAAGGCTACCGAATTTGAGCGGCAACTCAATTCCGATAGCCTCAATCAGCGTAGGAGAAAATTTTTTCGGAAGACATTGTACTCGGTAGGGTCATATCTTCGGCCTGGCTATTTTTGGTCGGAGTCAGGCTTTTCTCTTTTCCGCTGTATTTATTTAGACGAGGGTTGTGGTGAAAACGTTGCAGGTTAATGCAAAAAAAATTGACAATTAACAATTCACATTTGCTCATTGTGAATTGTCAATTGCTAATTGTCAATTGTTAAGGAGTTTAAATCACCCCTAAACCCATTAACTTCAATTTAATGGAGGAAGTCTCATGTATCGTAGGGTTCTGTTGGTTGTAACCATGCTCCTCCTTCTCCCGGCTCTTGTGCTCGCGCAGGACGGCAAACTGCGTGGCCGGATCTTGGATCGGGAATCAAATGAACCGCTGATTGGAGCCAGCGTTGTCATCGACGCCACCACATTGGGCGCCTCGGCCGACATCAATGGCGACTACATCGTGTTGAGCGTTCCTCCAGGGGCCTACACGGTCAAAGTGTCGTACATCGGCTATCAAACTTTGAGCGTATCCAACGTACGTGTGAACGCAAACTTGACCACGACCCAAGACTTCATGCTTGCGAGCACCGCCGTGGAAGTGGCGGGTATGGAAATCGTTGCGGAGCGCCCCTTGGTGCAGCGCAACACCACCAACACCATGCGCTTGACCACGCAGGAAGACATTGAAAACCTTCCCATTCGTGGCACGCAAAACATCATCGCGCTCAATGCCGGCACGGTATTGCAAAATGGCGCTCTCCACGTGCGTGGCGGGCGCAAAGGCGAAGTCGGCTTCTTCGTTGACGGCGCCACTGCGATAAATCCTTATAACAACGAAGAAAACGTCAGCGTCATTCAGGAAGCCGTCGAAGAAATTCAATTGCAATCCGGCGGTTACACCGCGGAATTCGGTGGTGCCAATTCCGGTATCGTGAGCACCGCAGTGCGCAGCGGCAGCTCGGAATACAAAATGACGTTGGATTACCGCACCGATGATTTCGCCAAGCCGGGCGAGCAATTCCTGGGCACGACCGCCTTCGGTTTTCGCAACGGTGTGGTGACCTTGAGTGGCCCGATCATGAACAAGCTCAAATTCTTCGTCGCGGGCCAGCATAATTACATTCGCGACCGAAGCCAGCGTTACATGGAGCCGTTTGAATTTACCGGCCTGGTCACGGATCCGACCCAGGGCAATCCTATTGCGGTAGGCAGCTTGTTGCCGGAGAATGGCACGGTGAAATACGAGCGAAACTACGTGCCAGATAACTCCCGCCGCGACAATACCGTGCAAGGCACGTTGAGCTACGATCTTTCCAAGAGCCTGAAATTCCGTTTCACCGGCAGCTACAACGCCATTGAAAATCAAGCCGGCAGAAGCTGGCCGAACTCTTTGACGAACTATTTTCAGTTGCGTGATCCTCTCGCGCAAACCAAAACCGCCTTGGGTAATTTGAAGATCACGCATGTGCTCAATCCCAAGACGTTCTACGAGGCGGCGCTGTATTATTCCAATCGTAGTTTCAAGCAATTTGACGAAACATTTGGCGACAATTGGCAAGCTTACTCGGATAGCATTGCCAATGCCAATGCCGGTTTCGGCGATTTCATCAGCCGCTGGGAAGGTCCGCCGCAGTACAAGACGATCAATAGTTTTGCCTTCGATCATCCCAATGCCCCCATCAACACTTTTTTCAAAAACAGCCAGGAAGATTTGGGCTTTTCGCTGGATTTCACCACGCAGGCTTCGAAGACCTGGGAAGTGAAGGTCGGCGGCCGGTTCGATCGCTGGAACATGCGCCAATTCAACGTCAACAATATTCAAAGCGTCATGACCTATCTCTACGGTCGTGACGGGCGGACCGTGCGCCAATTTGAAAGCGATTTGGAGCGCCGCGTCCAAATGGATCGGCAGGGCACGATCGATCGCTACGGTTACGACGTCGACGGCAACAAGCTCGACTCGGGCCTCGAAGGCCCGCGCAATCCCACCTTTTTGTCCATGTACGTGCAGAACAAGCTGGAATACCGCGATCTGGTGGTCAATTTCGGTCTGCGTTACGAGCGCATTGCCACGGATGCCCTCGGGCCCGCCAATCTTGAAAGTCCGGAATACGATCCCAAGCTGAACTACCTCCTCGACGATCAGTTCGTCACGGTTGGCGCAGAGGATTACTTCCTGCCGCGCGTCAATTTTTCCTTCCCAGTGACGGATAAGACCGTGTTCTATGCCACCTATGGCAAGTACGTGCAAATGAGCCAGTTGACCGACGTTTATGGCGGCAATCGCCGGTTGAATACCTCGGTTGTTCCGATCACGCGTTCCGCTTACGGTACGTTCGGCCAATGGGTCGGTTTCACGGCCAAGCCGGAACGTTCGACGCAGTATGAAATGGGCATTCGCCAATCTTTGACCGACAACTTCGCGTTGACGGTTACCGGTTTTTATAAAGACTTGCGCGATCAGCTCCGCTTCGACCGGGTGTTGGCTGACGGTACGGATGTCTTAGCCGCGGGCAGCGTGCTCTTCTCCGGTCTGGTCAATAACGACATTGCCACGATCAAGGGCCTGGAAACGACTCTGGAATTGCGGCGCACCAAGCGTTTGGCCGCGAAGCTGAACTACACAATTGCCAGCACCAGAGGCACCGGCTCTGATTCACGCGCCACGCGCGTGGCGGTCAGCGACGGCGGCGCCCGTTATCCGCTGCTGATCTATCCGTTGAATCACAACCAGCCCCATCGCGGCAGTTTGGTGATGGATTATCGCTGGGCGCAAGGCGATGGCGGTGCAATTCTTCAAGGCGTGGGCCTGAACGCCATTTTCAACTTTAGCAGCGGCCACAGCTATACCCAGATCAAAGAACCCTCCAATCTGGGCCAGTCGAATCCATGGAACGTCGGAATTCGCCCCTTGCTGGATGCACGCAACAGCAACCCGACGGAGCCGATCAACACTTCGCAAACGCCGTGGAATTTCAATATCGATTTTACCCTCGGCAAGAATTTCCGCGCCGGCGGCTTAGGCATGGAAGTGTATGCCATTGTGTTGAATCTGTTGGATAACAAGAACGTGATCAATGTATATCCCTCCACCGGCACGGCCGAAGACGACGGTTGGTTGCGCAGCCCGCTGGCAGCGTCGTTTGTTGATATTCCGAACTATGTGGAATTCTACAATGCCATTAACCAGCAAAACCGCTGGGCTTACGGCACCGTCGTCGCCAACGGCACCAGCGTCGCTGGCTCCGTCGCCGGCAACGATCTTTATGGCGTGCCGAGGCAGATTCAGTTGGGCTTGAAAATCGAGCTGTAAGGTCACGTCGGGAATGAACGAGCAGGCGGTAGGGTCATATTCATGTAGAGACGGCCCCGGGCCGTCTCTACTACCATACCGCCTGTGCTTGAATAAATCGTAATCCTGAGAAAGGAGCTACACGATATGCGAAACAAAGGTTTGAGCTTGTGCATCCTTCTGGTCCTCGGCATGGGTTCCCTGACCATGGCCAAGGAGAGACCTGCCGGCGAGCGAAAAGATCGCCAGCAGTCGTTGAGCAAGATTACCGGCGAGCCCCGCTGGCAAATTCTCAACATCAACAACTTTACTACCTGGGCGCGAAATGACGGCCAGTCGAATCACACCCCTCGTGCAATTGACGGCGGCCTATTTCCGCGCGGCACCAGAACGCTCATTTATCAGGACGGTTTGATGTGGGGCGGCAAATGCTACGTCGACGCCGCTCTGACCATACCCGCACCCAATAGCCAATTGATTCGCGTCGGCGGCGCCAACTACGTCGTCGGCAGCCGCGAAGGCTGGATCATTGGCCAGGGCGCGACAGCGGTCGCGGCCGATCCTGCTGATTCGCGCGCGCGCGCCTTCCGTATCCGCCGCGATTATTTTTTCATGTCGGATGGGGAAGTGCAACGTGACGCCGCGGAATCCAATGAGATTCTGGAAGCATCTGTCACCGCCGCTCAAATGCAAACCATTCGCAGCCGTTATGACCTCGACTGGAGAGAGTGGCCGGTCGATTTGGGCGCACCCTATATTGAGCGCAACGGCACGGCGGGCTATCAGCCACCGCCGTCTTTCAGCGACACCTTTACGCCGGATCACCTCATCTCCGGCAATTACGACGAGCCGGGTCTGGCGGGCGCCGATCCCAATTCTCCGGCAGATCAAGTGATCTGGCTGGCATATAACGATCTCGACGCCAACCAAACGCTGGCCTTGGAAGGCTCCGAGCCCATGGGCTTGGAAGTGCAAGTGACGCTGTGGGGCTACAAACGCACGGATGCCCTCGGCAATATATACTTCAAGCGCTATAAATTCACCAACAAAGGCGGCATAGCTGTGGATGCCGCCGGGACCAAAGGCGCTTTTTACATCAATGAAATGTACACCTGCCAATGGTCTGATCCCGACCTCGGCAATGCTGGCGATGATATTCTCGGCAATGATTCGACCTTCAGCGTGGGCTACGTCTATAATGCCAACGGCATCGACTCGGAGTATAATAAATTCCGTTTGCCGCCACCCTGCGCGGGTTATGACTTCTTGCAAGGTCCGGCAGTGCCTTCGCCGGGCGACAGCGCGGTGTTCGATCTCAAGATCGTGTATGACAAGAAGAACCTGGGCATGACGTCCTTTACCTACTTTTCCGCCGGCTCGCCGTTTTCGGATCCGACCGGTAGTTATAGCACGAGCACTCTGCGCTGGTACAAGCTGATGCGCGGCTTTGCGCCGACGGACGGCGAGGACCAGTATTATCCCGTACCTCCGGGCTTTTCGCCCACGAAGTATCCTCTATCTGGAGATCCTATTAAGCAAATTGGATTCCTGGATGGTGAAGGCACGCAATATTCATTTCCGCCCGGCGATCGGCGCCTGCTCTGCAACACCGGGCCGTTTAGTCTGAGCCCGGGAGAGACCCAGGAAGTGGTGGTGGCGACTATAGGCGGCTTGGGCGCGGACCGGTTGTCCAGCGTCGCAGTCATGTTGTTCAACGACCAGTTCGCGCAGAATACTTACAATGCATTATTTCAGGTGGCGAAGCCGCCCACGGCTCCAGCGGTGTCCGTTAACAACTTGGACCGCGAAGTGGTGATCGAATGGGGCAGCAATCTTGCCCGTGTGGCCGACACCGAGAACAAGCTCAACAATCCCGGCGGTTACAAGTTCGAAGGCTACAATGTTTATCAATTTCCGATCCGCGGCGGTGGTTTGGCAGACGCTGTCCGCATCGCGACCTACGACCTGACCACCGATCCTTCCGTGGTTTTGAACACGGTGGTCGACATCGAATCCGGCCAGGTTCTGTCGATTCCGGTGCAATTCGGCAGCAACAGCGGCATTCGGCGCGTGTTCAATTTCACCCGGGACTACGTGCGCGACATCGACGCATTGTACAACGGCCAGGATTACTTCTTGGGCGTAACGGCCTACAGCGTCACCACCATCCCCGGATTTTTGCCCTCGTTCTTGGAATCCGAGGCGCAAGTGATCGTGGTGACTCCGCAAAAGCCGTTCGGCACAGTCTATCAACAAGATGGCTCGGCCATTGCCTTGGGCGACACCCTGAGGAACGTTTCACACACCGGCCCGAGCGATGGCGCAGCTTAC
Organism: bacterium; assembly: GCA_050732395.1. GTDB lineage: Bacteria > Zhuqueibacterota > Zhuqueibacteria > Zhuqueibacterales > Zhuqueibacteraceae > JBIOXB01. The sequence continues at coordinate 21,577 of JBOHQX010000180.1, forward strand.
CCACTCGTGGTCAATTCCTCCGTGCTCAACGGCCATGATTACAAAATTGTGTTCAAAGACGACGGCACTGGCACGGGCGCCACGATTTGGGACTTGATCGACGTGACGGCCAACAACAGAGTGGTGCTGGCCAACGTCGCCAACCAAAGCGGCGATGATCAATACGCGTTCACCGACGGCTTCCAATTGCGAATCGTGGGCGCGCCGAATAGCTTTAAGTTCATCCAAACTGTTGCCAATGCTGCCGGCCCCATTGATCCGCCGACGAACGGATCCTTCTCTTTCAACAACAGCGGTTTTCCGACGCCGGACGGCGGACCGGTTATCGCCCCGCCCAACCCTGGCGCGAATGACCGTCCACTCAATCAACAGTCCACGAACGCCAGCACGTGGGGTGTTCATACGGCTGACAACGGCTCGCGTGCCAGCTTCGATGCATTTTTGGTCCGCACCTCCAACAATGGCGGCAACTGGGCGCATATCATTCCCTATGATTGGGAAATTCGCTTCACGGCCGCCGGCGGTTACGCTTATGATGCTTTTGGAACCTCGAATAAGGTGATCCAGGTGCCGTTCGAACTTTGGAGAACCGGTATCGCCACACCGAATGATGCCAGCGACGACGTGCGCTGGGTTCCTTATATGTTGGATGATGACCTGAGTGGCACTTACAATCTGTGCGCCACGCATCCCAATGCCGGAGCCAATGATCACAGTATTTCCGGCGGCGACAATGATCCCTACACCGACTGGGTTTATTGGGCAACGCCGGCCGATCTCACCCCTGGCGACGCCGGTTACAGGGCATGGGAAGCAGCGGCTCTGGCTATTCCTGGCGGCGCCGATGACGGCTCGTTCTACAATGTGCTGGCGACCGACAATACACTCCGCCGTACGGTACTCGTCAACTTCAATGGTGGCAGCGTCAGCGACCCGACCTTCCCGGCGAATTTGAATGCGGCGTTGCCGGAAACCGGGACGGTGTTCCGCTTGACTACCACTAAGCCGAATACGCCGATTGACTCCTTCACGTTCAAGAGCCCGGCGCCAACGGTGACGCAAGATCTGCAAGCCTCCAGTTTCAAAACCATCAATGTCTATCCTAACCCGTACTATGCCTTCAACCCGGCGGAAGAAACGACACTCAGCCGTTATGTGACGTTCAACAATCTTCCACCCACGGCCACGATTCGCATCTTCAATTTGGCCGGCCAACTGGTGCGCACGCTGGAGAAAACGGACGATCCGGTGCAGTTCATGCAATGGAATCTGCAGAATCAAATCGGGTTGCCCGTGGCGAGCGGTATGTACATCGCGTACATTGAAGGCGTGCTTACGGCCAGTGGGGAAAAAGTGAGTAAGGTGCTGAAACTGGCTGTGATTCAAGAGCAGGAAGTCCTGGATGTATTCTAAGCGTCACGCGCTTTCTTTGAAGGCACACACCTTCCAGGATTTCGAAGCCCTGGAGGGTTTTGCCAAATTCTTCAAGAAGGAGAAAATGTCATGAAAAACAAGGCAGTCCTTTTTATGTTGTGCCTCTGCGTGGCGCTGGTGACAGATCGGCTGGCGGCGCAGCAGGGAGTCGAGGTTGAAAATAATCGCATCGGCACGGCCGCGGCGAGCGAAATCACCATTCCGGTGGGCGCGCGCGACATGGCGATGGGCGGCGCGAGCATTGCCACCAGTAGAGGCATTGACGCAACGCACTGGAATCCTGCGGGATTGGGCCGCATCGGCACTACGGCTGAGGGTTTATTCACGACCATGTCCTACATTGGCGACATCCGCTTGAATTACGGCGCTCTCGGTGTCAATTTCGGCGGTTTCGGCACTGTGGGCCTGTCGGTAAGATCGTTCGGTTTCGGCGATATTTCCCTGACCACGAATGACGATCCCGAAGGCCTGGCAGGCAGAACCTATTCGCCGGCTTTTGTGACGGTGGGTATGAGTTATGCCCGCGCGTTTACCGACGCCATCACCGCCGGCGCCACGGTGAAATTGATCTCCGAGAAGATGGGACGCGCCAGCGGTTCGGGCGTGGCTTTCGATCTCGGCGTGCAATATCACAATCTCGCCAACGTCAGCGGTTTGCACCTGGGCGTGGCTTTGAAAAACATCGGTTCCGAAATGACGTTCGGCGGTGAAGGCTTGAACCGCCGCGCCACTTCCAGCGAAGGCTCGCGTCCGGAGCAATACTACGAAGTCAAGGCGGCCGGTTTTGAGCTGCCCACCTCGGTGGAATTAGGCATGACGTACGAGCGCGGCATCAACGAGAACATGCGTTGGAGCGTCAACGGCGCTTTTGCCAATAACAACCTCAGCCTCGATGGGTATCGCGGCGGCGCCGAGCTGGTGATGAAAAACGGCGGGTTGCAGATTGCCGGTCGCGCGGGCATGGAGTATTCGCCCACGAAGGCTGACGACGAGAATATCTTCGGGCCTGCGGTCGGCTTCGGCGTGTTCTGGGATAATGAATCCGTGGATCTCACGCTGGATTATGCCTTCCGTTCCGTGGATTTCTTCAACAACAACAACATGTTCACGCTGAAGTTCGGATTCTGATCTCCGGCTTCCGCGGCTGCATTCACGTTTTGGAAAGGCTGCCCCGAAAGAGGCAGCCTTTCTTTTTGAGGATCGCTTGGGGTAAGTTCCATGGTGGTTTTGCAACGTTTTTCATTGAGCTTACATTCTTCGAAATGTCATTCTGGAGGAATCTTTTTTAGCGCTGGAGATAAAGCTTATTGGAGCTTTGCATCAACTATTTATAAAGATCCTTCCAATGACCTGTACGTGGATTCGGCCGGCTTGACGTCATGGCACTATTTATTTTCCGTTCGTAGGATACGAATTGCATTTGGCGTGTGAATTGTTAATTTTAATTCAGTGTCGATCTGCGTAGTTAGGAATGTCATTCTGTGAGAATCTTTTTGAAGTCTTCTCTGACATCAATGCTGCTATAGCAAGAGAAAAGGAGATCAAAAACATGACGCGAGATAAGCAGGAAGCTCTTATTGCGACTAAGAATCCAAAGTGGGATTTCTTGCTCATTTGAATAGCAATACCGCAGCTGAAAAAGATTCTTACAGAATGACATGTAGAGAGATGATCCCCGTAACGCGAATGATAGCAAGATACCTGCTCATACTTTTCATCCTGTTTTCTTTACTGGCCCTCAGCGCCTGCCAGCGCGAGCCCTCGCCGCGCACGTATTTTCCCGCAACCGGCAAGTACGCATTGCACCAGCGCTCGCTGGATTTGGCCAACGATTTCAAAGTGCTGTCGCTGGCCCTGGAGCCGGGATACGAGGATTTGGAAACGCTGGCGTATCTGCGACTGGCAAAAGGTGCTGCGATCACGAGCGCTTATTTCACCAACGGCGAAGCCGGCGAGAGCGACCTGCGCGGCGAATACCCGCACGATCTTGCGGCGCGGCGGCGCCAAGAGGCTTATGCCGCGCTCCAACATTTGGGAGGCCAAACCCGCTATCTCAACCTCCCCCATCTTCCGGCCGCGCGCGATTCGAACATCGTGCGCGCGCAATGGCCTGCCGACACGGTGCGTGCGCGCCTTTCGAAGTTGCTGGTCTCTTTCAAGCCGGATTTGATTTTGCTCGCGCCGGATTGGAAAATGGCGTTGCAGGAACCCGGCTGGCCGTGGCAACGTTTCATGAGCGAGGTTTTGGCCGCAGCGGAAGCGATTGCAGTGCTTCCTGTTGCCAACGGCGGCGCGAATGGCGCCGGGTATTGGCGTGTGGCACGCCTCCTCGTGGATGACGGGCGCAGCGCCGGTGCCAGCTTTCCGTTGGCAGAAACCAACGAGCTGTGGAAAAAATCCTACCGCGCTCTTGGCGAAGAGGCGGCGCGGAACTATGCTTCCCTGGCCGTACAACGCCGCGCGTGGCGCCAGCAGCGTGAGCCTGCTTATCGCGTGCTGGTCTCTGCCTGGAAATCCGGCGAGGGCGAGCTGCTCGCCGGTTTGCCCTTGCCCGCCACGGTACACTTGCGCAGTCTGCAAAAACGTATTGACCAACTGGCGCAAGTGGCCGCACGGCGCCCGAGCGCCGAGACGTTGCCCCTGAGCATGACTGCGCTCGATTCGGTGTTGCAACTACTCACCCCGCAATCCCAGGCGCACTTGAATCCCCTGGAAAAGCGGCGTGCGCTTCACTGGAAGCGCACGCTCGACGATTTGCGCTGCACCTTGATGGGCGTAGAGATCAAGTACACATTGAGCGATACCGCACTCGCTGAGCGGCAGTTGACCTATTTGACCATTCAGAGCGTGAAAGGCGCGGCTCCGGCAGATCAGCTCGTCGTGTATTTCCCTAACACCAGTCAAGGCTGGGTCGTCAATGAGCGAATGGAAAACAAGCTGGCCCTGCGCTTGAACGAGCCCTATCGGCTCCTCTCCCCGCAGCAGGTCACCTACACTTACCCGCCTGCACGCTACAATTTAACCGCGGACAGGCTGGGACAGCCTTTTCTGTTTTTTGTCATTCATGAAAGCAAAAAGCGTGAAGATCATTTTATCTATCGCCTGGAATCGCGCTTGGAATTTGCGCCACGCATCGTGGAGGAAGTGGCGACGCCGATCGTGCGCTGCGTACCGGGTGAGCGCGTGGTCGTACGCTTCATGAACATCTCGCGCGACGGGATGGCCGATACCTTGGCGGTCAAACACGAGCTGGCGATCTCTGCACCCAGACGGATTCGTTTGCCGCAAAAAGGCGCGACGGAAGTGGATACGCTCAACCTTTTTTGGATAAAGCAGGCGGAAGAGGGCACGCACTTGATTCCGATTCAGATCGGTAAGACCGCGGTGGCAAACTTCGCAGCCAGAAAATTTGACGCCGCCATTGCGCCGCAGCGCAAAATCGGTCTTTGTATTGGCGTGCAGAACAGCCCGATGGTGGAGGCGCTGCGGCGGCTGCGCGCCGACTACACCGTCTTCCCGCCTACCGTGCAACGTTGGGATGCAGTAAATGTTCTGATCATCGACCGTCGCGCGCTCTCGTTTCATCCCGAATTTGCACAACGGCGGGAGGAGCTGGAAGCGTTCGTGGCGGCCGGCGGCCATTTGATCGTGCTCGCGCAGGAGGCGCAAGCATGGAATGCCGCGCCGCTGTGGCCGGACCTGAAGTTGCAAGCTGCATCTCAGTTTGACGCCGAATATCCGATTGCCGCAAATTCCGGCCATCCAATGCTGGCGCAGCCGAATGCTCTGAGCGACGAGATCTGGCAGTCCTGGCTCTATGCCCGGGCCTATAATCGCCTTTCCGGCGCAATGTTGGCGCAAGCCGAAAAACCCGTCGTTTCCGCCGCCGGCGAAGCGCTGGTGGTAACGCGCACCCACGGCAAGGGCCGGCAAACGTACGTGGATCTCGCGCTTGATCCCCAGCTCATCAACGTGCACCCCGGCGCTTTCCGGTTGCTGGCGAACGTGATTTCGTATTGAGCAGTATCAGAGAGAGGAGATCATGCGCATGAAATACAAATTGATTTTAGTCATACTGCTTCTGTCGATGCGCGAGCCGGCGGCGCAGACGCTAACGCCGGCTTCGCCGTTCGTCATCAACCTCGACGCCGCACGCTTTCGCAACGATCAACTCAGCGGATACCTCGAAGTGTATTACGGTTTTTATCCGCAATTGCTGACATATCATCACAGCGACGGAAAATTCCACGGCGGTGTTAAGTTGCATAGCCGCATTCTGAAAATGCCGGCGCGCGAAGCCGTGGCTTCCAAAAAATCCGTGTTCAAGATCTCGGAAGCGGACACCGCGGGTGCCTGGTATCACTATCCTTTCATCACACAAAACGGTTTCGTGTTGCCGCACGGCGAATACGAGCTGGAAGTGACCGCCGAAGATTCGCTCGGCCAGGAGCGCCGCGCCGCGATGAACCTGCCTCTCAAAATCGAGGCCTATGCTGCCTCCGCCACCAGCAGCGATCTCGAGCTCTGCAAGAGCATCACCGCCTCCAATAAAAAAGACGATCTGTTTTTTAAAAATGCCCATGAAGTCGTGCCGTTGCCGGGTTTGGTTTTCGGCGCCACCACGGCGCCGGTGGTTTATCACTATCTCGAGCTTTACAATTTGCAGGCCGCCATGCCGTATCGGATAAAAACGCTCGTCATCAAAGACGACGGCGCCGTGGCGCGTGAAAGCGTCAAGCCGCGCAAATTCAACGTGCGCCACGCCATGGAAATGGGCACGACCAATATTATGGCGCTGCCCTCGGGAAAATATGCGTTTCGTATGGTGTTGATAGATTCGAGCGACCAGGCGTTGCATCAAACAGAGAAGACGTTTTTTGTATATAATCCGCAGATTCAGCCGCAAGCGGGGCCCGCCGCGCCGTTGCCGGCATTCGGAGCGCTGTCCGGGATCACCGACGAGCAGTTGACATCGGAATTCCGGCAGGCGCAATATCTGGCCACCAAAGACGAAGTCAAGCTGTTCGGCAAGCTGGAAAACGCCGAGGGCAAGCGGGAGTTTCTCAGCAAATTTTGGGAAGAAGTGGAACAAGGCCGCCGGGATTTCTTTCCGATCCGGCGCTCTGAATATTTGCGGCGCGTACGAATCGTCAACGATCGCTATGGCGCGCTGTCGAAGGATGGCTGGCAAACCAATCGCGGCCGTATCTATCTGCTGTACGGCGAACCCGATGAAATCGAGAGATTTGATAGCCAGGGCGTCAAACCCCACGAAATCTGGTCCTATTTTTCAATTGAAAACGGCGTGGAGTTTGTTTTTGTCAATCGCTTCGGCACCAACGACTATGAGTTGGTACATTCCACCAAGCGCGGCGAGCTGCGAGATCCGGATTGGCGCCGGATTTTGAGCGGAGCCGGCGGCTTTTAGACGGCAAAATGCCGATGGGCGGAGACGCCGGCGCTTGAAGTTTGAACCATGGTACCGGTTTGTTCGCTGCACGCGCCTTCACGGTTTCATGGGCCGGGAGCGCAAAAGTTCAAACAAGGATGGTGCTATGACGGGTTGCAGGAATTCTCTTTGGCGGATGATGCTGTGCGCGGGCATGATCTCGTGCTGTATGGCGTGCACCAGCAGTCCCTTCGGCGACGAAAATATTGAGGCAACGGATTATCGCACGCTCACCGGCCGCGTCACTCTGGAGGACCACGCGGCTCCCAACGATGTCTACGTTTGGCTCGGCGGCACCGGCTTCAGCGCACGCACCGATTCCTCCGGCAATTTTCAATTGACCTTGCCTCCGGAAAATACCAGTGGCAGCGCGACCATCACGGGCGGCGCTTTCGATCTCTATCTCTATCTGGCCAATTTCAAAGTAGCGCGCGCGCAGGTATTCGTGCAAAACGGTGCTTTCGCATTTGCGCAAGGCGACCTCGACGCGAATGGGCGCCTGCAAGGCCTTGCGCCGCTGAATAAGCTGCTGACCATCCGCACTTTGGCCTCCCCCACCAGCGTTTCTTTCGATTACGCCGGGCCCATCGATATTTTGGCCAACGTGCAAGCCACGCTGGATTCGGTGACCGTGATTCTGCCGAAAGTAGTCGGGGGGATTTTGGGTGGCATCATTTTGCGCAACAAAGCCACAGGCGAATTGTTCGTGCACCTCCCGGATCCCGGCGCCGACACACGTTTAGTTGCGCGCATCGGCGGTGAAGGCCGGAGTTGGCGCCTGATCATCAACAAAACCCGCGGCTTGATTCCGATCGGCCGTTACGAAATCATACCCTACATTTTAGTGGAACAGGAAGGCTTGCCCCCGCAGCTTTTGCAAAGCTTGGGCTCGAACGTGCTGGAGCTCGGCCCGGATTTTCTCAAAATTCCTTTCAAGCGCGAACTAGGGGAATTCATAATCACGGGGAATTGAAACGCGAGGCGAATTATAGTTTGACGGGCCGATGAGGCCCTGCTGGCAAGCAGAGTTTCAGTACTGGGGGAGCGTGTCTATAACTTTTGCAAATCTCTCCACAGGATTTTTGCCTTTTCGTTCTCCACCTCCAAGGCTAAAATTTTCTTCACCAGTTCTTGCGCTTCGCGCTTTCGGCCGAGACTGGCCAGGCAAACACTCTTGTTGAATAACGCCGGAACGTAACCGGGATTTCTTTGTAGAATGCGATCGAAAACCGTGACCGCTTCCTGCCAGTTTTCTTCCAACACGTACGTCGAGCCGGTGTTGAGCAGTGCCAGCGTCGAGCCGGGATTCAAGTTGAGCGCCCTTTGGTAGCTCGCCCGCGCCAAGGTGAGATTGCCCGCATTGTGCCATACCTGGCCGAGAAAATAATAGGCCTGCTCGTGAGACAATGAATCTGCTGCTAGCACCTGGCCAAACGCGGTTATGGCTTCTTGAAATTGCATATTTGCCAGCATTGCCTGCCCGCGTCCGACAGTGTTCTCGAGAAATTGGGGCCTCGCCTGTTCACCTCTTGCAAAAATGGACGCCGCTTCCGCTGGACGGTTGCTTTGAATCAACAGCTTTCCCAAAACGTAATAAGCACGTGCATGTGAGTCGTTTTTTGCAATGGCCCGGCGCAGTGCCGGCTCGGCCAATTCCATTTTTCCCAACAGATAGAAAGCACTGCCTTTGATATAGTCGTCCTCGCCGTCGTTGCGGCTCGCGCCACGGCTCTGAGCGGCTTCGAGATAGAAAACTGTACTGTCCAGATGGGCGGTTATTGCGCCCCCGGTTTGATGATACTCAAAATAAGCCAGACCATGTTGCAACATTTTTTCAGCGGGATTTTCCGAATGAATCACCGGCAGAAGGAACGGCCGAGCCGAAGCTACGGCCCGTTGCGCCGCGGGTTTGTCGCTCAGATCTCGGCGGATGTAATGGTCGGTGAAGCGCACGTGCGGAATATCACTGGTTGCGCCGGATTTCATGTGGCAGCGGATGCAATCCTGCAAGTCTGATTCACGGGCTGAGGGTGCGGTACAAAGCGGAGCTGCCGACACACCTGCTGCAAGCAGCTTGCTTGCAGAGTTCACGGCGGAAGGCAAAGTGCCTGGGTCATGCTTCGATCCCGGCATGCCAGCGTGGCACGTGGTGCATTTGGCGTTGAAATCATTCGGACTCGTATGCGCCGCGCTTTGATGCGGATCATGGCAAGTGGTGCACGTCATGGATGCGCTTTTTTGATAGCAAGCGCTCTTGCGCAGGCGATCGGCTTGTGCGGCGATGCCAAATTCGCTCTCGCTGGCATGTGCATCAGAGCTGACAAAAACGCCAAGATGCGCCGAAAGCCGCTTGCCCACTTCGACTTCATCCGCCGCAATGCCGTCGTTCCACACGCGAATGCCTTCCAAATGGCAACGCTGGCAGATGTCCATTTGCGTTTCCCTGCCCAAATCTGCAGGGTGAACGATGGTTTGCTCGAAGGTCGCCTTCGAGGCGGGGCTCTGCAACGCCATGCTCACGTGATCACTGCCCGGCCCGTGGCAGTTTTCACAGTCAATGCCGAACCGCACGTTTTCATAGTGATTTTCCGTTTGCGGCGTGCGGCGGCTGGGACCGGTGTGGCAATTCAAACAAGTACTGTTGATAGGACGGTCGAAGCGCCAATTGTTGTCGCGATAACCGGGGCTCATGTCCCATAGTTTTTTTTCCGCATACCACGTCAAAGGCATCTCAAATAAATAGCCGTTGCGGTCTTCTAGAAAACTCATGGTATTGTTGCCGCTGCCGACTTGATAGGTTGCGGTG
>JBOHQX010000181.1:0-6810 GCA_050732395.1 bacterium
AGAGTAAACGGATGAAGCGGATTGAACGGATAGTGATTCTGCAAAACAAGTTTTAGAAATCCGCTTTATCCGTTCAATCCGCTTACAAGAAACAGGAGCTGAATAGTTACAAACAGGATTCATAAAATGAACGGCGATTTACGATTAGCGATTGACGATTTACGAAGGATCTATCCACTTCTGAAATCGCAAATCGTCAGTCGCTAATCGTAAATCAATAGGGAGAGTTCCCATGCCCAATCTCTGGTTACTCAAAACCGAGCCCTCGGTATACAGTTATGACGATCTAGCGCGCGAGGGCAAGACCGTGTGGGATGGCATCAGCAGCAACGCTGCGCTCAAAAACATGCGCGCGATGAAGAAAGGCGATCCTGCGCTTGTTTATCACAGCGGAGATGAAAGGGCCGTGATCGGCATCGCGACCGTCAGTCGCGATCCGTATCCCGATCCCAAACAGAAGGATCCCAAACTCGTCGTCATCGAAATCACGCCGAAAAAACGCCTCCCGCGCGCTGTTCCGCTGGCCGAAGTCAAAAAACAGAAGGCGCTGGCAGATTTCGGGCTCGTGCGTATTTCGCGGCTCTCAGTGATGCCGGTGACGCAGGAGCAGTGGGATATTCTGATGAAATTGGCGGGCGCATAGATTTCCTTTGTTGGCGCCCTCATGGACAACTCGAGCTCAATGTTGTTGAAGACGAGCACCTGGGTACACCGCCCGATCGTGTGGTTCGCAGCCGCGTACACCATCAACATCATCCTGCATGAAGGCGCGCATGCCGTCACCACATACGCCCTCGGTTTCCGCTCAACGCTGTTCAACTTTTGGGTGAATCCGGATCTCGCACATGCGACTGTGAGCGAACGGGCAATGATCGGCGTCGCGGGCCCTACTTTCAGTCTCTGGTTCGGCGTTGTGTGCTGGTTTACATACCGTCGGGTCAGAGATTCGGCGGCGGGCATGCACTTCGCCTATCTGGCAGCTTTCGGCGTGGGCAATTTCTTTGGCAATATCATGTCAGCGTCGTTCGTGGGCGACTTCTCTAACGCCGCCGTGGTATTACATCTACCGATGAGCGCGCGCCATCTGGCCAGTCTGCTGGGTGCGCTTTCGGTCGGTGCCATCTTGTTTGTGACAGGGCGCGAGCTTCGGCGGTGGACGCCTCTGCACGTTAACCGTGTTGCTGGCGCCGTAGGCGTCGGCGCATTGCCCGCGCCGGCGGGAATGGCACTCGTGGTTCTCATCAACCAACCCATGCCTATGCCGGCGTCCTTCCTGATCGCTCGGGCAGGTGAGGCGTCGTTCTGGGTATTCGCAGCAGTTGGAATACTGGTCACACGAAACTATCCGACTGCCGGCGGCACAGATCTCCGGTTGCGCTGGATGGACGGCGTGGTGGCAATCTTCGTCGTCCTGGCGGTCAGACTACTGGTGCAGGGCATCTCGTTGACGCCGTAGCCTAGCGCCTCATTTACAGAGCAAACGCAATGGGAGAAAGATAGAATGAATATTGCTGGTAATATTTTACACGCCATTGGAAACACCTCTTTCGTGCAGTTACGTCACGTTGTTCCACCGGGCTGCGGGAAGGTTTTTGCGAAACTTGAATGGGAAAATCCGACTGGGAGCATGAAAGATCGTATGGCACAGGCTGTGATTTCAAGGGCGGAGGAAGATGGCCGCTTGAAACCCGGGGATATCATTGTGGAGTACACCGGCGGCAGCACAGGCATATCACTCGCGTTGATTTGTGTCGCGAAAGGATACCGCCTTCATCTCATCACTTCCGACGCATTTAGTCAGGATAAGTTGAATCAGATGTCGGCTTTTGGTGCGGAACTTACACTGATACCGAGTGAAGGAGGCCTCACCACAAAGAAGTTGATTCTAGAGATGATTGAAGCCGCTCGAGCATTCAGTCGAAGACCTCGCACTTTCTGGATCGACCAGCTCAACAATTTTGACAGTATTGCAGGCTATTATCCGTTGGCTGAGGAAATCTGGAATCAATCAAACGGAGAGGTTGATGCATTCGTTCAATGTGTAGGCACTGCGGCTTCTACGCGAGGAGTAGCAAACGTGTTGAAGCGTTACCATCCCAAGATTGAGATCATTGCCGTCGAGCCCGGCGAATCCGCGGTATTATTGGGTGGTCAGGCTGGACCTCATAAAATCGAAGGGGTAGGAATTGGCTATGCTCCACCGCTCTGGGATCCAAGTTTGGTGGATGAAATCATCGCGGTGAATACGGCTGAGGCGAAGGCCATGACCAGGCGTTTGGCTCGTGAGGAAGGTCTCTTTGCGGGAACGTCCTCAGGAGCAAACGTCGTTGCAGCTATTCGAGTAGCAAAACGATTGGGGCCAGATGCCAAGATAGCCACGCTGATGGTAGATTCTGGCCTGAAATACCTGAGCACCGACGTTTTCAACAAATAGAGAACTGATCTGTGACTGTACAACTAAAAAATCACCACAAAAACACACGGAAGCACGATGCATGAGAAACGCAACGCCGCCCTTGAAATAAATGCTGCGGATTTCCGCGCCATTGGGCATCAACTTGTGGAACGCATTGCCGGTTTCCTAGACACGCTCCCACAGCGACCGGTTACGCCGGGAGAAGCGCCTTCCGAAGTCCGCGCGGCGCTCGATTCGACACTTGGACTTCCGGACGTTGGCACCGACCCCGCGAAACTCATTGATCGTGCCACCGACTTGCTGTTCGAGCACTCGCTTTTCAACAGCCATCCGCGCTTTTGGGGCTACATCACTGCGCCTGCTGCGCCCATTGGCATCTTAGGCGAATTTCTGGCCGCGGCCGTCAACCCAAACTGCGGCGCGTGGTTCCTCTCGCCAATGGCTAGCGAAATCGAAGCCCAGACGATTCGATGGATCGCACAATTACTGGGCTTTCCAACAAATTGCGGCGGAATATTGGTCAGCGGCGGCAATATGGCAAATATGCTAGGTTTATTCGCAGCGCGTCAAGCCAAAGCAGGATGGGATGCACGTGTCGCAGGTTTGCATGGGGCCAAGACGCAGCGCTTGAGAATCTATTGCTCCAAAGAGACCCATACTTGGATTCAGAAAGCAGCCGATCTATCTGGGATTGGAACCGATGGCATTCGCTGGGTCCCCACCGACCGGGATTTTCGCATGAATGTCGATGAACTACGCAAACAAATCCGCGCCGATCGCGAATCAGGCGAGCACCCTTTGATCGTTGTGGGCACGGCAGGCTCCATCAGCACGGGAGCGATTGATCCCCTGCACGAGATCGCCAGTATTTGCCGTGAAGAAGACTTATGGTTCCACGTGGACGGAGCCTATGGCGGAATGGCCGCCATGTTGCCCGACGCTCCACGCGATCTACAAGGCCTGAGCGAAGCCGACTCGGTGGCAGTGGATCCGCATAAATGGCTTTATGCGCCGCTCGAGACGGGCTGTGCGCTCGTGCGTGATCCAGAAAAACTGCGTGCGGCATTTGCTTATCACCCGCCGTATTATCATTTTGGCGTGGAGGCGATCAACTATTTCGACCTCGGCCCACAGAATTCACGCGGTTTTCGCGCGCTGAAAGTATGGCTAGCGTTACAACATGTAGGACGCAAAGGCTATGAACAGATGCTCTCCGATGATATTCGATTGGCGCAGGAACTGTATACCCTGGTTGTGAAACAAACCGAACTGGAAGCCTGCACCCAATCATTGAGCATTACCACATTTCGCTATGTGCCACCGGCTTTGAAAGCCGGCTCGGATGAAACTGAAAAATATTTGAATCAACTCAACCGGGAGCTGCTCACCCGTCTGCAAAACAGTGGTGAAGCATATGTTTCCAACGCGGTGCAGGGCGGGAAATTTCTCCTGCGCGCCTGCATTGTCAACTTCCGTACCTCGCTTGCGGACATCCAAGCTCTGCCTGAGCTCGTGATCAAAGTGGGCCGCGAGGCAGATATGGTCATGCGGCCTGAAGTTGAAACTCCAGTTCGATAAGCAATTTCATCCGGCCTGATCAGCAACATTGTTAAGCCAGGAAAAAATCAATTTGAAACAACAGATGTCGGCAGAATTTGATACCAGGGTGCTCACATGCCTACAGAAGTCAATCTCTACGACGGACACTACGGCCACCTGGCCTCCCATCCGCAGACAGCGGTTCGCGGCGAGACGTACGACGAAGATCTCGGACAGGCCAGTTGGATCACGCTGGCGGAAGCACGTGAATGTTTTCGCCTTCTCGGGCTCGGCGCCGAACGAGCGGTGTTGGAAGTCGCCTGCGGATCTGGCGGCCTCACCTGTCGCATGGCCCTTGAAACCGGCGCGACCTGCGTCGGCGTGGACCTCAATGTGCGAGGGATCGAAGCCGCAAGGACGAGGGCTCGCGCGCAAGGCCCCTCATCTCAGGTCTCGTTTCAAGTGGTGGACGCCGGGCAGCGGCTGCCGTTTCCTGGCGAATCCTTTGACGCCGTCTTCTGCAACGATTCGATCAACCACCTTCCTGGGCGGTTAGACGTTTTGCGGGACTGGCATCGCGTGCTCCGGCCAGGCGGGCGCGTGCTCTTTACCGATCCCATCGTGGTGACGGGTCAACTGACGAATGAGGAGATTCGCGTTCGAAGCTCCATTGGCTTTTTTCTGTTCACCCCGGTCGGTCACAATGAGCGTCTCCTCACCGAAAGCGGCTTCGTGGTTCTTGAAGTGCGGGATGTCACGGAGGCGGTTGCCTCGGTTTCGCGAAAATGGCGGGACGCTCGCGAAAAGTGGCGCGAAGCACTCGTCGATCTCGAGGGCCAGGAGGAATTTGAAGGCCTCCAACGGTTTCTCGGTTCCGTCCACTCGCTCGCAAGTGAACGGCGCTTGTCGCGATACATGTACGTGGCTTCAAAACCATCCACGCCCGTCGCATAACCACCGCATGGCGGCGACGCCGGACGGCTGGGGGAGCCGTCGGTACCTTCTATTTGCCAGGGAATCGATTATGAAATTATTGAACATTGCGCGCTTGTTCCCCGATGGTTGCCGGAGAAACCACTCAATGTCTGACAACTAAACAAGTTTCATGAGCCCTGTGACAAGAAAGGATTCGCCATGAGCGATGTCACCTCATCCAACAACTTCCGAACGTCCGTTACCGCCACGCTGTCCGTAAGAAACTGGGCACGAGCGTTCGACTTTTATAAGGCAGCATTCGGCGCGAGCGAGGTGTACCGTGTCGACGGCGGCGGGGTCGGCCAACTATCGGTGTCCGGTGCCGAGTTTTGGGTCGCGGAGGAATCCCCGGAGCACCTCAACTTCAGCCCCGAGTCGTTAGGTGGATGCTCGGTCCGAATGCTGTTGATCGTGGAAAACCCCGCGGCGGTGTGCGCACAGGCCGTTGCCGCAGGCGCAACTCTGGTAGCGCCAGTTGCCGACGCCTATGGATGGCGTCTCGGGCGCATCGTCGATCTATTCGGACACCACTGGGAGATTGGCCGACCGTTAAGCTGAGTGATTCGTCGCCCGCTGTGCGCGTATGCCTGACGACGGCGCCCCGTAGAACGCGAAGAAGGAGCAAAAGATGTTTTGCCATCAATGTGGGGTAGAAGCTCAAGGCGCCTATTGCTCGCACTGCGGCGCAAAACTAATTACGACCGCGCAGGGTCACGAACCGCTTCCGCAAGATTGGGCCAACGAAGTACGATACGACGTGCTTCTGCGCCGGCCTGAGGTGCGAGATTTGATTGCGCGCCATGCTTCACAATCCCAGAAGCGCATGTCTGCGGATGATTTTCTTGAACTGTGCGACAAAGCATTTATTCCACTCGCGGGCGTGTCATTGGCCAAGATTGGAGCGATCGTGCAACCTATCTATGCAGCTCTTGGCATAAAGACCGGCAAGACGCGCAAGGAGCTCTTTAGCAAGCCCGTGGGCAAGGTGCTTGTGGCGGCCATTAGCTCATTGGCCCGTCATGGCCAGCCGCTCAACAAGGTTGAACAAGGTCAGGATGGTTGTTTGCTCAAGGCGGGCATCCCCTCGGATATGTGGAGTTTCGCAGGCGATTTTCTGATTACCGTTGAACGTCGGGAGCAAGGCCCTTCTGTTGAGGCCGTCACAGTCATCAAAGGTCAACTATACGACTGGGGCAAAAGCAAGCGTATCCTGACCGAGCTATTCAACGACATCAGAGACTTGCCCGTATAAGTATTCTCCTGGCTCAAGGCGGAAGAGCCCTCAATGCCCTTGAATGGCCCTGAAAGGGGCTACGCCAGTTTTCAGGCAAACTGAAAACCGAAGCGGGCAGCACAAAATCCTTAGGCAGAATAATTTCTCGGCGAATGATTAGAAATCATTCTGCCGAGAAATTATTCTGCCAAAAACTTTTGGAATTGTATTCTATTTTTGGTTCTCTAAGCGCCTACACCAGCCTTTCAGACAAGCTGAAAGTTGAAGCACTTCGTGCAGAATCAAATCTTACCCGCGGATTGAAGAACCCAGTGACATAATGCACAATTCCTTCCGTGGGTTGGTTTTTAGAGTTTTAACGCTTGTTGATTCTCGTGAAACGGAATATCTTGCCGTTTCTTCAAGGCCGCGGCCGCCGCGCGTGCCGTGGGTTTGTCTAGTTCGGTCCGGTCGATTTCCCAAGGCGCGTACTTCATGATCTGATGAGCCTTGATGACGTTCAGGCGAATCAATCGCAAGACCGACGCCAAGCTCACCTCGAGCTTCTCCGCGGCTTGCTCGAGATTGAGTAAGCCGCGCTTGACGTAGTCCTGCGGCGAAAAAACCGGAATCTGATTTTTCTTGCGCAGCGCGGCGATTGCGGCCG
>JBOHQX010000182.1:0-4619 GCA_050732395.1 bacterium
GATCTCATCGTCATCGATGAGTCTCACAATTTCAGAAACAACGAGCGCGGCCACGCCAATGAAGATGGCACTTTCACCAAGAGCCGATACGCACGCTTGCTGGAAGACGTCATCAAAAAGGGCGTGAAAACCAAAGTGCTTTTACTTTCCGCCACGCCGGTCAACAACAATCTGCGCGACCTGCGTAATCAAATCTATTTGATCACTGCTGGAAGTGATCAAGCGTTGCGCGACTCTGCGCAAATCCATCACATCGGCCAAACCCTCAAGAATGCGCAAACACAGTTCACAAATTGGGCTGATCCCAAGAAGAATCCCGAACGCCGCGTGGATGATTTGCAGGAGAAACTCGACTCGGCTTTTTTCAAGTTGCTCGACGAGCTGACTCTCGCGCGTTCGCGCAAACACATTGTGCGGCATTACAACCTCGCTGCTCTCGGCGCCTTTCCGCGGCGGCTTCCCGTCATTTCTCTCGCGCCGGATATCGACGCCCACGCCAAATTCCCCTCTTATGATAAACTGAACCAGGAAATCACCAACTACCGGCTCTCGCTGTTCAATCCCTTCGTTTATGTGAAACCAGAGCATCGCGGCAAATATGAAGCGCTTGCTGGAGGTTCGATCAAGGCCTTTACGCAAACCCGGCGCGAGCATTATTTGACCGGCATGATGAAAGTCAATTTTCTCAAGCGGCTTGAAAGCTCCATCGAGTCTTTTGAGATTTCCATGCGCAGAACCGTTGAAAGGATCAATGAGCTCGAGACCAAGATTTTTGAATATAAACTCGACGAGACTTTTGGATTCAATGCGTTTTTACCAGATGAAGCAGATCTCGATGGTGATGAAGATCTGGCACAGATGGGAGAAGACGCAGAAGTGGTTGGCAAAAAATTTCAATACAAGCTCGCCGATATGAAACTTGATGATTGGCTGGAAGATTTGCAGCAGGACAAACACGCGCTGACTAAGTGCCTGCGCAAAAATAACTTGGAATTTTGCTTGAGTTAGTTTTTCTACAGAATCGATTTTGAACTCCACGCGTAGCCAGTGGGATAGATCGCATAGTTCCAATTTGGCAAGACGCCATGTCTTCTAATGTTGATTTCTGCCATTTGCGCATCGTCGATTTTGCGGCGAGTCGGGTATTTCTTCTTGTTCAGCCGTGCCCGAACGGTAAGGCCAGTTTGGGTTTTCGTCGTGCGAATGTAATTGAGCATGATTTTCAAGGATCGCAGGGGCTTACCAGCCCAGTTGATGCTCATGTGACTGAACAGACGATGTTCAACTGGATTCCATTTTGACGCGCCGGTTGGATAATGACAAACGGTAACGGCAATCCCGAAGGTATCGCACAGACGTTTCTGAATCGCGTACTTCCAAGCACGATAACGATAGCCATTACTGCCACCCGTGTCACAGAGAATCAGCAATTCCTGAATGTCCGGATAACGCGTGGTACCCGTGCTTTTTAACCAGGAGGCGATGTTGTCAACGGCAAAGTCTGCGGTGTCATGCGAAGTCCCAACGACCACGAAACCTTGATTCGCATGTCCGTCGTAGATGCCGTAGGGAGTAGCGCGGGCACTCGCCGTTGACCGAAAATCATGATCACTCACATTCTCCACTTGACGACACCAGGAGCGGCCAGGATTATAGAAATTACCGATGAGTTCCTTTTTCTTGGCATCAACACTGATTTCTGGCTGGCCCATCGCGGCAAAATGCGCTCTCGTCTTGGCGATATAATGGAATTGCTGATCGCGATCCGGATGTCGGGTTCCAGCAATAGACTTGCGATTGCCTTTCAGAGAAAAATGCAATTGCTTCTTCAAAAGTCGTGCGACGGTCCGTGCACTAGCCCCAATTTTGCGACGCTGGAGTTCTCGACTGGCTTTGCGCGTGCTCTTTCTCGTCCATTTGAGCGATCCCATGGGATCGCCAGCGGTCTCATCAGCCATCAAGGATTCTAGGACTTCGAGAACAGCACTTTTTTTTCGAGCGCCTTCGCTCCGCCACCCACTTGCCGGACACGATCAACCGTGATCTTTTGGGAGGCGAGTTCGCGGCGACCACGGGCAATGGTTTTTACGTTCAGGCCAATCTGTTGCGAGATCAGGACGTCGCCACCGCGTCCTAATTTCATCGATTCGAAACCGGCGTAAAGCCGTCGTTGCTTTTCATTCAGCGTTGCTAGGAAAGTGCCCAGTGCCTGCTGGATAGCCGCTGGCGGTTGGTCGCCGGAAGCAGCCGCTTTCAGCATTTGCTTCTGTCTGTTCAGTTGCGACTTCCAAGTTCGCGGGCAAAGATAGAGATAACCTTGTGCCAGGCTTTCGCGAAAGAGATGACCAGAAGTAGTCAGTTTCAATAGCGGCGCATGAACCCGAACCTGGAGAAGTTCCTGCAGCTCATGAGCAAAATATCCTGACTTTGAGGCACAGACCAAAGCTTCGATGGTGTTGAGCAAAGAACCGTGTTTCGAAAAATAAATTCGACGGTAGTTCCAAAGCCCATGTTGATCGTACTCTGCAATCTCATCCAGCGTGTAATACTTGCCCGCATGCGAATAGCTGGCACGATAAGAAAGTGCTCTGAGCTTGCGGAAAACCGTCATTTTGGCCTTTGTCCCCAACGCTTGTTTCATAGCGTCAAGGGTCAACACTTTTTCTTGACCAAACAACGCTTGAAGCGTTTGCGTGTGATACTGCGCCATTCTCATAATGTTACCATTAAGCTTTTAACTTCCACTTTGACTTAATAGTAACATTATTTCGATCAAACGCAAGAAAAATCTAAATGCCAAAAATGTGCAGTAAATTCAAGCTGTTCTGAGAGTAGCGTCCAAATTTCCAGTGACCCATTCGAGTTTATTCTGTTACCTTTACAAATGATTGATGCCAATTTAATTTTGCGCAGGCACTAAGCTTTATGACGTGGCTCGCTCGGTCACGCCCGAGCGTGATCAAAAACTGCGCAAGCTGAAGGAGATGATCATTGAGAAAATGCAGCAACCGCTTAATCACGGCAATCGCAACGTGTTGATCTTGACCGCGTTCGCGGACACGGCGGTTTATCTCTACGAGTGTTTGGAGGAGTGGGCGAGGAAACATCTTGGCGTGCACCTCGCCATGGTCACCGGCGGCAGCAAAGAAAATCGCAGCACCCTGCGGCCCAAAGGCTTCCCTAACCAAACCGATTTCAACGGCATTCTGACGAATTTCTCTCCGCTTTCCAAACAGCGCGTGAAGATGAAACACATGCCGCAAACCGAGGAGATCGACATTCTCATTGCCACAGATTGCATCTCCGAAGGCCAGAATTTGCAGGATTGCGACTATCTCATCAATTACGACATTCACTGGAATCCGGTGCGCATCATTCAGCGCTTTGGCCGTATCGACCGTCTCGGCAGCCGCAACGAGAAAATCCAGCTCGTCAATTTCTGGCCCACCGCCGATCTCAACAAATATATCAATCTCAAAGATCGCGTAGAAGCGCGCATGGCATTGGTGGATCTTACCGCCACCGGCGAAGACAATTTGCTCGATCCCAAGCAGATCGAAGATCTGGTCGCCGGCGATTTGAAATATCGCGACCGGCAATTGTTGCGCTTGAAAGATGAAGTGCTCGATCTCGAAGACATGGGCGAAAACGTCACGCTCACCGATTTCTCTCTCGACGAATTCCGTCTCGATTTCGACCGCTTCATCAGGAAGAATGAGCAACGCCTGAAAGACGCGCCCCTCGGCCTGTATGCGCTCGCCCCTGCTCCATTAACTTGATTTCAGGTTGAGTTCATAGACCAGGATCAGGCCGGCGCCGAGGCGGGAGCATCGGCATGCTGAACCGTATCGGGCGCTTCCTGCGTCCCGGTTCGAGGGAGCAGGATGAGCACTCCCAGGACTCCCGCGATCAGTGACGCGATGAAGATCGCGATCTTCGCCACCGCGAAATCTGTGGCGGCGAACGCCTGGCTTGCGATGAAAAGCGACATCGTGAAGCCGATGCCCGCCAGCGCGCCGGCGCCCGCCAGTTGCCGCCATGTATAATCCGCCGGCTTCACGGCGAGGCGGAGCCGCACCGCAAGCCAGGCGCCGAACAGGATGCCGATCGGCTTTCCGGTCACGAGCGCCGTGATGATCGCGAGCATCAGTCCGCCGTGCCCGGCGAGCACACCGGACGACCAGACGACCCCGGCGTTGGCGAGCGCGAAGATCGGCAGCACCGCATAGCTCGACCAGGGCTCGATCGAGCGCAAAAGCTTGCTTGCCGGAGACTCGATCCGATCGTGGATGACGTCCAGAGCCCGCAGCGCGGGTTCCGAAGGTCCATGCCGCATGACCTCTTGTCCGGCGCGCCCGGTCTCTACCCGGATCACCGCCTCGGCCTGGGCCATCAGGGCACGCAGGTTGGCGGGAGGGCGTGTCGGGGTCACCACGGCGAGGATCACGCCTGCGAGCGTGGCGTGCAGCCCCGACGCATGCAGGCAGACCCAGAGAACCACGCCGAGCACCGCATAGGGTAGCGCGCGATAGATGCCCCAGCGGTTGAGCGCCACCAGGCCTCCGGTCACGACAATGGAGGCGGCCAGATAGCCCACGTCGATCTCGCCCGAGTAGAAC
>JBOHQX010000183.1:0-44194 GCA_050732395.1 bacterium
GGGGTTCTTCAATCCGCGGGTAAGATTTGATTCTGCACGAAGTGCTTCAGCTTTCAGCCTGTCTGAAAGGCTGGTGTAGGCTGTTAGACACTATTTTCATCGCCAATCCGATACGGGATCTCCATCACCACCTGCAGCCCGCCTGTTTCAATATTTTGCAGATGCAGCCGATGTTCACGGCCATAGAGCTTTTCCAGCCGCTCGGCAGTATTCGACAGGCCCACACCATTCTTCATGATCTGCGCCGGCGCGGCCGGAAGGCCGGGGCCGTTGTCAGTGATGACCAGCTTCATCCTGCCGTTTTCTGTTTGCGCGCGAATTTCAATCTCCGTGGTTTGTAGGGTCTCCATGCTGTAACGAATGGAATTTTCCACCAATGGCTGCAAAATAAAACCCGGCACTTTCGCCGCCAAAGCCTCGCGCGCGATATTCATCTTCACAGACAATTTGTCGTGAAAGCGCGCCTTCATAATATCGACGTACAATTCCAAGAGCTCGAGCTCTTTCTCGAGCGGATGCTCCTGCCAGTTTGAATGGTTCAGGGTCTTGCGTAACAGGTCGCTCAGGTTCGCAATCATATGATCTGCTGCTTTGACGTCATCGTACATGGTGGAAGAAATCACATTAAGCGTGTTGAACAGAAAATGCGGATTGAGCTGCATTTGCAAAGTTTGGAGCCGGGCGCGCGACAATTGCTGCTCCAACTCCGCCGCGCGGAGTTTTTGCCGCTGATTTTCACGCACGTAGTCGATGAGCAGCACAATCGCCCAGATGGACCAGAAGGCGAAGAACTGATGGGTGTATTCCATCAAGAATCTATAGGGCAGATGGCCATAGTCATAACTGCCCTTGCCGCCCAGCCAGAAGATCAAGCTGCGGCTGCCGAACATCAGCAGGGTATGGCAGGCACCGAATATCATGGAGACCAGCAAATACACGGGCAAGCGGGATGACAAACCGTCGCGGGTAAGGCGATACTTGCGAAAAAACCAGAGCAACGGCGTCAGCAGCAACATGACGGCATAGGCTCCGGTCGTTTCCATAATCAGATAAAACTGAAATTTGCCGGGCTCGCCTTCAGCCAATTCGCTGGTGACAAAGCGGGTGAGGTTCAACACGGCGATCAATGTGAAAATGGCGAAGAGAAACAGCCATTTTTGCCACGGTTTTCTGGTGTTGGGTTCGCTCATGATTTTTCGGATTTAAGGCGGCACCGACTGCACAGCGCGAGCGGAAACCAAAATAGTGCCACGCGGATCAAAAAACCACACCGAAATATTCGAGCTATCCTTGTGGAGCTAATTCTTTCTTGAGGATCTCAGTAGTAATTGACCAAGCCTGCTCAGCGCCCTGTCATTCAGAAGGAATCCTGGTGTGATCTGTCGAAGCCCTGTTTGGAGAGGCTTGCTGCTGGCGCCGTGAACATTGCGAACCAAGATTCCTACTGAATGACAGAGAAAACGACTACGAACGAAAACCGTTCTTTAATTCCCTCACTTTTTCTCGATAAAACTCAAAAAAGCCGTTTCTCGGATGTCTACACAGAAAGACCGGCAGTCCGCTTTCGCGGGCAAACGCATTCGTGATTTTACCAACCTGCCTGACTTCTGCAAAGAAATAGGAGATTTCTTCGATCTCATCGTTGACATAGATCAGCGTGGTGAAATCGACGCTGTCTGGCGCCCAAAAGAGAAAGGTTTCGTTGAAGCTCGCCGGCTCCGGCAAACCGTGTTTCTTGCCGTAATATTTGATCGCGCCGGCCTGCCCGTAATTCTCGGCGTAGATGACGCAACGTGCTTTTTCGGAATCGCTCAAGCTGTGATACGTTCTAATGACGACGTTGGCCAGCTCTTCCCAGCCGATCATGTCCGCATAATCCTGCGGCAGGGGGTGAATTTTCCCGTCTTCCCAACGCAGCGCGTTCGCCAGTCCGTAGTTTTTGGATTTTTCAGCGTAGGCCAGCATACGTTCGTGCGCCAGCACCGGCAGGCTGTAGGGAATCACCGGCAATGCAATCATGATCATCAAAGCCAGGAGTGCGGGTCGCATCCAACGGTTGGAGATGGTGAAGTGTTTTTCAATCCAGAATCCGCCGGCGGCAAAGAGCAAGGGATAAATTCCCAAAGTGTAATAGTGTTTGCCGCGGAACAGAATAAAGATGAGAATGACGGCGAGATAAGCATAGCCCAACACGCGCAAACCCTTGCCCGCTTTGGAAAAAAGAAAAAAGGCAAGCCCCGCCAGCCAGACCAGAAGCCCGGGCAGGTTCATCAGCACTTGCATAAGGAGAAAATTCGAGATGCTGACGTTTACCAATTGTGTGAGTTGCAACTCTGCCATGTGCGCGAGCACGGGCCAGTTGTGGTGCATCTGCCAGAGCAAATTCGGGAGAACGATCAGCAATCCTGCGAGCAAGCCAAACACAAAGTATTTTGAAAACAACAGTTGCCGGTCGGGCGCCAGCAGGAAAGAGAGCAGCAACGCGCAAACCAGAAAAGCGATCGCGTACTTGTTCAAAAACGCCAGACCGCAAACGGCCCCCAAAGGTAACCAGAGTTTTGGGTTTCGTGTCTGCAGCAGCCTGAGTGCCAGAAAAGTCGTGAGCAGCCAAAAAAATTGATCGAATGAGACGGGTTGGAACAAAGAGTTGCTGCGCAAGAACGCCGGGGAAATCAGGAAGGCTGTGCCGGCGAGCGCGATCGCCCAAATTTTGCCACCGAGGCTTTTCACCATCAATCCGACGAGAAGAATGGAGAGTGCGCCGATCAACGCCGGCAAAATGCCGATGGCGAAAACGGAGTCGCCGAAAAGCGTCTGCGAGAGCCTGGCAAAAAATGCGATGGCAGGAGGGACGGACACATAGCCCCAATCGAGATGATCCCCCAGCGCCAAAAACAGGTAGGTGTCGCGGTGCAGCTCATAGTTGGTGCTGGTCAAAAAATGGCTGGCCAGCTTGCCAAGGGCCAGACCTGACAGCAACAGCCATTCGCTTGAAACACTGATTCTTTTCATGCATGCCTCGCTCTTGGAGATTTGAAATCGGCTGCTTATCTTCACTGGAGCATACGAAAAACAACCCGGCGGGTTATGGGATTTGTCACCAACGGGATTTTGCATGGAACGAACGGCAGAATTCGCGCACGAAAGGCGGTGCCGGCGAGCCGGTCCTTCCAAAAACACATATGAACTACATCTTCATGGGGTTGCCTTCCCATGCCTCACGGTGTATCTTCCAACATGATAAACGTCGCAATCATAGAAGATGACAAGGAAATTCGCGAGGGTATTCAAAAATATTTGAATCGCCAAGCGGGTTTCGCTTGCCGCCTTGCCAAAGAGTCCGTCGAGGCTTTTTTGTCGCCGCGCACGGAGGAATCATGGCCGGACGTGATTCTCATGGACATCGGCTTGCCGGGGATGTCGGGCATCGACGGCATCAAGCTGATTCGGCAAAAGCATCCTGAGACCGACATCGTCATGCTGACGGTTTATCACGATTCACACAAAATCTTTGAGGCGCTGCGCGCCGGCGCTTCGGGATATTTGCTCAAGAACACACCGCTGGTGGAGATTAAAGAAGCCATCGAACAGTTGCAAGCCGGGGGCGCCCCAATGTCTCCGCAAATTGCCCGCAAAGTCATCGAATTCTTCAATCCCGCCAACAAGGCTGAGCCGCAATCGCTTCTGACCGCAAAAGAGAAAGAACTGATCGTGGGCCTGGTCGACGGCTTGAGCTACAAAATGATTGCCGAGCGCATGGGTATTTCAGTCGAGACCGTGCGGTTTCACATCAAAAACATCTACCAAAAACTCCACGTGCATTCCAAAGCGGAAGTGATCACGAAATCGCTGCGTGGCGAGATTTAGAGCGTGAGAAGCGCGAGGCACAAAGCGCATGGCGAGGATTTTTACCCCTGCTATGCGCCATGCTCTTTGCGCTTTGCGCCCTACAACCAACACAAACCCTAAGGAGGTCACATGCCACGATACGTAGTCGAGCGCACATTTCCAACTGGTCTGGCGATTCCCGTGAATGACGAAGGCACCGATGTGTGTAACACAGTTGTCGCCAACAATGGCGGCGACGGTGTGACGTGGGTGCATTCTTATGTGAGTACGGACAAAACCAAGACGTTTTGCATCTACGACGGCCCCTCGCCGGATGCCATACGCCGCGTGGCGCAACGCAACAAACTTCCGGTCGACCGGATTACGGAAGTGCGTGTGCTTGATCCATACTTTTACAAATGACAGTACATTGAAATTCTCGCTTCTGTCCTCTCCGCGGGAATTCCTTTTCCGTGGGCGTAATTTTCAGAATTTTATTCTATCTTTGATTCTTTCAACGCCTAAGATTCCACCCCCCATATTCATGGGTTGGTGCGTATACGGCTAATTGCTTACTTTAGCGCACAAGGCTTCAGTTGAATTGAGAGGCACGCTGACAACTGAAATCTCGATCCCAGCCATGCTCTGTATCGAACCGAAAGACCGTACAAGCAGCAGAGCCACTCCATGAAAACCGTTCTCTTTGCAGCCAGCCTTTTCGTTTTTGTCTCTGCCGCATCGCATTCGCAACCCCGGGAAGCCGTTTTCAAGCGATATACCGCCGAGGACGGGCTGCCCAGCAGTCACATGAGCTGCTTGTGGCAGGATCATCGCGGCTTTCTATGGGTAGGCACCGGCAACGGCCTGTATCGCTTTGACGGGTACAACTTCAAGGCATTCAAGCGCGACCCCGCCGATACCACCACGCTCTCCGACAATTTAATCCGCGTACTTTACGAAGATGAATTCAACGTTCTTTGGGTCGGCACCTCCAACGGCTTGAATTCCTTTGATCATTACACCGAAAACTTTACTCATTATTATAATGCCGCCGCTTCGGATGTTGCTGCGGCGAATTTTATTTCGGCATTGTGGGGCAATGAGGACGGAACGATTTGGATCGGCACGCACGGCGCTGGCGTGTACCACTTCGATCGAAGCACTCGAACATTTACGCGCGTCGAATTGAATCCCCCGCACTCAACCAAGCCGGGACGCTTCGAAGCGCCAGCGATCTTGGGAGAGCGCGGCGGCACCATCTGGATTGGAGCTTTGAAGCAGGGTCTGTTCAAATTCGATTCGGCGGCAAGAACTCTTGTTCAGTATCTTCACAATCCTTCCCAGTCGCAGAGCTTAGGCTCGAACAATGTTCTGACACTCTGCAAAGACCGCAACGGCACAATTTGGGTGGGAACGCACAGCGGCGGACTCGCACGCGTTAGCCCGGATGGAAAAGACTTGACCAGCATTCAGCTTGCAAACGCCGATAGTTTGAATCTCAACACCATCGGCTCCATCACCGAAGACACAGACGGCATATTGTGGCTTGGCACCTCCGGCGGGGGTTTGGTGGCTTATGATCCCGGCACCGGCAGTTATGAAGTTTTCAGAAGTGATCCGCGCCACCCGCAGACTTTGAGCCGCGATTGGATTGTCTCACAATACGTGGATCGCGCCGGAAATCTTTGGATTGGCACCGTCAGCGGCTTGAACAAGCTGCAGGGGCCCAAAAAGAAAATCAAGCACATTAAAAACATTCCTGGTGATCCCAACAGCCTGGCTCACAATCTCGTGAACGCGTTCTGGCAGGATCGCCAGGGTGGTCTTTGGGTCGGGACCGCCGGAGGGCTGAGCGTATTCGATGCCCAATCCAGGCACCTCGCCAATTACACGAACGATCCCAAGGATGAGAACAGCCTCAGCTTAAATTTCGTGCAAACGATTCGAGAAGATAAAAATGGCAATGTCTGGGTGGGCACTTTCGGTGGCGGGTTGAACAAGTTCAACCGAGAAAGCCGGAGCTTTACGCGCTTTCGTGAAATTCCTGCGGACACGAGCAGCCTCTCGCAAAATTTCGTCACCTTCATACTTGATGATCGAGCCGGGGATTTGTGGGTTGGAACGCTCGGGGGTTTGAACCGGATGGAACGCGGCCACAACAGTTTCCGCCGATACCTATCCAAAACAACGAACCCAAAGGCGCTGAGTCACAATGGCATCACCTGTATTCTCGAAGATCGTTCAAATCGGCTGTGGTTGGGAACATACGGTGGCGGACTGAATCAATGGCAACGCGAAAGCGGCGAGTTCAAGCATTACAAGAGCGCGCGCGCAAAGCCCAATGGCCTGAGCGACAATATCGTAAATTGCATCTTTGAAGATCAGGACGGGATACTATGGATCGGCACCAATGGCGGACTCGACAAATTCAATCCAGCCACTGAAAAATTCAGCCATTATTCGGAGCAGGCTGGCCTTCCCAATAACATCGTCCTCGGCATTCTCGGCGACGAGGAGGGCAAATTGTGGATCAGCACATCGAACACCCTCTGCAAGTTTGATGACCGCCTGCCGGCCGGCCAGAAGTTTGTGAGCTTCGACGCCGCCAAGGATGGACTGCAAGCGAATGAATTCAATACCGGCGCTTTTCATCGGAACGAAAGCGGCGAGCTCTTTTTCGGAGGGCCGAATGGTTTCAACCGATTTTATCCTCGCGAACTGGCGGCGAAATCCCAACCCCCGGCCATCGTACTCACCGCTTTCAACCGGTTCAACAAATCCGTTGCCTTCGATACGTCGATTTCGGCAATGCGGGAGCTGAAACTCTCTCACGACGACGTCTTTTTTTCCTTCGAATTTGCGGCAATGGATTTCACACTGCCCGAAAAAAATGAATATGCTTACCGCATGGAAGGCTTCAATAGCGACTGGATCCACAGCGGAAATCAGCATCAAGCCACTTTCACAAACCTGGATCCGGGCACTTATACGTTCAGAGTCAAGGGCGCCAATAGTGACAGGGTTTGGAACGAAGAAGACGCCGCGCTGCGCATCGTGGTATCGCCGCCATTTTGGCAAACCTGGTGGTTTCGCCTTGCCGCCGGCGCCGGCGTTCTGTCGGTCATTTTTGGGATATTTCGCCTGCGTCTCGCCAAGGCGATTGAAATTGAGCGCCTGCGCGTGCGCATCGCCAGTGATTTGCACGACGACATCGGCGCCAACCTGACCAAGATTTCTCTTTATTCCGATTTGATTCGAACCGGTACCGATCCCTCGACCTCTCAACAACTGCTGGAGAAAATCGGCAGCATGAGCCGTGACTTGATGACCACGATGAGCGACATTGTGTGGTCGATCGATGCGCGCAATGATACCGTGGGCGACCTCGTCGATCGCATGCGTGAATTCGCCAGCAGTGCTTGTTCCGCACAACAAATTGAAGTGCAGTTTCAAACCAACGGGCTGGAATCTGGCAAGAAGCTTTCCACTGAAGTGCGGCAAAATCTCTATTTGATATTTAAAGAAGCGGTGAACAATGCGGTCAAGCATGCTGCAGCCTCAAAGCTTTTCGTCACGTTGCAAAATGCCGGCAGCGGGTTCAAAATGGAAATCAAGGATGATGGGCATGGGTTCCGTGAGGCGCCGCGCCGAACCGGGAACGGGCTCCGGAATATGAAAATGCGAGCCGAGCGCATGAGTGCGAAGCTGGAGGTGAAGATGGAAGAGGGCGTCTCGGTGATACTGCAAGGGGAGGTGATTTGAGGGCAGAATGAGTTTGACAATGTGTTACTGATCAATTGATTGGCTATTTCCGATTTACGATCTGCGATCGTGAGTTGCAAATCGGAAATCGAAAATTGCTATGATTTTTGCGATGCTCGATGTGATAGATTCCCCATTTATTTCTCACGCAAAGCATACGCAGAGATTGCGCAGAGCTTTTCTTGGCGACTTTGTCCCACCCTTAAGGCAGAATGATTTCAAATTATTCTGCCGAGAAATTATTCTGCCGGAAAACTCTTGGAATTCTGTTTTATGTTGGGTTCTCTAAGCGCCTACTCCAACTTTCAGTCTTTCTCAAAAAGTGAAGCTCTTCGAACGCCAAAGCCTTAGCCCACGGAAGAGGAACTCCCACGGAAGTAAAATCTTTTCAGTGGGGTTCCATTTCCGCGGGCGTAATTTTCAGAATTCTATTCCATGTTTGAATAGATAATCCGCTGATTTTAGCATTGCAAAGCTATAATTGTGGGAAAGGCCGCTTTCAGCGTGAATTCAAAATTGCGCTGTGTAGAAAAAAACTTTGCCTTGCAATTCTAAGTCAATATTCTTACATTTCTGTAACTTCTTCAAGAGCTGCCAATAGCTTTGCGCGCCCCGTTTTCTCCCTGGAAGTACAATCCCCATGTCAGAAACAATCTCAGGTTCTCGATTGCCGGATGCTGATTTGTCGCGATTCCTACACCGGATAAATCAGTAACCCGTGCGTCGTTGTTTTCTGCCAACCATTGGGTTTGTTGCCGCGGTAGTCCCTGCCTTTAGGGGTATTTGACCCAGCAAATTATTTCCTCACCCCCGGAGTATGCCATCGACATTTCGTCGACAAACATTTGTATCTAAGGGTTTAAGCTCGTTTTTAGGGGTAGCACGGCACGACCCTGCTGTGGGTATAAACTTTGTGTAATATTTGCCGGAATGGTATGGCTTCACCAAATCGCGCATGGTGGACTAACACCGGCTGCCTATGAGGTCGCGACATTATCTTTTTCAGGAAAGGTTTCTGCAATGAAATCTGTTTATGGCTTACACCCTGCAAGCATTGTATTTAAACAATTTAGAATGCGTACGACGTCACTTTGGCTCAGCCTGCTCTGCGCTGCCACCCTTCTGCTTTTCTTTGCCGGGCTCGGCTTTCGGGCTCCATTTCCAGCGGCCAGCCCCGCGAGCGGGCGTGTTTTGAAGCATACTGGCAATGCTGAAATTTCGAAGACTTATTTCCAATCGCCCCTGCACTTTGAGTCGAACCAAGGGCAGACTGATCGTGAAGTCAAATTCCTGTCTCGTGGCAGTGGCTACAGCCTCTTCCTAACGCCGACCGAGGCGGTGTTGGCGTTGCACAAGCCGGCTGCGCCGAAAAGGCAACTTCAGAGGGATTCAGAATCGAAGTTTGTTAGGACCGACGAAGTACAGACCGTATCTCCGGCTGTGTTGCGCATGCAACTTGTCGGCGCATGCACGGCTTCCCAAATGACAGGGATTGAAGAGCTGCCGGGGAGAACCAACTACCTCATCGGCAATGATTCCACCGGGTGGTGGAGCGACATCCCCAACTACGCCAAAGTGAAATACCAGGCGGTGTATCCTGGAGTAGACCTGATTTACTACGGGAACCAGCAACAACTGGAGTACGACTTTATTGTTGCGCCCAATGTCAATCCCGAAGTCATCACCCTGGGTTTTGCAGGCGCGGAGAAACTTGAAGTGGATGGCGAGGGAGATCTGGTTGTGCACGTCGCCGGTGAGCAAGTGCGGATGCACAAGCCGGTGATCTATCAGGAGCGGCACGGCCAGCGGGAGGAAGTCGCCGGCGGTTATGTGCTGCGGTCTCTTGTGGCAGGTGAGCGCGAGAGTCTGCCTGTGAATGCTGTGCAGTCCACCGGTGGCGCCTTCGTGACCAAGATGAATGCGGCAGGGGTATTTGTTTATTCCACCTACCTGGGCGGCGGAGGTCCTCGTGGTATCGCCGTGGATGGAAGCGGCAACGTCTATGTCACGGGTATTACCTTTTCGTCCAACTTTCCCACCGTGAATGCCGCGCAGACCACTTTAGGCGGTGGTGCAGACGGTTTCGTAACGAAGCTGAATGCGACCGGTGGCTACGTCTATTCCACCTACCTGGGTGGCGGCTCGGAGGACGAGCCTCGTGCATTCGCCGTGGATGGGAGCGGCAACGCGTATGTTACAGGCAACACCGCCTCGCTCAACTTCCAGACGGTGAATGCCGTGCAGTCCACACCGGGTGGCGGCCTCTACGATACCTTCGTGACCAAGTTGAATGCTGCCGGCGAATTTGTTTATTCCACCTACCTGGGCGGCAGCAGCTATGACTATTCTCAAGCTATTGCCGTGGATGGGACGGGCAGCGCCTACGTGACGGGCCATAGCTACTCGTCCAACTTCCCGACGGTGAATGCTGTGCAATCCACTTTTGGCAGTGGTTTCTACGACGGTTTCGTGACGAAGCTGAATACGACCGGCGGATTCGTCTATTCCACATACTTGGGTGGAAACGACTACGACAATCCTTTTTCCATCGCCGCGGATGGGAGCGGCAACGTCTACGTTGCAGGTTCCACGAATTCGCCCAACTTTCCTACGGTGAATGCCGTGCAGTCCATTTTCGGTGGCGTCAGGGACGTCTTCATGACGAAGCTGAACGCGGCCGGCGGATTTGCTTATTCCACCTACTTCGGTGGCAGCAACGATGATAATATTGTTGATTTTGTCACGGATGGGAGCGGCCACGCTTACGTTATAGGTTCCACGGCTTCCCCCAACTTGCCGGTCGTGAATGCCGTGCAGTCCGTCCTCGATGGCACCAGCGATATCTTCGTGACGAAGCTGAATGCGGTCAGCGGAATCGCCTATTCCACCTACCTGGGCGGTATCGGCGAAGACCAGCCTCGTGCCGTCGCCGTGGACGGGAGCGGCAATGCCTACGTGGCAGGTTACACCAGTTCGCTCAACTTTCCAACTGCCAATGCAGTACAGTCCAGCTTTGCCGGCGTCTACGATGCCTTCGTGACGAAGATAGCGGAGAATCAGCCTCCCACCACCGATGCCGGCGGGCCGTACGACGTGGACGAAGGCACATCCGCTACCGTCACCGCCTCCGGCGACGACCCGGAGAATGAGCCACTCATTTATACGTGGGATCTCGACAACGATGGAAGCTTCGAGACTGCTGGTCAGAGCGTGAGTTTCTCAGCGGCCAGCCTCGATGGGCCAGGCACGCACACCATCAATGTTCAAGTCACCGACAGCGGCAACCTCACCGCAACCCATCAGGCAATCGTCAACGTACTCAACGTTGCGCCAACGGCCGCTTTCACCGCAGCACCGAACACCGTCATCGCGGGGCAATCGGCGACATTGATTTTTAGCAGTCAACTCGATCCAAGTACAACGGATGTAACGGCTGGCTTCTTGTATTCGTACGATTGTAACAATGACGGCACATTCGAAGTCAATGACGTTACAGCAACGACATCACATACCTGTCCTTATCCCACCAGCGGCACCTTCACTGCCAAGGGCCGCATCACGGACAAAGACGGCGGCTACACCGACTACACTGTTGAAGTTGTCGTGCAAACACCCCAACAGGGCATCCAAGGCCTCATCGAAAAAGTGCAGACCCTGGTCGCGGCAAGTGCTTTGAATCAGGGCAACGGCAATGCCTTGATCTCCAAACTCGAAGCTGCGATTAAACAGTTGGACCAAGGCCATACGCATCCGGCCATCAACCAATTGGAGGCTTTTACCAATCAGGTCAACGCCTTCCTCAACTCAGGCAAGCTCACGTCCGCGCAGGGACAGCCCTTGCTTGACGGTGCCAACCAAATCATTACAGCACTGAGTGGAGCAGGCACGCTCTCAAAAAATACTGCGAATGATCCTGGTGATGGCGCGATTGGGGCCGACCCGGCGGGGTTTGTCTTGGAGCAGAATGCTCCCAATCCTTTCAATCCGGTGACGACAATACAATTTGCCGTGCCACATGCAAGCCAGGTCAAGCTAAAAGTATATAATCTCGCTGGACAGGAAGTCGCAACCCTGGTGGATCAGCCCTTGGCGCCCGGCGTGCACAGAATCAACTGGGACGCGAGCCGCCTGGTTTCCGGGGTTTATATCTATCGTTTGGAAGCTGAAGGCTCGGTTCAGACGAAGCGTTTGCTGTTGATGAAATAGAGTCTTCTACGTGAATTTTGCCTCTTAGCCTGATGTTGTCTGTCATGCTGTAAGCATCTTCCCAAGAGGGCTGCACCAAGACCTAGGGAAGATGCTTACAGCATGACAGATTGAGATGACGCGGATTTAACTTAACATTGTCAAGCTATTCGGGGCAAAACAAATAAACACAAAAAGAGCTTTGAACAGTCTTGCGATTAATAGTCTTGCCATTTGGGGAAAAAGTCTAAACAATTGCCGTTTTTTTGTTTCACGACATCCAGGCAGTACGAAACATTCCATTTGAGGCCGCCCTACTGCCGAGCCATGTGCAGAGTCATTTCACTCCCGCGAAAATCTCATCCGTTGATCGCGTCTCCGCGATGCCCTCGGTCACAGCAGCGGTTTATGCCGTTACCGACCTCGGCACATTGGGTGGGATATTCAGTGCCGCACTCGATATCAACGCTTCCGGTCAGATCGTGGGCGCTGCAACGCTTGCCAACGGCTTGCAGCATCCCTTCCTTTATGAGAACGGACAACTCATTGATCTCGGAACTTTAGGGGGCAACCATGGCATAGCTTCGGGCATCAATGATGCCGGCGAGATCATTGGTCAGGCGGACAATGCCCAGGGCATCCGTCGAGCTTTTCTATACCGCAACGGTGGCATGATCGAACTCGGCACGCTCGGCGGCACTGAGAGTCGCGCCTCCGGCATCAATGCTTCTGGCAAGATTGTCGGATCGGCGAGCACGGCAACCAACGCGAGGCATGCATTTCTGTATGAGAACGGAGATATGTTCGACCTCGGTACCCTGGGCGGCACAATCAGTTGGGCCAATCAAATAAATGCTTCCGGGCAGATCGCCGGTGGCTCGCATACTCCACCCGACGAACGCTGGCACGCTTATCTCCGGGACCAAAACGGCATGATCGACCTCGGCACGCTCGGCGGTAACCAGAGCGTCGCTTTTAATTTGAACGACGCCGGTCAGGTGGTCGGCTGGTCGAACCTTGTCAGCGGCGGCCCATTTCGTGCCACGCTTTGGAGCAATGGCACGATAATCGACCTCGGCACACTTGGCGGTGAGAGTATTGCATATAGAAGCAACATCTCAGGCCAGGTGGTCGGCCACGCCTACACCGCAGATAACCGGCAGCATGCCTTTTTGATCAACGGCGGCGCGATGCAGGATTTGAATGACCTGAGCCCGGCTGATTCCGGTTGGGAACTCAGCCTTGCCACCGACATCAGTGACGACGGGCGAATGATCGTGGGCCGAGGAATAGTCAATGGAGAGAACCATGCTTTCCTGCTCACGCTGGATGCTGCCCGGGCCATTCGCAATCTTATTGATCTCGTGCGCAGCAATAATCTCCATCAGGGCATTGAAAACAGCTTGACCGTGAAGCTGGAACAGGCCGAGGATGCCGTCAACGCAGGTGACCTCAGCGGCGCTTGCAATGAACTCACTGCGTTCATAAACGAAGTGAACGCGTAGGCCGGCAAAAAACTTACGCTGGATCAAGCGAATCAATTGATAAACGGGGCCAATCAGATTAAAACGGCGCTCGGGTGCCAGTGATCGATCATTTCATGATTTTTATTAAGGAAAAATTTATGATGAGAGCGCATTGGAGTATGCCTTTGTATTTGGGCGTGTTCTTGGTTTTCAGCCTGGGTGGTAGCGTGCTGGCTCAAGACGAGCGAAGCTTGCCCGACACCCGAGTGCCGCTGGAGCAGTTGCTCAATAGTGACGGAACGCTCAACCTCGAAAGCGGTATTCAAGGCAGCGTCGATCGGGCAGGCTGGCAAATGGTGACGAGCCCGAACGGCAAGCCACGTTTTATGCCCGCCAGCACAGCGCAACAAGCAGTCAGTAGCGCCCAATTCATGGCTACGCCCGGCGACGAAAACTGGGATGATCGCTTTTCTTTGAATGGCTTCAACAGCCATGTCAGGGACCTGGCAGTCGATGGCAATGGCAATGTATATGCGAGTAATCTGGGCGATCGCGCGAGTATTACCCACTTCACAGAATTTGTCCTGGAACAGAACACTCCCAATCCTTTCAATCCGGTGACCGCGATACCATTTGCCGTGCCGCGCGCGAGCGTGGTCAGGCTAAAAATATACAATCTCGCCGGACAGGAAGTCGCAACGCTGGTGGATCAGCCTTTGGCTCCCGGCGCGTACAAGATCAGTTGGGACGCGAGCCGCCTGGTTTCCGGCGTTTATATCTATCGTTTGGAGGCTGAGGGTTTTGTTCAGACAAAGCGCTTACTGTTGATGAAATAAGGAACCTGTCATGAGTTCAAAATCAACTTGGCCTACCCTGCTTTTGGCGTTCTTAATAACGCTTTTCTTTGTGGGTAGGCTGCCGAAGACGCTTTTTTCGGGAGCTCCTGTAGTCCAAAGCACCGTGGATCAAAATGGCAACGCCGAGGCCGTGGACATCCATGGCCAAATGCCGTCAATCCAGTGACAACGATCAGCTTTGCCCTGCCGGAAGCGGGCGCGGTGAGCCTGTCGATCCACAACATGCAAGGCCAGCTCGTACGCCAGTTGATTTTGGGTGAAATGAATGCCGGCTACCACAGCGTCGTATGGAACGCGAGCGATGAGGGCGACCACCAAGTCGCGAGCGGCGTGTATGTGAACGTGATCAAGGCGGGGGATTTCGTCGCGCAGAAAAAATTGGTGTTGATGAAGTAGTCCGCATTTGCAATATTGTGGACCTCTTAACAATTCCTCATTTACAAAGGCCAAAGGAGAAGCACTATATGAAATCATCCATAAAGTCGCTGGCCCTCATTCTGTGCCATGCCGCGATGAACGGGGTGGTCTGGGGACAATCAGTCGGTGACTACAGAAGCCGCCATGGATGTGCAGAATGTACCTGGAACTTGCCATCCACGTGGGAAGTATTCGACAGCACACACACCTGGGTCATCGCCCGGCAGAGCCCCACCGCTACGGCGGGAGTGATTACCATACAATTCGGTGACACCATCACCGTTACAGCAGAAGTTACCGCAGACCAGGTTGTCGTGAGCGGTGCTCTCAGAGTGATGAGCGAGCAGAGTCTGACGATAGCGGATGGGCTGGGAACGGACCTCACTGTCTTTGGGGCGGTTCAAGTCTTGGTTGGCGGAACGCTTACCAATATGGGGACGACACAAGTATTCGGTACGTTGCTGGTCGCAGGCAAATTGATCAACCCCGGAGAGACACAAATCGAGGGCACGTTCCAGTTCGAAGGCGTGGAACAGGAGGGCCAGGCCGGCAATCCACTAATTTATGGGGCAAACGGAGCGCTTATATTCAACTCCCCGGAATTATACGACGTCAATAACAGCGACCTGATCAATGGCGGAAACATAATCTGGCCAGTCACAAACGGTCCTGCGAACGTTCACGTGCAGGGCGGCATAAGGATGAACGTCGCCCGTCTCGTGAGCAGCTTATTCCAAACGGCAGCGGGAGTACTAAACGCTAGCAATCTAACATTCTCCGGTACCGTTCAGATCATCACCGGAGGATCTTTCGATTCTCCCCCAATCTACACCGATAGAGCAACACTCGTCTATAACGCCGGTGACACCTATAACGTCGGCGCAGAATGGAGAAGCGGAACTAGTGTCGGTTCCGGAGTTCCGATGAACGTCATCATCAACGAGGGCATAAAGGTGAACATGCCGGGCAGCGACCGTACGTGTCCTGGGAGTCTTTCCATCCAGTACCAGGGTGCACTTGAGCTAAGCACAACGAACGGCGCGGACCTGCACGTTGGCGGCAATTGGTTCTGCAATGGGACGCTCATGGCCAATGGTAGATCCGTGTTATTTGACGGAGCGAGTGAACAAATCGTCGGCGGTGTGACGGCGTTTGATGATCTTGTGGTCAACAACTCCTCGGGCATTTCCATTTCGGGCGCGGAGGTAGAAGATTCAGTCACTGTACGCGGGATGTTGACATTCACCGCCGGTAATATTAGAGTTGGACCGAACCAGGGCGTCCTGGTTCTTTCAGGCACGGTGAGCGGTGCTTCGCCCGCGCGCCACGTCGTCACTTATGGCAATGGTCACGTCGCGCGCTCCATGGCGGGCGGTGACAGTTTCCAATTCCCCATCGCTCCAACCGAAACAAGTTATAATCCGTTGACCATCTCGCTCGCTCCCGCTGATTCGACGGACACATTCAGAGTTCGGGTTGATGCGACTATTGACCCCGGCGCACTCAGCGACTCTCTCTGCGTGCTAAGAACTTGGGATATTCGAGAAGCCACGGGGGGTGACAATCACGCCGCGCTCACGTTTCAATGGGCCGGCGTGGAAGAGGGGTCAGATTTCAATCGTAACACCTCCTCCACGTATTTTTACAACGGGTCATACGTCGAAGTCATTCGCAACACCACGGCTTCAGGAACCGACCCTTTCCTCGCCAGCACTTTAGCAGGATTCCCCTGTACGGAATTCTTTCGCTTCGTCGTGGCTACCTCCGGGGGGCTGGGCACGGCCGCAGACGTGAATTGGGATCCCAGATTTGATATACTCGGCATGAACAACGCTGTTGCCGCCCTGGCCGTGAGTGGGAGCGAAGTGTATGCCGGAGGTTCTTTCAAAACGGCGGGTGGGGTAAGAGTCAACAACGTTGCCAAATGGAATGGTAGCACATGGTCTGAGATGGGTGGCGGCGTCTCCGGCACATTGGAGAATCCGGGCTACGTTTCCGCTGTTGCGGTGAGTGGGAGCGAGGTGTACGTTGGCGGCTTCTTCAGCATGGCTGGTGGAGTGAGCGCCAACAACATTGCCAAATGGGATGGCGGCAGTTGGTCGGCGTTGGGCGATGGAGTGGGTTCCCCTGACTTTGGCAGCGTCAATGCCATCGCCTTGACCGGGAACAACGCATATGTAGGCGGATTTTTCGCCACTGCGGGTGGCGTAAGCGCCCACAACCTCGCCAAGTGGGACGGCGGCAGTTGGTCCGAGGTGGGTGGCGGGGTATCCGGTACAGTGGAAAATTCAGGCTACGTTGCGGCGATCGGGGTAATTGGCAGCGAGGTGTATGTAGGCGGCCAGTTCAGTTCAGCCGGTGGCGTCTCCGCGAGTAACATTGCCAAGTGGAATGGCAGCAGTTGGTCAGCGTTGGGTGGTGGAGTGAGTATCCCCGACTTTAGCAGCGTCACTGCCATCGCCGTGATCGGCAACGAGGTATATGTGGGAGGATACTTCAGCATAGCGGGTGGAGTCAGCGCCAACAACATCGCCAAGTGGGATGGCGGCAATTGGTCGGCATTGGGCAGCGGCGTGAATAGCACCGTTACTTCTATCGCGGCGCATGCGAGCGGCGTGTACGCTGGCGGTTTTTTCAACGCCGCAGGTGACGTGAGCGCGAACTACGTAGCCAAGTGGGATGGAATCACTTGGTCGGCATTGGGCAGCGGGACGAATTCCGGCGTTTCTGCCCTCGCTGTGATAGGGAATGGGCTGCACGCCGGAGGCAGCTTTCAAACGGCGGGCAACAAACCCTCTCACTATTTCGGAATTTGGCACGACGTGCTGACATACGTTGATGAGGAGATTTCCGGGAGTCCTAGTGATTATGTTTTGAGCCAGAACTATCCCAATCCATTCAACCCGTCGACCACGATTCGGTACACGATTCCAAAGGCGGGCTTTGTCACGTTAAAGGTGTACAATGCTCTCGGCGAGGAAATCGAAATGCTGGTGAGCGAAAAACAGGCGACTGGTGAGCACACGGTTCGTTGGAATCCGGCTGGCTTGCCCAGCGGTGTTTATTTTTATCGCTTGCAGGCCGAAGAATTTGCCGAAACCAGGAAGCTGGCTTTGGTAAAATGAGGAAAGTTGCCTGCTTTATGATGAATGAAGATTGGCGATTTACGACTTACGATTTGAAAAAGTAGTAGATCCTTCGGAAATCGTCAATCGCCAATCCAGAAAGGACCATTTCATGACCCCAACGCTTAAGATTGTCATCGGAGCTCTTTGCTATAGCGCGATGAGCGCCTTGTCGTGGGCGCAGCAATGCCCAACTGATCCAGAAGAATTGTGGCGGCATGAATTCAGAAGCATCCAAAATGGTGCTTGGGAAGATACCACCACGTGGGAAGAATACCATCCTGAGACTGCGCAGTGGTGCCCAGCAGAACGTGTGCCCAGCTATGAGTATGGCGCCATTACTGTTCAACGCTATACGAATGGAACAGTAGATACCGTCAAGATCACCTCCACCGTTCTGGCAGATCAACTTACGGTCGACGGGCGCCTTGAAGTCCGCGGGCTCGACGGCCATCTGACCATTACCAAGGGCGACATTGATCCATACGACCTGGTGGTATCGGGCGAACTTGCCATCCATGACGGACGTCTCGATCTGCTCGCCGGAGCAAGGGCTCACATCAATGCGGGAGGAAGATTCATCATATTGAAAGGAGCTTCCGGTTACCTTGTTGCGCGAATCTCCACGGCCGCTATACACAATCTCGGCGATATACTCATCGACGGGAGGTTTACTTACGAAGACGGGTCGGTCACCGGCAATCCCTTTCGCTACGGACCCTCAACGGTTCTTTTTTTGGAAAATGTAGCCAGCGGCGTTATCGACAGTACAAACGTATTTTGGCCGAGTACAAACGGCCCGCGCTGGGTATATGTGCAAGGTCCCGGAGGAGTCACATTCAATGGCGCTCGTACAGTGGAGGAGCTATACACCTATGTCCCGATGAGCGGCGGCGGCAATCTGACCATAAACAAGCTGCTTTCCCTGCAACCCGGCGGTTTCATCACCGGCGCCCCAACCTACGCGAGCGGATCGACCCTCGCCTACGCAACCGGAGGCACTTACGCGCGAGGCGATGAATGGAGCGCAACCTCCGGCGCCGGTTATCCTTCGAATGTCTCGATCGACAATAACACCATTCTCAATTACCCTAACGGAAGCACCGCTGCCCGCGGTCTCTCCGGTGATCTTCGCATCCATACAGGGTCGTCGTTGTACATGGATTTTGGCAACATTGGCGTGAACAATGCTCTCACCGTCGGAGGCAATGTACACTTTGAGGGAGCACTATCTTTAGGCGATGCCCCGGGCGGAGATTTGTATTTGGGTGGGAATTGGACTACGAATTCCAACAGAGGAACCTTCAATCCGAATGCAAGAACAGTGGCTTTCAGCGGGTCTACCGAGCAACTGATCGGCGGCATCAATAGCACGCATACGTTTGATCATTTGACGATCGACAACCCCGCGGGCGTTAGACTGGATAACCCCACAACGGTCAATCAGAGCCTCACTTTTTCGGCAGGCAATCTTGTTCTTCCCTATATTCTGACGCTCTTGGGCACGGTACACGGTGCCTCCAGGGAAAGTCACGCTGTTACGCTGCACTCCGGTTATATTGCTCGACCCATTTCGCCGGGAGAGAGCTTTGAGTTCCCCGTTGGTGGATCTGCTGCAACTTATAATCCGGTCACTATTGTACGCGCCGGGGGTGGCGGACCACAAACATTTTACGTACAAGTGAAAGACTCTTTCACGGTTCAACCGAAACAGCCGGATGGTGTGCTGCGACGGCAATGGGGAATTTCACATCCAGGCATCGCCGCAAGCAATTTAACGCTGACGTTTCAATGGGAGCCGGGCGATCCTGCTGGCTCACAATTCAATCCCGAGGCGGGAGTGGCAATGGGCTGGCACAACGGTTTAGAATGGATTGAAACAGCGGCCACGTACAGTGCGGGACCTCCGCATTGTGCCACAGCTTCGTTCATCGGGACTGGCGGATTGTTTGGCATTGGCAATCTCGGCGCCTTGACAAGTGTAGCGGAACACAAAGCAGCACCGCAGGAGTTTGCACTTTCCCAGAACTATCCCAATCCCTTCAATCCAACAACCACCATCGGGTACGCTCTCCCGGTTGATGCTGACGTGAGCTTGGCAGTGTACAATATACAAGGCCAGAAAGTTGTACAATTGGTTGAAGGGCGCATGAGCGTCGGATACCACGAGGCCAGCTTCGATGCCTCACAGTTGGCGAGCGGAGTGTATGTGTATCGGCTGCAGGCTGGTGAGCTCGTCAAGTCGATGAAGCTGGTGCTTTTCAAATAGGCCGAAGCGCGCAGGGTGCAGGCAAGGGACAAGCTCGCCTCCTGCGCCTTTCACCCTGCGCTCATCTGTTGTAGAACCAGAATTTCGTGCTTTAGTGAACGCCCTCGTAACAATGGATCACCAGGCAACCCTGACCGCAAGCATCACGCAAGGCTCAGGTAGAATTCGTCTGCTTTGCACTAACCTCCAAGATTCTCCGCTTTAAGCCTCCCAACGATTTGAAGGGTGCAGTCTTTGCATAAAAGCAAAAACATTCATCCCGAAAGCGCAGGACAATGTCGCAAAGGCTCACCAGGAAAATCTCTGCGTAATCTCCGCGTAAGCTTTGCGTGAGATAGTAATTCTCCGCAGAAAAAACAGATTTAAACCGATCTGCGCCTGGCAGACAAGCGCCTCGGCCTTTTG
Source organism: bacterium (assembly GCA_050732395.1). GTDB lineage: Bacteria > Zhuqueibacterota > Zhuqueibacteria > Zhuqueibacterales > Zhuqueibacteraceae > JBIOXB01. The sequence goes on from JBOHQX010000183.1 coordinate 20,315, forward strand.
ATCAACTTTGGCGAGCGCCAGATGACAGACGGTATCACGTGCATCGCCGACGGTTTGCCCGGCTTGGGAATTTGTCACGCAGAGCCTCGCAAAGGATCGCAAAGAAAAGTTCTGCTTGAACTTTGCGTCTCTGTCCCGCGCTTATAGGATGGCGGTTTTTCATTTTGATTGCGTTTCCGCCGCGCTGCGAGCTTGTCGGTTTGAGGCAAAGTAACGCTGGAAAGTTACACGCCGAAAACCAAACTCGATCCCGCCGCCTGCATGAATATGGGGTTACTTCCTACATATTCGTGGAGTTGTTGCCGCTGCCTCCGCTGCATATATTTTACGCGAACAAGACGGGCTTCGTCTGTAGTTGCAAGAAATTTTATCCCTTTCATTCCCAGGAGGACCAACATGAATTCACAGCGCAGAGCTTGGACGATTCTTATCACAGCGTTGCTCTTGCTGGCGGCGAGCACACATGCGCAGGTGCCACAACTGATCAACTATCAGGGGCAGTTGACCGACGCCAGCGGTCGTCCCGCCAACGGTACCTTTTCGATCAGATTCGGCATTTTTGCAGCAGCGACCGGCGGAACAGCGTTGTATTCGGAAATTCAGAACGTTGTTGTAAGCAACGGCGTGTTTAATGTGCTGTTGGGTAGTGTGGATCCGATTCCTCTGAATTTGTTTGACGGCGGCACCGAACGGTATCTCGAAATCACCATCGATAGCGCAGTGCTCACGCCGCGGCGGCGTTTTGGCAGTGTGCCTTATGCTTTCACCAGCCGCGGTGGAAGCGGGGACATCACGGCGGTGAATGCCGGTACGGGGTTGGCCGGCGGCGGCAGCGTGGGCGATGTCACTCTGAGGGTTGCTGACGATGGCATCACCACCGCAAAAATCGCGGACAATGCCGTTACCGCTCCAAAGATCGCGAGCGGACAGGTGGTGAAGAGCCTGAACAATCTGCGCGACAACGTTACGCTGGCAGCGGGCGCGAATGTTTCAATCACTCCGAGCGGAAACACGTTGACCATTGCGGCAACGCCCGGCGGTGGAGGCGGAGATATCACGGCAGTGAATGCCGGCACGGGTTTGACGGGCGGCGGCGTTACGGGCGATGTAACACTTGCCGTTGCCAACAACGGGATCAACAGCGCGATGATTCAGGACAACACCATCGTGGATGCCGATGTGAATACCAATGCCGCCATCACGGGCACCAAAATCAATCCCAACTTCGGTGCACAAAACATTTTGACCACCGGTAGAATCGGTATCGGGGCTTCAAACCCGGCGACAGCGCTGCATACCGTCGGCACAGGCGCCGGGCAAACGGGAGACATTCGCTTGAACAACGGTGCGGTGCAGACCCATTTGGCTTCTGATGCATCGCAGGTGTTCGGGCAAGTGGGCACGCAGTCCAATCACGGGTTCAATATCGTTACCAACAATCTGTCGAAAATGTTCATCACCAATACCGGCAGCGTCGGTATCGGAACACTGAATCCACAGGCCGCCCTTCATGTGACGGGTGCTGGCAATCGATTTATCGATATTTCCAGCACTGATGCGCTCGCCTCGTATACTCGTCTAATGGCCGTCACCAGCAATGGCATAGCGGAATCACAGTTGCAGTTCAAGAATCGGCTTGGCTTTGTCGCGCCCATCTCTGGCAGCTTCAAGATGTCGCTTCTTGAGAATGGCAACTTCGGTATCGGGATAGCCAACCCGAGCGGAGCTTTGCACATTCTTAAGACCGGAACTCCGCCGGCAAGCCTGCCCTCGGCAGAAAACGGATTGCTGTTGGGCAGCCAAAATACGACGGGTTACAAATGGATTCAAAGCTACGGCGGCCACTTGGCGCTCAATCCAACCGGAAACAATATCGGCATCGGGACGACGACGCCAGGGAAACTGTTGGTTGTCGGCAATGGCTCTGGCTCGTCCGCCATCAACAACAACGGGATTTTCGTCAATCTCCTATCAGGAGCAGCAGTCACCGTAAGAAGCAGCGGACCAGGAGTGGAAGTCCAACTCAATGCCGAAGGAAATATTGGCACCATTGGCACGGCTTCCTTCCATCCCCTGAACTTCCGCACCAACAATGTTGAGCGTATGCGCATCGGCACCGATGGCAGAGTCGGCATTGGAACGATAGCGCCGACCGAAGAACTGCACGTGGTCGGGGACATCTGTGCTACAGGTAATATTGGGGTATGCAGCTCGAAGCGATGGAAAAAGAACATCGCCCCCATTGCCGGCGCGCTCGACAAAGTGCAAAGGCTGCGTGGTGTCTATTACGACTGGAAGGCAGATGGCAAACATGACATTGGCCTGATTGCCGAAGAAGTTGGCGAGGTGATTCCGGAAGTCATCATGTACGAAGAAAACGGAAAGGATGCCAGTGCTTTGGATTATGCCCGTTTGGTGGCGCTCTTGATCGAAGCCGTGAAGGAGCAGCAAAAGGAAATTACGACGTTGCAAGCCGTGGTCCAATCGCTGGCGGCGATGCAGCAGGATGAAAACAGCGAGCGCACCGGCGAATAGCATTCGCCCAGGCAACCCTATAGGAGATCAAACATGAACAGAGAAAAACTTTGGTTGCGAGAAATCTCCCTGCTTGCGCTCCTCCTGCTGTTAGTGTATGGCGAAGCACGAGCGCAATTTCAACTGCACTGCGATGCAGTTAGCTCCGTGGGCAGCTTCTCGTCGGCGTCGAGTTTCATTCTGCTTGCCACAGCCGGGCAGGCACATCCGACAGAGACAGCGTCGAGCGTGAATCAGATTCTACGGCCGGGCTTCATTCCCTGCCTACTCTTTGTTCAGCCCACGGATTGCCGCGTGACTGCGCGCGTGGAGTTGCCTTCTGATGTTTTGGAAAACCGCCAGTTTACCGCGGAGATTTTCGTGGACATGCGCATCTGTGCGCCGCCCGACGACCGGTTGGGCAGCTTCAGCAGCAGCCTAAGCTGGAATACTTCGTTGCTGCGTTTTGTGAATCATTCCGGCGTTCTCGCGGGCTTCACCGGCGTAGTGAATACTGCGAATGCCAACTCTGGTGCCCTGGATTTCAACGGCAGCAATCCCAACGGCGCGGATGGCGATCTCAAGATTCTCGAGGTGACCTTAGAAGTCGTGGGATCCTCCGGTACAAATGGCGTTCTCGATTTGAATTTTTCCGCGATGGCCGCTGCCGGCTCTTTCACAAATCTGCTGCCGCTGCTCACGATTGCCAACGGTCCGTTTCGCATCATTGGCAGCGACTGCCAGCTCTGCGGCGACGTCAGCGACGACGGCGCTGCCAATTCCACCGACGCTCTGATCGTGCTCTCCTACGACGCGGGTATCACCTTGCCGCCGGCGATTCTTGACAAAATCAACGCCGGCTGCGGGGACGTGAATACCGATGGCACAACCAATTCCACCGATGCGTTGATTATTCTTTCGTACGACGCCGGCATCGTGGTGCCGTTCCCGGTGGGGAATCCCGGCAGTTGCGGGGGGAGGGTGACGAGTGGATTGAAGATCGAGGATCGAAGATTGAAGATTGAAGATCGAAGATCAGGGGTCGAGGATTGATGCTGGATGCTGGATACTCGCCCGTCTCTGAATTCAAGTATCCAGCATCCAGTATCAAGTATCCAGCCCCAGCCAACAACTTTGAAAAGGAGGTTTATCATGAAACTTGTAAAAGACTCTTCAGCAGCGATGTTCCTTCACATGGCCATTGCATTTTTCTTACGCAGCGAAGGATTGTTTGCGCAGAACCTGGTACAAGCAGAGTCAGCGCCGTCGACGACAACGGCGGCGACCGGCGTGCCGGTTACGGTGGACATCAATATCGATCTCTCGCAGACTTCTCCGGCGCAGCTTCTGGGCAGCTTTTCGGGCACGCTGGACTGGAATACCGCGGTGCTCAGCTTTGTGAATCATTCCGGCGTGAAATCGGGTTTCACCGGTGTGGTCGGCACGAACAACACTGCCAACGGCCAGCTCAGCTTCAATGGCGCGAACGCCATGGGCGCCGGTGGCAAATTTAATGTGCTCACGTGCACTTTCAATGCGATCGGCGCCAACGGCACGAGCACCGCACTCGATCTCGAGTTTTCAGCGATGGCCGCGGCACTGACGTTCACGAACCTGATACCCTTGTTATCCGTCACCAATGGCGCGGTGACCATCGGCACGACCCGTGTGGAGGAAGATCACACCTCCGCTGGAATCCCCGCGACCTTCGCACTGTGGCAGAATCATCCCAATCCCTTCAATCCCGAAACCGAAATCAAATACGAATTGCCGCGTGAAGCGCATGTGGTGATCACGATTTTCAATATCGCCGGCCAAAAGATCGCAACTTTGATCGACGGCAGGGTAAAGGCCGGGGTTCACGCCGTGCGTTGGAAAGGGACAGACGATTTGGGTCGCAGCGCGCCGTCGGGGATCTACATCTGCCGCATGGCCGCGGCAGGGAATGTTTTTCAGAAAAGAATGGCATTGATCAAGTAAAGACAAGGAGAAATGATTGTGTCTGCACGGCTCAACTTTTGACGACGAATACCAATCAAGGAGAAAATACCCATGTTTCAACGAATTATTTCCCGGCCTGGTTCTCGTACATTGCTGCTCGGCGGTGCGGTGATTGTTTTTGCTTTAATGCTGGCGAGTTGTTGCCCGCCCCTGCTGACGACCGGCACCAACGGAAAGAGTTGCTCATGTGCAATGACTGAAAAGGGAAACATCGCCACTACCGGGGACGTGCGCGCGCATTTATCGCAAGAGCATCAAATCCAATCCAAAGAGGAGCGATTCAAAAAATGCCTCTTGCACTAAGAAGGCATGATTGCTCGGTCAACATACCCAGACTGCCAGGTGCCAACAGCCTGAGTCGTGCGATCAGAGGCAAAAGGGGTGTTCCCCATGTTTCATCTTCGTCGAATTAAGGCAAAAAAATTGTTGCAGCTTTGCAGTTGGTTTTTTACATTCTTGAAACATTCTCAATAAGCTTTCTTTAGCTTTGCGCGCCCCTCCAATTTCTCCCCTCCACGTAAATAGAATCCCCTTGTCAATAGCAATTTCATGCCGCCGATCTTTTGGACGCTCATTTAGCGTGACTCTCAATCAGGAGGTTAAGATGAGCTTGAAAGCATTGCCGGGCACGTGGCTTGGGGTGGCGTTTTGCCTTCTGTACTCAGGCTGCGTATCGATGTCAACACTGCAATCGCCCAAGGTGCTTGAGCGCGGAGAGAGCAAGCACGGAATTGCAGGGACGCTGTTTGTTGAGAATGGGGTGAGCGGCATGACGGAATTTGATATCTGGGGATACTATGGGCTGGGAAAGAGAACGCAAGCCGGGTGGAAATTCTTTGGCATTCCTAATCTTTCGGGCGGCATAGGCGCAGACTTGAAATATCAATTGCACGATGCCGCCCCTTATCTGGCCCTCGATCTGGGATTCTCCTACACGAGCACGAGAAACATATTCGATGAAGATGCCAACAACGTCGACGCCTTTACCATAAACCCGGCGTTATTGTTCGGCACCGAGCGTTTATATGGCGGAATGAAGGGCATCTACCTCTCTTCAACTGTTGAATACGAATTGTTCGGCAAATCGTCGAAGATCACACTGGATGGATTTACACCCGGTCTTCTGATCGGGAGCACGCTGGGCGGACGCACCCAGCTTGTAACGGAGCTCAATGCTTATTCTGTAAGGGGTAGCCTTGCCGCATGGATAAGTTTCGGCTTCCAGATCAAGTCCCCATAAGCTGATCAGCACTATGCTCGGTGCCGGCACTCGCGGTACACCAGGTTTCCAAGTTGCAGAGGTCTGGCAAATCAGCCTCCGAAACGAATAGAAAACCTACCAACCGATTTTAGATTTTTTCATGTTTTGACTTGTTTCCTGAGCGCATGACCAATACTACAGTGACGAAGCTGGGCTTCGTCACTGTACCACATTGTCGATTATCTCGGACAGGGAATCGGACAACAATCGGAGGGCTGGCAGACTGAAGTGCTGTTTTGCTTCGCCGCCGATTGCTCGGACGACATTGCCAGGCTGCCGAGCGCCAATAGCATGAGCGCAGCCAAAGCCAGAAGACCTTTCTTCATGTTACTTCTCCTTGGTAAGTTGTTCGCAGTTAAATGTATGTGAATTGCCATGGCTTTCATCGCAATGCTTGCACCACCTGGCCGAGCTCCTGCGGCGTAAGTTCTCCAACCGCCAAATACTCCGAACCTCTCCCCTGCCAGCTCACCGCAGCAAAATTCTTTGCATTCACGAGTAAACATTCCACATTGCAAATGGGCCTGCGCGCGACGGCATATCTTCCCAGCGTCCAGGGTTGCCCCAGGGCGTGTTGAAAAATGTTGATCACCTTGCCGGCCTTGGTACAAGTGAATTGAATACATTTTTTGCCGTTGCATTCCAGCACCCGGACGCTGTCCAAACGAAAAGAATCGGGCAGCGCCGCAATGGGGGCGAGCGGGAAAGCAATCGCCTGTTGTGCTTCGGCATGCTTCACCAGTTGCGCTGGATAGCGCTTGTAGAAACTGCCATTGGGAACCTCGCGGTGCAGATCATCCAGAAACATGCCGTAATCGATTGCAGTGGCAGGAGATATCGCGCTGTCGGGAAAAGTGAGGCGCGCATCGTGCGTATCCTTCCAAATCGCCACGGCCAGCACAATCACCATCGCAGCTGCAGCTATCCAGCGCAAATGACGCCGCTTGAAGGAAGGAAAAACCTCCCCGAGCTTGAGCCGCCGCGGTGACGAAGTCGAGGTTTTTCTGCTGATACGCTGCCACAACTGTTCCGTCGGAATGAATGGAGAGGTTTTGCCTGCCTGCAACAGCTCGCGACAGGCGCGCAGGTCCGCGAGCCTTTGACGGCATGCGGCGCAATACTCGACGTGTTGGTGCATCCCTGCCAGCTCGTTCGGCGGCAACTCATTGTCGGCGTAGAGCACGAGCGAGCGGTGCAGGCGGCGATGATGCAGACAGGAGATGAGCTTTTTCATGTTATTTCTCTAGGTCGCGCAAGCTTCGGGTTTGAATGCGTTTGCAGACTGGCAGTCGGTATTATGGTCTCGCCCATAAAGCGTGTGCAGACAGGCAGTCTGCGTCACGACCTTATGTAGCTTTGATCTATACCCAGAACCAGGAGCTCTTTTTTCAATTTGGAATAAGCCCGGTGCAGACGCGACGCCACAGTTCCTTTGTCGATTAGCAATACCTCCGCAATCTCACCATATGCCAGGCCCTCAAAATCGCGCAGTACGATGACGGCACGGTAGGGTTTGGGCAAACGTGACAGCGCTTGCCGGAGCTTTTCCGACATTTCAACATACTCCGGCGGCGCCGAGCTTTCGCGCGCGAGGTTCTCCGCATTTACGATCAACGTCAAGGGGGTTTCCCATTTTTGCCGCCGCTTGAATCTCCGCAGCGCATCCAGGCTGGCATTGACGGTCATGCGATACAGCCAGGTGGAGAGCTTGGCTTCGCCATGAAACTGCTCGAGCTTGTTGTGCAAGCGCACGAAGACTTCCTGTACGACGTCCTCCGCGTCGTGGCTTGACAAGGTGAGATGATACGCCACCTTGTACAATTGCCGGTGACGAGAGAGAAAAATCGTGCGTAAGTCCAGCGTATGTTCCGCGGTTGTTTTTGCCAAGTGCAGGGGCATGCCTGTCGCCAATTCCAATTGGTTTGCCTTTATTACTTAGACGACGGAGGGCGGATTTTTCTTCCCCTGACCCTGGAAATCCGTAAAAATTTAGCATGCTTATGCCAACTTCCTCCCACGGAAATGACTGTCGCGGAAGCGAGGCACGTGTTTTTAGTGTCGGCTTCATCACCTAATTCTTATGGAAGTTTTGGGAAATCATCTGGTCACTGCAAATTCGATCTTTATGAGTCAAAGTGTTCACTTCATTAATATAGGCTGTGACTACATCTTCATGTAGTTGAAGCCTTCCGGCGTATTGCTTATCTTTCATAATTCGGGCAAAGGTGCGGCATTATAATCAAAGGCTTGATAAAATTTGCACCGATAGAGCCGGGCGCAAGGCCAGCGCAGGCGAATGATTCGGTCTATTTCAAAGTAAAAAATCAAAAACAAAATCATTTTTTGCCATTGCTTTTTTGCGGCAATTGGCTATTATGAATACTCAGAGCCAATCAAAATGGACGTCCCAAAACAAACTCCAGAAAGGAACTTGCCATATGGCTAACTATGCTCAGCCCGAGACCCTGGTCTCGACCGATTGGGTCAAGCAGCACCAAAACGATCCCCAAGTCTCGATCGTCGAAGTCGACGTCGACACCAACGCCTACAATGAAGGCCACGTTCCAGGAGCTATTGGCTGGAATTGGCAAACACAGTTGTGCGACACTTTGCAACGCGACATCATCAGCAAAGCCGATCTCGAAAAGCTGTTGAGCCAGAGCGGCATCGGCAACGACGCCACGATCGTGCTCTACGGCGACAACAATAACTGGTTTGCTGCCTGGGCGTTCTGGCAGTTGAAAATGTACGGCCACAAAGACGTGCGCATTATGAACGGCGGCCGCAAGAAATGGCTGGCGGAAGGGCGGGAGCTAGCGAAGGAGGCGCCCTCGCGGAAATCGGCGAACTATCGCGCCGCAGGATTGGATGAATCTTTACGCGCGTTTTTGCAGGATGCCCGTGAGGCCATGAAGGCGAAAAATAGCGTCATGGTGGATGTGCGCTCGCCTGACGAATTCACCGGCAAGATTCTCTCGCCTCCGGGGTTGCCCGAAACCTGCCAACGCGGCGGCCATATCCCCGGCGCGAAAAACATTCCGTGGGGAAAAGCGTGCAATGACGATGGCACTTTCAAGAGTGTCGATGAACTGCAAGCGTTGTACTCCAGCATGGGCGTTACTTCGGACAAAGATGTGATCGCCTATTGCCGTATCGGCGAACGCTCGAGCCATAGTTGGTTCGTGTTGAAGTATTTGCTCGGCTATCCCAACGTGCGCAACTATGATGGTTCGTGGACGGAATGGGGCAATCTCGTTGGCGCCCCGGTAGAGCGCTAGGCGCTGAGGGCAGAGGGCGTGGGGCTGAGGGCGAGGAGCAGAGGGCGAAGGGCATAGAGACATCCCAAGCCCTATGCCCCAAGCTCTCCGCTCCAAGCCCTCCGCCTCAAGCCCCAAGGAGTCTGATTATGCTTATAGCGGAACAGCATCGCGTTGAAACGCAAGAAATCGCCGGTGTGCGAGTAAGTGTGCAATCCTATAAAATCGGGGATCGTTTCTATTGTCACGTTTCGAATTTCAATCCCGGCGCCACGATTGCGCGCGCCGAGGCGGCGACATGCGAGGAAGCGCTGCAACTCGCGTTGCAGAAGGCGCGGCAGAAGCTGGGAGGCTAATTAAGCTTCATCAAGCGTTTGGTTGCTAAAGAGGGCTTTTCTGTGACTTTCTTTCAGATCCGAACTTCACGGCTGCATCTGCGCCCGCTCATGACCACGGATCTGGACGAAATGCATCGTTTATGGACCGACCCCGGTGTGCGCAAATTTTTATGGGACGACGAGATTATTTCGCGCGAGCTTGCCGGCGCGGTCATAGAACGAAGCGGCCTCTTGTTCCAACAGCATGGCTTCGGTATTTGGGCGGTTCTGCCACAAAAGGAAGAGACGATCATCGGTTTCGGCGGATTTTGGTATTTTCACGAGCCGCCTGAGCTGCAGATACTCTTCGGCTTGGCACCAACGCTCTGGAACCAAGGCTATGCAACGGAGATTGCGTGTGCTTTGATCCGTTATGGTATTGAAACTTGCGAGATGGAACGCATCATCGGCAGCGCGGACGCACCCAATCTCGCTTCGCTGCGGGTCATGGAAAAGGCAGGAATGCATTACGACAAACGAGTGGAGATCGCCGGGCGGGATACCGTGTATTATGCGATTCACAAACTACTCTCAGAATAAAACTCTGAACTCTTCTTGACAGGATGAACAAGATTTACAAGATGAAGACTGATCCCGTTCATCCTGTAATGCGAATGATTAGTCGAAAAACATGAAGGCCAATATCAGCGAAAAAGACGAGGCGTTGAAGTTCTCATTGTCAGAAGCGAGGCACAATGCATATCCAGGATATTCGAATGCTCTACGAATACAACCATTGGGCGAACGCGCAAACACTAACTGCGGTTTCACCACTCAACCCGGGGCAATTCGCGCAGAATCTCTCCAGCAGCTTCCCCTCCGTGCGCGACACCCTGGTGCACATTCTCGGAGCGGAATGGATTTGGTTGGAGCGCTGGCGCGGCGTTTCGCCGCCGGCTCTGCTGAATGCACAAGACTTTCCTACCCTAGAGATCATCAAAGCGCGCTGGTCCGAAGTAGAGCGCGAAAGAAATGATTTCATCAATCAATTGACAGACGAATCGCTTTCGCGCCGAATTGCGTATCTGAATACCAAAGGCCAGCGTTGGGAGTATGCCCTCGGGCAAATGTTGCAGCACGTCGTCAATCATTCCACTTATCATCGCGGGCAGATTACCACGATGCTAAGACAGCTTGGACAAAAACCGGCATCGACGGATTTTTTGTTGCATCTGGATGAGAAGTAACAAGAGATAGCAGACATACAGCTTGAAATTTGTCCCGTGTTGATTTAGAGGCCCTCAAGCCAGGCCAACCACTCTCTAAAATGCGGACATTCTTGACGTAAGGTTCCTAGACCGATGCGATGGGTTACTAAAGGGCCATGGAGCGTCTTTTGATAAGCAGGTAATATTCTAATGATCCTCTTGGATGGGGCATTATTTGGATCGTCATCAATATCTTCCGGAGTTGAAAACGAAGTGCGGATGCTGATGAGTTTGTCTTTGGAATCCGCTTGATAGACTGCTTTAGCCAACTCCTCTGGCTTGGCGAATAAGAGCGCCTCAAATTCATGAACCATCAGGTAAGCGCGAAAGCGCTCATGAGCGATCTTTCGTTCCCACTCTGCCTCAACGTGGCGAGCTCGCTCATGCGATGATGCGATTGGTCTCGTGGACATGCCTGGAAAATTCGAGGGCAAACCGTAATAATCTATTTCATCAGGGCCGCCCTCCGAGGATATTCTTCTCCCACAGCTCACCGAGGCCGTAATCTTCAAGCCATGAAGACATATCCGCTGCCTTCAAGTGTCGAAAAATACTCTGGCCTTCCGCGCGATCAGCCACCCAAACATGCTCAGGCCGCAGTTGATTAATTAAAGTTACGGATTGCGTCGCCACTATTAGTTGTGTGCGTGTGGCTGCCGACTCCATCAAGCCTGCGAGCACCTGAATGGCGGCAGGGTGAAGCCCCAGTTCCGGCTCATCAATAAGTATAATGGAAGGGAGCACAGGCTGCAAGAGCAACGTTGCCAGGCAAACAAAGCGCAATGTGCCATCTGAGAGTGCGGCAGCGTTGAAATAGGTGTCGCTTCCGTTTTCCTCCCACTCGAGGCGAATCTTATCAAGATTGAGAGCGGAGGGTGCAAGTTTAAAGCGCTTTAGGAATGGCGCCACTTGACGCACCGTCTCGACGATATTTTGAAAATGATCTGGCTCGCGCTGTTCGAGCCTATACAGAAAAGCCGCCAGGTTGGCAGCATCCTCACGTAGAATGCGATTATCTGCTAAATCGCCAGTTTGTTTCACTCGTGCCGAAGAACTGGTATCATTGAAATGATAAATGCGATAGCTGCTCAAGTGTTCACGAATGTATTGGGCAATTTTTTTCTTCGACTCAGCTACTTGGGCTTCGACATGACCAAACCAAGCTTCATCATCATATGGTTTGGGGTATTGATCTTTGTTCCAAAAGTAAGTTGTTTCGCGTCCAAAAATGAAACGGTCTTCGCCCGTGTAAATTTGCAGCTGTTGGTTTGCCACGCGATTGAGAAGATGAAATACGCCCACCAGGTTGGATTTACCGGCCCCATTGCCACCGATGAATACGTTCAATGAATCCAATTCCAGTCTCTGATCGCGAATGGATTTGAACCCTCGAATATGCAAAGTGTGCAATCTACTCATGCGAGATTCCTCCAGACAAACAACTCGAAACGATCCGACATTCCCACCAAGCCTCGCTCGCGTCACCAGAACATTAAACGACCCTGCGGCCTCTTGAATCAAGGCCTCACACAACCTGCCCGTTCCTGGCGAAAGATGATAACAAATACGGCGTCAAATTGCAAGACTATCAATGGCGCTAAATCGAGGTTGGTAGTTCGGATCTACATAACACAAAGGAAAACTTTTGCTCTACTGCTTCGCTCAACGTGACTGATGAAGTTTTTGTGCTTGTGTTTTGTTGTTGCGCGTGATATATATTTCTTCATTCCAAACGCTGATGGATTTTCGCCTACGCAAAATAATAGTGAGAAATCGCATTTTGTTGGTGCTCTAACGAAATTTAGTCAAAAGCACTTTTTTTGAGTTCATCTGTTTCAGTCATGTCGAGACTACCTAAACCGTCCCACATTCTTTTCTGCTTCACTTTGCAATTCAAATTTGCTCTCACATGCTTTCCTCAAACCCTCCCCTTCGAGCATTACTCCACCAAACAAGGCCTGCCCTCGCAATGGATCACCGCGATTCATCAGGATAGCCGCGGGTATTTGTGGATCGGCAGCGACGAAGGCGTCTCAGTTTATGACGGTGTGAGCTTCAAAAACTACAGCGTCACCGACGGGCTGCCAGTCAGTCACGTGTGGAGCATCATCGAAAGCCGCGCGGAACCGGGAGCCATGTGGATCGGCACCCATACTGCGGGCGTGGTGAAATTCAAGGAGGGCGATTTCACGACGACGCGGTTCGGCGTCACTCCGGCATCCAATACCGTTGGCACGATGCTCGAAGATCATGAAGGTGTGCTCTGGTGCGGTACAAATAGGGGGGTTTATAGGATACGTGACGGTCGCGCGACTTTTTTTCCGACCGGCAGCGACAGCGGCTGGGTGCGTTTCCTGATCCAAACACGTGACCGCAAGATTTGGATCAGTCTCGACCAGAACATCTATCGCTATGATCCCCAAACTGGAAAAACGGAGCGTCTCGTTCTGCCTGGAGTTGAGGCACCCAAGAACTCCATCGTCGAAGATGAGGAGGGCACGCTTTGGTTGAGTACGGAAAAAGGAGAGATCCTACAGTACCGCGGCGACGTGCTCGTTGCCTCAAGAACTTTACCTTTCGGTGAATTGCGTCGCTTGCTGCGTGATTACGACGGCTCGCTCTGGGCGATCACCCCGAACGGTGTCATCAACATACCAACACGGGATTTTGTGGGCGGGACGGTCGCACATTTTACCGACAGGAACGGTCTGCCGCAGAATGACGTGATTTCCTGCCTGCTCGATCGCGAGTACACTCTCTGGCTGGGAACTCAGAACAACGGCATGGCCAAATTGCCCTACCGCAATCTCCTGCGTTTCCCGCTGACGGGTTTGCGCGCGGACGTGATGAATCGCGCCGTCGTGGCCGACGCGCGCGGCCGCTTGTTCGTGGTTTCCGAATCAGGGTTGTGGGAAATTTGGAAAAAGCGCGACGGCAGTTGGCACCAGCATTTGCACCAGCCGCGGCATTTGCCCGGCCCGATGTGGCAATTGGATCTCGCGGCGGATAGCACGCTTTGGATTGCGATGCGTTGGGGCGGCTTGTGCGGTTACCAGATCAAGCCGGACGGCGAAAATATCTCATTGCTTGTGCCCAAGCGCATTCTAAAGCCCGGCCGGGATCTTCCCGCCGGTTTTCCGCTGGCTTTCATCGTGGATCGCGACAATCAGCTTTGGTGTAACCTCCGCTACCTCGGCGTCGTGCATGTCGATCTAAACACTGCCAGGAAACGCAAATTATATACGGTGACGGACGGCCTGACCGGCAACACGGTGCGTGCCATCGTGCGCGACCGCAAGGACGAGATCTGGTTCGGGGACTTTTGGGGTGGAATTGCCGTATTCGGCCTCGAGAATGGGACCCTCAAATTGCGTCGCAAGATCACCAAGGCAGAAGGGCTGCCTGACAACAGCATACGCATCATCACCGAAAGCCGCAGCGGCGAAATCTGGATCGGCACGCGCTTCGGCGGCGCCGCCATATGGCGTGACGGCAAAGTGCGCACGCTCACTACGCGCGAAGGCTTGCTCAGCAATGCCGTCTGGGGTTTTGCAGAGAATGAAAATGGCGGCATGTGGATCGGCACCACGGTAGGCCTGCAATACTTTTCGCCGGATTCTTCCCGCCTGCTCACGGACGAAAGGCTCAGCGGTGACTTTGCCGGCTCGGTCGGAGTGGCGCCTGGCCAATTGGTTTGGAGTCTGAGCAACAGCAGTCTTCTGCTCTACGAGATGGGCAGAACCAGCCCCCCGCCTGTGCCGCCGCTGGTTCATATCGCTAGCCTGCGCATCAACGGCGCTGAACGAGACATAACGCCGGGTATGAGATTATCTTACGATCAAAATCTCTGCATCATCAAATTCGGCGGTATCAGCCTCAAAGACGAAAAAGCGCTGCGCTTCAATTACCGCTTGCGCGGCTTGGATGAGGCCTGGCAGGAGTCAACGCAGGAGCGAACGGTGACTTTCGCTTCGCTGCAGCCGGGCGCATACACGTTTGAAGTTCATGCGATCAATGTGGAAGGCGAGGCCAGTGTTCAGCCGGCGAGTCTGGCGTTTACGATTATGCCGCCGTTTTGGCATCGTTGGTGGTTCATCGTCGGCAGCGTGATGGGCGTAGCGGGGATATTTTATGGTCTGCATCGTTTGCGTTTGCGCCGCGTACTGGAAATCGAGAAAATCCGCTCGCGCATTGCGCTCGATTTGCACGACGACATCGGCGCCGGGCTGACGCATATTGGCTTGCTTTCGGAAGTGGCGCTGCAAAAATTCCGGGCGTCGCGTTTGGCGGAAGGTGACGGGGGAAGATATGTTTCAGACGCTGGCGGGCCGGAGGAAGCGCACGAGCTCGGCCACACCGTCGCACGCATGGGGAGCATTGCGCGCGAGCTGTCGTCGGCCATGAGCGACGTGGTGTGGTCGATTAATCCCAAACACGATTCCGTTGAGGCCTTGCACCGCCGCCTGCGCGCTTTCGCGGCGGAAATTTGCAGCGCCAAAAACATTCAATTGAAAATGGATTTTTCCAAACAAATCGCCGGACTGAGACTCAATCCCGAAGTGCGCCGCAATTTGCTCTTGATCGCAAAAGAGGCGTTGCACAACATGGCCAAATACTCCGGCAGCACGACGGCGCAGGTGGCAATGCAAGTCAGCGATCAAAGGCTGGTTTTGACCGTCACCGATGCCGGCCAAGGCTTTGAAATGGACAAGGCCAGGAACGGCAACGGCCTCACCAACATGCACGCCCGCGCGGAGAGAATCAGCGGAATATGCGAGATTATATCCCTACCGGGGCAGGGCACGCGCGTGACGGCGACTGTGCCGTATAAGAATTGACTTGTCATCCAGTAGGGATCTTGGTTGATTCGGCACCCTGGCCATTGTTCAACATTATGCCCGAATCAACCAAGATCCCTACGGGATGACAAGTCAATCAAAAATACGTCCCAATCGAAAACATTTTCACCGGCTTGCTAAAATTCTGCCAATCCGTCGGCCAGGCAACATCGTATTGCAGCAGAAAATAACCGACGTTGAATCGCACACCCAGTCCCAGGGCGCTTTTCAAATCTTGCAAGCGCAAGCCACTGCTGAAAGGCTGGAACGTCTCTTTGCTGTATCCGGGAATATCCACGCCCCACGCGGCGGCGGCATCATAAAAAGCCGCCGCGCTGAAAAAGTCGTAGTTCGCGGGTAGAAACGGAAACAGCGGGAAGCGATATTCCAGATTGCTGATCAAAAACCTTGTGCCGGCCAAGGCATCATAATCCGCGCCACGATAGGAATAAGGCCCACCGATGCTGAAAATCTGCTGATCGCGCCCTACACTTGAACCGCCCATCAGCCGCCAGGACAGCACCGAACGATGCTTGATGTTGAAATAGCGCCGGTAATCAGCCTGGAAATTGGTGAATTGAAAATCCTGCACCGTCGTTTCCACCGAGAAACGGCTGCGGCTGCCACTCGCAGGTCCCAACGGGCCATATGTGGTATTGTCAAACACCAACGCGGCGCCGGTTTGGGCATATTTGTAAACGGCGAGGTCAATAGTTTCTCGCTTGACCTCGCTGAAACCGTAGATCTCTTGCACCGCATCTTGATCCACCCACGTCATGCCGCCAAAGAGCTCGAAGCGCGCGAAGCGGTTGAAGGGATACGCCACGATCGCATTAAAGCCGCGATAGGTGTTGCGCAAATAGGTCAGCGAATTCTGGCTGGCACCCGCCGCATACTGCACGTTCGATTGAAAAGCCTGAATGCCGTAATTGATGCGATGGCCTTGATTATAGTAGAGCACGCCCAGGTCCGTATGCAGGGGATTCGAAAATTGCATCGCCGAGGAAAGATAAAGACTGTTGTTGCCGAGCATGTCCGTGAAAAGAAATGTTGCTTGACCGGCGGCACCGAAGTAAGTATCGTATCCACCGCCGACCGCCACAGCGTCCAGTTTGAATCTGCTGCTGTAATCGCGCTGGCTCACGCCCTCGACCGGCTCCAAGGCATAGTTTTCATAGATACCGTTCGCATCTGCAATCGCGGGAAGCCACAGGCTATCGTCGGCCGCAGGCGCGTTGACGTGCATCTCGCCGCTAAGCGTCGGATGCGCTAAAATATTTTGCATTATTGGAGAGGAGTTCACTTCAATCCTTGAGATCTCCACCGCGGGCGAGGCTGGCGTCTGGAGACAATAAAGCTGCCAGCTGTTTTTCTCAAAAGCAGTGAAAACCATGGTGGTGCCATTGGCCGACCAACTGAGCGCCGGCGTGGTTTCGGTGATCCCTGACACGCCGTTTCGCAGCGAAGTGAGAGCGGTAATACTCTTATCCGCCAACTCGACGCGATAGATGTTGGGTATCCCCTGATGATCTGAAATGAACGCGATTGCGCTTCCGTCACGGGACCATTGCGGGCTCGTCGCGTTACCCGGCAGCGACGTGATCAGTTCGATGCTCTTGTCGGAAAGATGATACACGGCCAAATCATAATCGCCGAACAATAGCTTCTCTTCATCCGTGCCCGGACCGCGATCGGTGACGAAAGCGATAGCCAAACCGTCCGGCGACCACTGCGGGTGTAATTCGGCAAATCGGTCATCGGTCAACTTTTCGAGCTTGCCACTGGCCAGCTCCGCAATATAAAGATCCGAGATACCGCCGGAAATACCAACAAAGACGATCTTGTCGCCCTCCGGCGAAAAACTGGGCGACTGCAAACCGTTCAAGGTCGCGAACACCAGCTTGTGCGTGACTTCCTTGGTGTTCGCATTCATCACGTACAACGCGTCATCTTTTCCGGATTTGGAAATAAAAGCAAGCTGATGCCCGTCACGCGACCAGCCGATGGCACTGTCAAAGAAGCGCAGTGTTTCAAAACGCTTGCTCGCGCCGCCATTGAGCAAGCGTTCTTCCCGCCATTCGCCGTTGGGCTCTTTGCTGAGCAAATAGATATCCTCATTGAGATTTTTGTTGGCCACATAAGCGATACGATCGCCCTCCGGGCTCACGGCGGGTACCAGGTTGAGATGATGAAAATAACCTTGCTTATGCGTGATTTGTCGTGCAATCTGCTCCGGCGTGTGCAACGTCGAATCCGCCGGCATCACCAGCTTGCGGGAGAAGGCGTGCCATCTCGCGGTCAGCTCTTTCGAATCGAGGCCGAGAATTTCCTTGAAGGCGAGCTCAACGTCATTCTGGCGCGCCGCACTCTTGAACAATGCGCCCACCGTTTGCTTGCCGTAGGTCTCACCGATATAGTGCCAGAGCGACTGGCCGAGGCGGTAGACGCGAATATCGAAGGCGCCATTCAATTGCTCGACGGTCAGCAGGTTATTGTTCATCAAACCGTCACGCACCCACATGCGCGTGGTGTTGTCCATACCGGCGGAGAGATATTCGGCCATGCCCTCCACCAGCCAAAGCGGTGGATTGAAGCGGCCGCTGGCGAGGGCGCCCGACATCATGTTATATTGAAAAGCATGCACCAATTCGTGCACCAGCACGTGATTGAATTCCCGATACGAGCCGGTGATGGGAAGCACGACGCGATTCTTCAAGCTTTCGGTGACGCCGCGTGTGCCCTGATCGAGGAGGCCGCTCACCACGTTGGTTTGCTGAAAGTCATTGAGCGAGGCATAAAGAATGAGTGGGGTTCTCTCTTTAATCTGGTGATTCAGCGTGGCGCTCAAATAATCATAACCGCGCTCGGCCATGCGCGCGGCGTCCTGAGCGGCCTTGTGCTCTTCAGGATAGTAGTGCACATCGAAATGTTCCGTACGAAAAACCGCCCACTCGAAGTTTTTGTACAATATCTTGTTTTGGCCGAAATAACTGCCGGATTGCGGCCAGGCCGGCGAAATGAAAAACGCAATACCAAGGACAAGCAGCCTCAAGATTGCAGAGTTATTTATACGCATCTTTTTTCATCCTCTTCTGAAAGAGTAACACTTGAAAAAAAATTTGCTATTTAGCACAAAAATGACTCTCAATGCCTTGAAGGCAGGACAATTTGACGACAGAATCATTCCTATGCCAGATTATTCTGCTTGAAGTTAGCATAGAAAAACGAGAGCCTGCTACAGCAATGATGAATAAAATAAAAGGCGCCTGCATGACTATTCAGAAATGGCGGACAATGTCTGTATCGCCAAACGAAGTCCCTTCTCGCATGTCATCACATTGGACGCACGAGCGGTCAAAAAGTTCTGAGTATTTGCTCGAAATCGATTATCACCGCCCGGGCGCTCTTGCTTTTTCTGGTGTTGCAACAATGAGTAGGTTTAAGTGATCATATCACCTGGAAGTTTTTCCAACTTTTTGCACGGTGCCGCGTCTAACGGCCTGAAGAGCAAACGCAGGAAGAGGAATTGAAAAGAACAGACGCCGTATCCACGGAATTATCCGAATCCGAGCTGATTGCCGGCTGCCGGGCCGGCCAGCCCGACATGCTGGCCGAGCTCGTCAAGCGTTACCAGCCCGCGGTGCTGCGCGTTTGCGTTTCCGTGTTGGGCAGCCGTGAGGTGGACGATCTGGTGCAAGAAGTCTTCATCAAAATCCTGCAACGCTTCGACCGCTTCGCGGGCCGGGCGGCATTGTTCACCTGGATGTACGAAGTCGCCCTGAACCATTGCCGGGACGAATTGCGCCGGCGCAAACGGCGGCGCTGGTTCTCCCTGCAAGCGCTGCCGCGGGAAACGGTAGAGAATATTCCGGACCTTGAAAAGCCCATGGGCGAGCAGATGGAGACCAGTGAGCTGCAACAGTTTCTGCATCGTGAAATTGAGAAACTCAAGCCACAGCATCGCGAGCTGATCGTGCTGCGCGATCTCGAAGGATTGGCTTACGAAGACATCGCGAAAATCTGCAAGATCGACGCCAAGCGGGTGAAATCACGGCTGTTTGAAGCGCGCCGCGTCTTGGCGGAAAAAATGAGAAAGTATTATCCCGAGGAGGCGGCGCATGCACAAACTTGATTCAAACTCTCCCCACCTCGAAGACGTGACCTTGTGGGCCTGGCAGCGAGCCGAATTGGAGGGCGCTCCGGCCTTGGCGGTGCAGGAGCATCTCGCCACTTGTAGCACCTGCCGGCAACGCGCCGATCAGATCCTGCAATTGCTCAGCGCGATGCGCGCCAGCCATTATGCCGTGCAACCTTCGCTTGCGCAACAAATGCATTTGACCCGTGCTTTGCACGCGCATGCTGCGCCTGCAGCCGGCCACGATGTTTGGGTGAAGGTGAGCGAGCGCTTGGTGCGCTGGCTGGCGCCAGCAGTGGCGGTGCTGGCGCTTTTGTTCATATTGACACGAGAAAGCAGTACCCAGACTTCCAGCGACGTTCTCACTGAGTTCACTGCCGAGACACTGGAGGCCGCGCTCCTATCCGCGCGCTCGGATGAAGAGATGCAAAACGCCATATTAGAATTGATGTTCAACTCCGATAACAGCCAGCGGTGAGGAAGGCGATAAACATGAAGCAAAACATTCTGGTCATCGCGGCATTTGTGCTGACGTTTGCTGCCGGTGCTTTATGCGGGGCCTTTCTCGTGCGGGAATTTGGCGGCCCCCCGCCGAAATTTGAGCACGGCCCTCGACGCCCGGGGATGGGGCCGCGCCCGCCGTTTGACTTGGAGGAATTGCAGGAGCGCCTCAATCTCAATGACACGCAACGCCAGCAACTCGACCAGATCTTGGCCAAATATCGCGACCGAATCGAACAACATTTCAAACGAGTCCGGGAGCCGATGGACGATCTGATGCGGCAGATGCGTGCTGAAACCGATCTCATCCTGACGCCGGAGCAGCGCGAAAAATTTCGCCTACCACCTAAGCTCTTTGGCCGTAAGCCGCCACATGAGCACTTTGGGCGGGATAGCACCATGAGGCCTTAAAGACTATCCAAAACCTCATCGCTGTCATGCTGAAAGCATCTTGGTAGATTGAGCACGCGGGTCAGAATTGGGTACAGTGCCTGTGTCAACCAAGATCCCTACGGGATGACATTTCAAATTCTCCGCATGCCGCGCGGTCAGGCTGCGCTTGCGCAAGCGGTAACCGATTCCATCCAGGCGTGGATTCAGAACGGCGCTTTGAACAATTGAATCAAGGAGGAACAGCCATGAACAGAAGGAACCTTTTGAAGAGTCTCGGGGCAGTCGGCCTGGGCTCTGTGCTCCCCCTAAAGAAAGCCTTAAGTGCTGAAGAAAAGGTGAGAATTCGACAATCGGCTTCGACCTGCTTCTTGACGCCTCAAGAAACCGAAGGGCCTTACTATTTCAATGCCAATCTCGTCCGGCAGGACATTCGGCAAGACCTGACAACCAGCGTTGTCAAGACGGGCTTGCCCCTGAATATGGTTATCACCGTGATCGATTTCGATTGCAACCCGATTCCGAACGTTTTGGTGGATATTTGGCATTGTGATAAGGACGGCATTTATTCGGGCTATGCCGGCCAACCCGGCGGCGTCAGCACCGTCGGACAGAATTTTTTGCGAGGTATACAAATGACGGATACGAATGGGCAATGCTCGTTCGTATCCATTTACCCCGGCTGGTATCCAAGCCGCGTCACTCACGTTCATTTCAAAGTACGATTGACTTCCACAACGTACGTGACTTCGCAATTCGCGTTTCCGGACAGCTCGAACACCGCCGTGTATGGTACGCCCTTGTACGTTGCGAAAGGACAAAATTCACTGACAAACGCTACGGATTCGATTTTTGGCAGCGCGAATCCAGAGAATCAAGTCATGGCCGTCACGAGCAATGCCGCCACCGGCGGATACGATGGCACGTTCACCATCGGCATCCTTGCCCCTACCAAAGTCGGAGAGGCAGAGGATGCGCCGGAGGGATTTTCGCTGCAGCAAAACTACCCAAACCCCTTCAATCCAACGACGACGATCGCATATCATTCGCCGGTCGGCAGTGAAGTGAAACTGGTCGTACACGATGTACATGGCCGCAAAGTGGCGACGCTAGTCGATACCAAACAAGCGGCCGGCACGTATCAAATAACGTTTGATGCGAGCGCACTCAGCAGCGGCTTCTATTATTACACGCTCACGGCCGGCAGCTTTGTCAGAACGAAGGAAATGCTGCTCATCAGGTAGGGCTTGCAGCGCGACGTGCTCACGAACATATCATTCCGGAGGAGTCTTTTTACGCGCCGGGCGCGGCGCTCAGCTTTCACTGCTTGCTGATACCCGGAAAGTTTCATTGAACATGGCAATTGCAAGCTGGATGTTCAGTGCGATGCAATGATGATTGATAACTATTCAGGTGTATTCCCAAAAAAGCAAGACTATTTGGGGCAAAACTATTAAAAGCTTCTTCTGTGCTTCATGGTTTTGCCCCAAATAGTCTTGCCTTCAATGAGTACCTGAGAGGTTACGATGATTGTTTCTTTAACTGAGAACCCGGCCGGTTCTATTGCTTTAAACCCTCAACCCATTCGGAGTTCAATTCAGTATGACCGTTATCCCTAGACTCAAATCCGCCCTGCTCGGGCTGGCCTGGCTAGCCTTGGCGGGATTGACCGCCTGCCAACAAAGTCTAAGTCCCGAAGAGAACAGCGAGGCAACGAACCTTGACTCGCCGGAGCTTGCCGTCGCCGGCTTTGATGATTTCATGGCGAATGTGGAAGGCGCGACGCTCGACAAGGAGATGGGCATTTCGCCGGTTTTTCACGGCGGCCGTTTCCACCACCGCCGGCCCGGATTCTTGTTTGGGCCGGGCGCGCACGTGGGTAGAATTTTGCGCGAGCTGGCGGTATCTCGAGAGCAAATAACACAGATCCGCGAGCAACTTCAAGCTCAGCGCACATGCGCGCGAGAACCTCTTGAGAACTTGCGCGCCGCCAATCAAGACTTGATTGACGCCGCAAACGCCCAGCGCCGGGCCGTGTTGGACTCGGTACGGAACGGCGAGCTCACGCGCGAGGAAGCGCACGCGCGACTCAAGACCATCAACGATAGCACTCGCCAGGCCATTCGCGATAATCCCGACAACGCCCCGTTTTTGCAAACACTGTGCGATTGCCGCAACACGCTTTTTGCCGGCATTCGCGCACTGCTGACCGAAGCGCAGCAGACGCAATGGGACGAGTGGGTTGCGGGCTTGACCGACGATTGGTGCGCATAGTCGAATTTCGACTCACAAACTGCTCAATGATTTCTTGTATGACCGGCCGGAGGACTACTCCGGCCTTTTTTATTGTTCCTACGCCAAGAAACTTCTTTCATTTGAATCAAAAAATTGCTTTAATACTGGCTTGTAGAACTTTGCCTTTTTAGCAAAGTCTTGGTTTGCGACTCTGCCGGTCGGTAAGTCTCCGCGAATCTTTGCGAGGCTCTGCGTGAGTCTCTTTTGGTTGCGGGCGCCAAAGTGCGACAAGCCGACTTTCGCCCCCCTTTCGGGCTACGCCGTGCTGTGACTCTCCGTGGGCTCTGTGTCTCCGTGTAGAAAAGGGAGTTAACCGAGAGGAAAGATTTTATGAATTTCATTCTATGTTTGATGCCTTAAACGCCTTAACTCCATATAAAGTTACGCCATCATCACAAGACAAATTCAGGGTCTAGACGTGGAAAACCTCGATTCTTCCATCAATGTCGCTATCGTAGACGACGACGAAGCCGTACGCAGTATGATTGCGGCGCTACTTGAAAACGCCGAGGGGTTGCACTTCTCCGGCGCTTATTCCAGTTGTGACGACGTGCTGGAGAAAATGATCGCCGATCTTCCCGACGTTGTGCTCATGGATATCAATATGCCCGGTCGCTCGGGGATTGAATGCGTCGAGGCTTTAAGAATCGAGATTCCTGACTTGAAAATCCTCATGCTCACGAATTACAGCGACGACGAGCGTATCTTCGATTCGCTGCGCGCCGGCGCGGTTGGTTATTTACTCAAGAATTCTTCAATTGAAAAATTATCCGAGTCGATCAAGGAAGCCTATCGCGGCGGCGCGCCCATGTCCGGCGAAGTGGCGCAAAAAGTGCTGGCCTATTTTCAGGGTCAAAAGAAAAACGCAAAATTCACCGCCGCGCTTTCCGATCGTGAATTGGAGGTGCTGCGGGCGCTCACCGACGGCCTGAGCAACAAGGAAATCGCCGCGCAGCTTTTCATCAGCCTGCCCACCGTGCGTTTTCACCTTAAAAATATCTACGCCAAGCTGCACGTCAATTCCCGCACCGAGGCGGTGATTAAGGCGATGCAGGAGAAGCTGGCGTGAATTTAGCAGGCAGGATGCCTGCGTTACGTAACGC
>JBOHQX010000184.1:0-38974 GCA_050732395.1 bacterium
GTGTTGGGGATGCGGTTGATGATCAACAGTTTTCGCGCCACCATTACGCTGTGGGTGAATCATATTCTCGAAGGCGACCTCTATCTGGCGCCCGCGGGGTTTGCGACCGCGAAATGGGAGGCAGTGATGAACCCGGAGTTTGTCAGCTTCATGCAACAGCAGCCGGAGGTGGAAGCGATCGATAAGTATGGCGTCACCGAGGTCACCTATCAGGACAAGCCGATCTATTTGGTTGCCCTCAGCGCTGAGGTCGTGAAGGATCGTTTGCATTTCATCTTCACCAACAACCGGTCGCAGGAGAACTGGCAACGTGTGCTGAGCGGTGAAGTGCTCGTCTCCGAAATGTTTGCCCGCCGTTTTGGGAAAAGCGCGGGTGACACCATCCACCTTAAAACCCAAAAGGGACCGGCGGTTTTCGACGTTGCCGCCGTTTTTATCGATTATTCTTTCGATCTGGGCCAGGTGATGATGGATCACAGCACGTATGAGCAATATTGGGGACCGTCGCGCGTGAACAATCTGGGCGTGTTTTTGAAACCAGGTGTCGCTCCGGAAGAGTATGCCGTAGCGATCCGTCGCGCTGTTGCCGGCAAGTTCGCCGTGGTAATATCGACCAACCGCCAATTGCGCACGGAAGTCTTAAGAATATTCGATCAAACTTTCATGATCACCAATGTCATGCAGTTTCTCGCCGGGTTGGTGGCATTTATCGGGATCATCAGCGCGGTCATGTCGTTGTTGATCGAGCGCACACGCGAGCTGGGCATTTTGCGCGCCGTGGGCATGAGCTTGCGCCAGTTGCGTGCCATGATTTTCCTCGAATCCGGTTTGATGGGAACCTTCGCCGGCTTGATCGCACTGCCCACCGGTACCCTCCTCGCCGTGGTGCTGGTGTACGTCATCAACTTGCGCAGTTTCGATTGGACGATTGATTTGCGCTTCGGTTTTTTAGATTATTTTCATACCTTCTCTTTGGCGATCTTGACTTCGTTGCTGGCCGCGGTTTATCCGCTGTGGCGAGCGAATGCCATTCAGATTGCGGATGCGCTGCGGGAGGAGTGAGGGGGAACAGCAGAGGATCGAGAATAGAGGCTTGTAGATGGTGGATAGTATGCTGCGGATTATGTTCTCCGAATTTCAATGCAAACTCGCTGCGTCTTTGGTTGAAGGTTTTAGCTGCTTTTTGATATTTTTGTTCAGCCAAGATAAAGTGCTCGCGCCAGCGGCCCAGCCCTCTTTTCGATCTGATCAAAGACACTTCGCGCAGGCAACTGCCCCGCGCACCTGGCAATTCCCGCGCGATCACGGCCGGCATCCGGAATTCCGCACAGAATGGTGGTACTTTACCGGCAATCTTCAGAACCGAGAAGGGCGACGCTTCGGGTATCAATTGACGTTCTTTCGGACAGCGTTGCAGCCGCAGGTAGTGGCACGCGCTTCACGCTGGGCGTTTCGGGATGCTTATATCGGCCACTTCGCGATTACCGGGGTCGAACGATCGCAATTTTTCTATGACCAGCGTGTTGCGCGCGGCAGTTTGAATCTCGCAGATGCTGCTCCGGAAGCCCTCAAGGTATATGTCGGCGATTGGTCGGCGGAGGAGAGAGACAGAATCATTCACTTGCGAGCCGAGGCGGAGTTTGGCAGCATCACATTCTTGCTGGAGAACCAGCTTGCGCCCGTTTTGCATGGACAAAACGGCCTGACGCGCAAGGGCCATCTACCCGGGGACGCTTCACAGTATTATTCGTTACCCCGTCTCCCCACAAGCGGCGCACTGCGAATTGGTGAGGACGTTTTTCAAATTGAAGGCACGAGCTGGATGGACCATGAATTCTTTACCGGCCTTGAACAGGGCGAGGTGCAAGGCTGGGATTGGATGAGCTTGCAACTCTCCGATTCCACCGCGATAATGCTTTATATGTTCCGGGCGCCGGAGGGCACGACGTTGCCATCCTCCGGAGGCACTTTGATGTATGCGGACGGTACGTACCTCCCGCTCCAGAGGCACGATTTCGCGGCCAAGCCATCTGCCTGGTGGAAGAGCGCCAAAACCGGTGGGAAATATCCGGTCAGTTGGCAATTGAAAATCAAAAACTATCAGCTTGAGCTGACAACTCCGGTTAGCAATCAAGAATTGGATGCGCGCGCTACCACCGGGGTGATCTATTGGGAAGGCTACGTCGAAATCAGCGGGAGAAATGGCAACCTTCCGGTGGAGGGCGTGGGTTATTTGGAAATGACGGGCTATGCAGGTGCCGTTAGGCCGAATCTGTAAGAGGCCAGAGCCTGGAAAAAAGGTGCTATCTTCATAAAGGTAATTGGGTCGAACGGCCGGTCTGGCCAGATTTTTCTTAGTGATACAATTTCATTTCCGCACTTGCAGGGTAACGCAGCTACTTTTCTATGTGATATTACGGATACAAAACTGTAATTGTTGGTGTATCAGAACAATACAGTCTGTTCAATTTCTGACCAGCTAAGATCAGAAATATCATGGAATCTGCACCTTCGAGCTTCTAAAACGATTCAAAATGGAATTTGAATCACTTGGTTCCGAAAGTGTAACTCCTTGTATTCTCATGGCCAATGTGGCGCGACCTCGGCAGTGTCACAAAAATGTAATTCAATTTTCATTAAGAGCTGCCGAAATGAGCACAATGGTATGTATCTTGCCAAAATGTAATTAGCTTGACCCCATATGTTGTGGCTATCTTATCGCGCGAGATACAACTCTGAAGTGCGACACTAGATAAATCGCGTAAAGTAAACATTTTGACCAGAGTATCATCTGCGGGTGCGGTCGGTGGGGATCGGTCGCCGGCGTGAGTTGAACATTACCCTCAGAGCTTTCAACTATCACACCTTAGCCTTAGAGAGGGGCACTAGTGTACAACGGTTCGACAGGTAGGTCGTCCGAAATCATTTTGCCTGCTTCGGTCTGCTTCATGAACGGAGTGTGGCAACGAGGACACCCGACTCCTTCTTTCAAGGATGAGGAGGATCGGCCCAAAACAGCGGGTGAGAGCATCGTGACAACCATCGAAGCCAAGGATTTCGAGCTGGACGCTCTTCCACCGGACGTGGAGAGTTCTTGGGGCAAGAATTTCGGCTTTGACTACCACTATCCCCTGGTCAGTCGTAGTCCTGAAATCAAGGAAATTTTTTCGCTGATCAAAAAAGTGGCGAAAAGCAACGCCACAATCTTGATTCAAGGTGAAACCGGCACCGGCAAGGAATTGATCGCCGGCTTGATTCAATTCATCAGCCATCGCGCGGACAAGCCCTATGTGAAAGTCAACTGCGCCGCACTGCCGGAAAACCTGTTGGAAAGCGAGTTATTCGGCCACGAAAAGGGCGCGTTTACCGGCGCGTATCAAACGCGCATCGGTAAGTTCGAACAGGCCGATCAAGGCACGCTCTTCCTCGATGAAATCGGCGATATGCACATTTCCACGCAGGCGAAAATTTTACGCGTACTGCAGGATCAAAACTTTTCGCGCTTGGGCGGTAACAAATCGATTCAGGTGGACGTACGCGTGATCGCGGCCACCAACAAAGACCTGTGGACGGAGATCGAGGCCGGAAACTTCCGCGCGGATTTGTATTATCGTTTGAACGTCGTGACCCTGCACATTCCGCCGCTGCGCAAGCGCCGCGAGGATATTCCGCTTATCGCCGAGTTTTTCCGGCGCAAGTTTTCACGCGAGATCCGCAAGAAAGCCCGGGGCTTTTCTGCGGAGACCATGGACCTGCTCTGCAACCATCAGTGGCCGGGCAATATTCGCGAGCTGAAGAATCTCGTGGAACGCTCGGTGCTCGTCGCGGAAGAAGCAGAGGAAATCACGCCAAAAGATTTGTCGATGGCCGGCAAAGACTACTTTGCCGCCGGCGGTAAGGATCGCCGCCGCTCGACCGACGGTGATTTGCTTTCACTGGAAACCCTGAATCTCGAAGTCATCGAAAAAGAAGCCATCATGCGTGCGCTGGAATTGCGCAACTGGGTGCAAAAGGACGCCGCCATGCTGCTGGGCATCTCACCGCGGGCGTTGAATTACAAGATCAACTATCACGGCATCACGCATCCGACGTGGAAGAAGAACACCTGACGTCCGACGCGTTATTTTTAGATAGAACAAAACGGGCGGCGCAAGATTCTGCGCCGCCCGTTTTTGTTTGGTTCATAATAGTTTTGCCATTTGCGGAAAACAGCTGCACAATTACAGCCGTTTTTCTATACTGCAACGCCTTCCTGTGGTGGCATGATCTCAGTGACCGAGCGATGCCATTTCAATTCTTGTTGCAAAAGGAACAGCAGCGCTTGCATGGCTTGGTGCGTGGTGACGTTTTCGACATTTTGCTCCTCGCCTCGAACCGCGACAAATTTCTTGCCAAGGGGCTTCCATTCTTCCGGGTCTGTTGGTCCGAATACAGCCACGAGCGGCGTCCCAACTGCAGCGCCGACGTGCATCACACCGGTGTCGTTGCACACGAGCGCAGCACAGTGGGTGAAATAAGCGGCCAGCTCACGCAAGCTGCCCGGGCCAACCTTGATCGGTTTGAAGCGCACGGCTTCATTGAAGCCGGCGGCCAGCTCGGCCTCGTGTGCTCCCCAAAAGAGCATGATCCGCGCAGAGTAAGCTTCGTGTAAGTGCTGCGCCAGCTCGGCAAAGCGAGCGACCGGCCAGCGATTCGTCAGTTTGCCGGCGCCCACGTGCATTCCGATCACCAGGCCTTCCGCGCGCCAGCCCAAGTCCAGCAATTTCCGCCGCGCGGCTTCCCGTTCGGTTTCGCGCACGCACATCACTTCGGAAGGGTCGTTGGCCGTCACTCCCAAATGCCGGACAATGTCGAGATTGCGCTCGCTTTGATGCTTTTTCGTTTCCTGGTAAGGTGCAAGCAGATTGTAAAAGAAATTTTTCTTGCATCCCGGAAACACACGATGCTCTGAGCCCAGAACAAATTTGGTGCCGGAGAAGTGTGCAATCAAATCGCTGGTAAGAGAATGGCTGACGGTATTCAAAACAACCGCCAAGTCCCAAGGCGCCCGCAGTTGCCGCCAGAAGGAACGCAACCGCTCGAAGGTCCAGCGCCTGCCTCGTTCGTAAAATGCCAGGACCTCATCGACGTCGTCATGAGGCTGGACGATCTCGGTAAAGTATTCGCGCACGACCACGCCGATATGCGCGTTCGGGAAATTTTGCCGCAGGGCGCGCAAAACTGGAGTGGAAAGCAGAAAATCCCCGAGCATATCATGCTGGCGTACGACCAGAATGCGCTTGATTTTGGAAAACTCAACCCGTTGTGGCGACAGCAATTCCTTGGCGAATAGTTTTTCGAGCCAGCGCATGCCATGGCGTTTGAAGTATTGCTCGATCGTATACCAACGCATTGTTCCTCTGCGAGCTGGGTCTTGTTACTTCACTCCCGCCACCAACAAATATACGTCGTCCCGCAGCGGTCCTTGGCGCCATTTTTCGAGCTCTTGTATCAATGTTTCGGCAATGTGGTTGGCGGGGGCATAAGTCGCGGCGCGGAAGCATTGCAGCATGCCGTTCAGACCCCAGGGCTGCTCGTTGTTGTTTTCCGCTTCGACGATGCCGTCGGTGTACATCACAATCTTATCGCCGGCGGAGACGTCGGTGACATTCTGCGAAAAGCACTCCAGTGCGGTGGGCTCGAAGCCGATGATTGGGTTTTGCGATTCAAGCTTTTCGAATTTGGATTTGTTTTCACGCCAGATGATCGCCGCGGGATGGGCGCTGCCGGCGTACGTGAGCGTCCGTTGTGCCAGATCGAATCTGCAAATGAACATGGTGAGGAACATGCCGGTGCCGGCAAATGAATCGCAGATGAAGTCGTTGAAGTGATGCAGGACGACGTGCGGCGCCAGATGGTCGCGTACCAGGCGGCGAATCTCGTTGGCCATGCGGTTCACCAACAAGGCGGCGGCGATGCCGTGCCCGGTGACGTCCACCATGGTGAGCGTGACGGTCTCGCCCTCCGCGAAGATATCGGAAAAATCGCCGCCCACGCTGATCATGGGCTTGTAGCGCACCGCGACTTCGAAGTTGTTGCTTTGCAGAGGCCGGGGCACCAGGCTCATCTGCACTTGTGCGGCGAGCTTGAGATCACGCGCGATCATGGTCTGGTGCATCTGAATTTCACGGCGCTGCGCCTCGAGCTGCAAGCGCATGGCGCGATGCTCCAGCACTTGCCGCACTTTCAGGCGGAATTCCTGCAGATCGACGGGCTTGGTGAGGTACTCGAACGCGCCGAGGCGCATGGCTTCGACCGCAGAGGTCACGGTGCCGCGCCCGGTCAGGATCAGGACTTCGGTGTAGGGGTTTTTATTCTTTGCCGCGCGCAGCACGGAGATTCCGTCTACTTCCTTCATATGCAAATCGGATACGATCAGCTCGAAGTCGACCGGTACGATCTTCTCCAGCGCAGCGTCACCGTCTTCCGCGGTTTCCACGCGGTGGCCGTCTTTGGCGAGCACTTCCGAGAGCAGGTGCCGAATTGCTTGTTCGTCGTCAACGACTAGAATATCGGACATGAGGTGATGAAATAATCAGGATGGATGGACAATTCACAAATCCTTACACGTTACAGCTTACACGTGTAAGGTGTAACGTGTAAAGCACCCAACTTTATACATTCTCCGACTGATAATGCAGCGCCAGCAAGGTGATATCGTCGCTCTGGGGCTGGCCGGCGGTGAAGCTTTTCACGGCGGTCGTGATCGTGTCAATCATAGCGCTGGCCGTGCACGCGGGCTGCGTCAAACGGTAACGAATCGCCTCTTCTATGCGCTTCTCGCTGAACTCTTCTTCATCCGCGCGCATGGCTTCGCTCACGCCGTCGGTATACATCAGCAGCCAATCGCCGGGTTGCAAGTGCAGCGTTTCCACTTGATAGGCCGCGCCGGGAAACATCCCCAAGAGCAAGCCGCCTTGATCCAACAAGCGAAATTGGCACGGCTCGCCGCTGCTCGGGTCGGGATGAAAGTAATACGGCGGATTATGGCCGCCGTTCACGTAGGTAAATGTGTTCGCTTGCATATCCAACACCCCCACAAAAAAGGTGATGAATTTGTCATACGTGGTGTTGGCGTAAACGAAGTTATTGATGCGCGCGACGATTTGCTCCAACGGCACGTCGGCGGACATCATCGCGTGCAGTGTGGCATGCAGATTGGACATCAACAACGCTGCGGGCACGCCTTTGCCGGAAACATCGGCAATCGTCAGCACATATCGATGCGCGTCAATCGGGAAGTAATCGAAATAATCACCGCCGACTTGGTGCGTGGGAATGTTGAGCGCGGCGAGCTCATAATTGTTGAGCTTGGGCGCGTCTTTGGGCAGCAATCTCTGCTGAATCTGGCGTGCGATAGCCAATTCTTCCTCAAGCCGCTGCTTTTCCAATGTTTCCTTGAACAGCCTCGCGTTCTCGAGCGAGATCATGGCGGTGTTGCCGACGGTGGCAGCGAATTCGATTTCCTCCGGCTGAAACTCGCCCTTATTGATTTTTTCGCCGAAGAGAACAATGCCGCGCACCACGTCCTGGCTCAACATCGGCACAATCACCGCCGCCCCGGCGACTTTGAGCTGCTCCAACCACTCTGCATGCTCCGCCGGCACCTGCCCGTTTACATGATGGAGCAGTAACGGAGCTTTGAGCTGCGCCAGCCAGGTGAGAAATTCGCCGTTCTGAAAAATGGCGGCCTCGCCGCCCTTGCCGACTTGATGCACCAGCCGCCCGTTCTCGTCCGCCAGCACAATGCAACGCTGCATCATCAATTCGCCCATCAAGGCGTAGGCCAGAACGCTGCAGATCTTTTCGCTGTCAAGCGTAGAATTGAGCTCTTTGCCGATGTCGAACAGAGTGTTGAGCTCTTGAATTTTCTTGTCGAGCTTGCGATTGACGTCTTGTAGCTCTTGAAAAATGAGACCGTTCTCCACCGCGGTTGCCGCCAGATTGGCCAGCGAGCTCAAATACTCGATTTCATTGGTGGAATAGTTCTGGTTGTTGATCTTGCTGCCGAACGCCATCAGACCCCGGCAACGATTGTTGCTCATGATCGGCACCAGCAATTGCAAACCCAAGCGTGTCAAGAATCCCACCCACGGCCCCCCGGGCGGTGGCGTGCCGCCTTCGGTCTCCGTCAAAAAAACAATGCCTGGTTGTGCCAGATCGATCTCGATCTCTTTGCCGATATTGGATTGCTGCAGGCCTTTCAAGGTCTCCACCACGAAACGCTTTTCGTCTTTCGCCAGCAGCACCATGCCTTTGCCAATCATCATTTTGCCCATGGGTGTAAGCAAAAGCGTGTCGAGAATTTGTTTGACTTGGAGGGAAGAATTGAGGGTTTTGGAAACGTCGAATAAGGCTTGCAATTCCACCAGGCGCTCATCTAGTTCACGCGAAAGTTGGCGGGTTCGCGGCGAATAGGTGCGCGGCCGGGGCTGATACCCCGGCGTGTGCCGGTGTCCTCCGCGTGTGCCGGTGCGATTCTGCGTGTTTTGCCGCATCGGATACGTGCGCTGCCGCACTTCCATGGGCGCTTCGCCTCGGGTCAAGCCTGTGGCCGGCCCGCCCCGCGTGGGTTTATTGGGTTTTGAGGGCATGTTGCATCACAAAGATTAAAATGAATGCACAAGCAGGAAAGGAAAACTTAACTGCGTTGGTTGGCAAAATATTTGACCATGCGAACTTGATTTTTTCTGCCGCCCCGGCTGCTTTTGATGTCGAAATCAATTTCATCCATCAACGTTTTCATCAAATACACTCCGAGCCCGCCCACGCGCATCTCGTCCAGATATTTTTTCATGTCGGGAGTCTTGAGTTTTTTAGGATCAAAGCCTTTGCCTTGATCGGTGATCGTAATCGTGAATTTGTCTTTATCAATTTGCACTTCGATGTCGATCAGCTTGCGGTCGTCTTTGCCATAGGCATGCTCGATGACGTTGGTGCAGGCCTCGTCGACCGCGAGCTCGATCTTGCCGGTTTCCTCGTCCTTGAAACCGACTTTTCTGGCGATCTTGGTGACGAACTCGCGAATGATCTCCAGATTTTCAGTTTGGCT
Organism: bacterium; assembly: GCA_050732395.1. Taxonomy (GTDB): domain Bacteria; phylum Zhuqueibacterota; class Zhuqueibacteria; order Zhuqueibacterales; family Zhuqueibacteraceae; genus JBIOXB01. The sequence continues at coordinate 9,092 of JBOHQX010000184.1, forward strand.
GGGGATACGGAGGTGATATTTTTTCTTCATTCTGAGATGGTTCACGGCGTTCATCACTTTTGGTTATGAAAACTGGCGAGCGCTTGGCCCTCTTCGTTGCGAATCTCATAGAGCGTCGGAAACCCCAGCAAATCGAAGACACGGAAGATCTTGGGGTTCATGTTGGTGAGCTTGATATCGCCGCCGTTGGTGCGCACTTCCTCGATGAAGCCCATGAACACACCCAATCCCGCGCTGCTGATGTACGTCAAATCTTTGAAGTTCACGATGATTTTGAAGCGTTTGGCATCGAGCAGCTTTTGCATCGCGCGTTCGAGATCAGAAGCGGTATGCGCGTCCAAAAACCCTTTGAGGCGCAAGACCGACACCTCGCCGTTTTCGTCGCTCATCACTTCAAACCCGTTCATGAAAAGACCTCCTTCAGAATATTCAGCTCAGAGCGGTTTTCCTGAATCCAAAGTTTTACCGGTGGCAGCACACGCCTTGTGGAGATACACCCCTCGCGCAGGGCAAGCCGGTCTGCCGGCTTTCGCGCCGAACCGGTAAAGCATAACAATGATCATACGTTTCGAGATCACGTGGCAGCTCTCAAAGCTGCCAGGCAGGTTACCATGCCGCCTCTTCTTTATGCAAGTTCTTGTCGCGAAGGCGAAGCTGGACAAATCCGTTCAAACCTGCCGCAGGATTCAACTCAATGCAATTATGGGTAGGTATTTGCTTGAGGGTTGTCGCAATATAAGAAATTTTAGTGAAAATCAAAGAAAAATTTTAGCGCGGCTCATTTCTGTCGAATCAAGTCGACTTTCAATACGGCAGCAATGCGATATCGATGTCTACCGGCGTGATCAATCCCGAAAAGACGATGTACATCTCGCCGTCCTGCGAAATCCTGACCACCCGGCCGCGCAAAGTATCAACGACGTAGCAGGAAGCGTCGAAGGGATTGACTGCCAGGCCTTGCGGGCGGTCAAGGCCTTGGCATTCATGGAGCATATTGCCCTGCGCATCGAGCTTCACGATGCTGCTGGTTCGGAACGCCAGGGACTCGTCTATCACCCAGCATGCCGCCGTGGTTTGGTCTACGGCCACACGCAGCGCCTTGCGAAAAGCATGGGTCGAAGTATGCAGAAGTTCCCCTGCTTCGTTGACCCGAACCACGCGCTTGCCAAGCGACAACCAGGCCGTGCCCGAGGCTGCATGCGTGTTGAGATCGACGGGCTCGTCCCCCGCCGTCACCGGCAAGGGCACGCGCCGCAACAGTACCGCTTGTTTCGAAATGCGCAACAATTCCCGGCCGTCCTGGGTCACGGCCCAAAGCTCGTTAAAAAAGGGATGGATCGCCAGCGCCGCGAGTTTGGGCAAGGAGTCATTTTTAGCCAGCAAAATGCCGTTCGCGCTGTAGCGTTGTAGGCTTGGGGCGAGACTATCCGCTATCCAAATATTGCCATCGTCCAGGTCCAACACCAGATCAACCGGCTCGGAAAAATTCTCATACACCTGCCGGTCGCGTCCGGCTTGATTCACCCGCCCGAAATCGCTGGTGAGCTGATCAATCACCCATACGTTGCCGCGCCGGCCGTCGATTTTCACCCGCAACGGGCTGGGAAATGCGAAAGTCCGCAGCAATTCATGCTGGCCGTCGTGCGCCAGCTTGATCAGCGTGCCGTCGTTTAGGTCGGCGAGCCAGGCCACGGTCGGACCCGGCGTGATCGTGACCTCGTCCGAAGGCGGCGAAGCCAGCTCGCCCACCTTGGCAACAATGCGATAGCTGTGCAGCACCCCGAAGAGATTGGAACGATCCTCGAAGCGGTTCACTTCAGCCGGCACTTCCGCCCGCAAGGTGTACTCGGACTCTCCCGCCAGCCTGCGCTCCACGGCGTATCCGGTGAGATCCTGCAATTGCATCGCGCGCCAACTGAGGCGTAACGTATCCAGAATAGAAATGACGGACAACCCTACCGGTTTGCCCTGCGTATTCGGGTTTTCGGGGTCAAAGGGATTGTGGCGGGAACGGTCGCTGCAGGACGGCAGCAGCATGAGCGACAACAGGACGAATGCCAGACCACGATAAGCGTGCATTATTTCAAGGAAAAACGTCATAAGTATGGTACCTGCCGAATAATAAGCAAAATGCCGAGGCGATGCAAGAAAATTGTTGTATCTTTGATCCCGGCATTCTATTTTGCCGCTCGTTTTTCCATGGATTTCTGGAATTCTGGATTAATGGATTACTGGATTTATGGATTGATGGATCGCTGAAAAATAATAATCCATTGATCCAACAATCCATCAATCCAGAAACTTGTTTGAGGGACCATGCTGCGTCTTGATCAGTTGAACGATCCGCAACGCCAGGCCGTACAACACACCGAAGGACCACTGCTGATTTTGGCGGGGGCAGGCTCGGGCAAAACCAGGGTCATCACCTTTCGCCTGGCCCACCTGTTGATGCATAAAAGTATCCCCGCGCAAAATCTGTTGGCGGTTACATTCACCAACAAAGCGGCGAACGAAATGAAAGAGCGTTTGCACCAGCTTGCGGGCGCCGCCGCCCAGAAGGTGACGGTTTCAACGTTTCATGCGCTGGGCGTGCGCTTGTTGCGCGAGCAGGCCGAGGCGGCGGGCTATCGCAAGAATTTTGTCATCTACGATCAAACCGACCAGCTTGCGTTGGTGCGCGAGATCGTCAAGGAACGTGCGCTGGAGTTCGCGGATCACAATACTTTTGAATTGCTCGGCCGCATTTCCACTTCAAAAAACAAAGGCGAGGCGCCGCAGAGATTCGCGCGACTGGATAATCCCGAAGAGCAGTTGTTCGGCGATTTGTATGAGCACTACCTGCAGCGCACGCGCGGCTGCAATGCCGTCGATTTCGACGACATCCTGTTGCTGGCCACGGACCTTTTGGAAAAGCACGAGCCCCTGCGGCGAAAATATCAGCAACGTTTTCGGTATATCATGGTCGATGAATATCAAGACACGAATCCGTTGCAATATCGTATGATCACTTTGTTGCTCGGCCCGCAGAGGAACCTATGCGTCGTCGGCGACGATGATCAAGCCATTTATTCCTGGCGGGGGGCCGACCCGGAGATGATTTTGGCGTTTGAACGGCATTTCCCCGGCGCGCGCGTGATCAAGCTCGAACAGAACTATCGCTCGCATCGTTTCCTGCTGGACGCCGCCAACGCGGTTATTCGCCAGAACCAGCGCCGGAAGGAAAAAGCCCTGTGGTCGACGCGCCTCGAGGGCCGGCGCCTGGGTGTGATTTCCGCGGACAACGAGCACGAAGAGGGGGAAAGAATCATGAGTGACCTGTTGGCGCGCAAGATGAAGAGCCCGGAAATCCGTTTTAGTGATTTTGCCGTGCTGGTGCGCACCAATTTTCAATTGCGACCGCTCGAAGAAGCGGCGCGCGATGCCAACGTTCCGTACCAGCTCATCGGCGGCACTTCGTTCTACGAAAAGCCGGAAATCCGCAATCTGATCGCGTATTTGAAAATCATGCGCAATCCCGACGACGAGCTGAATCTCAAACGCGCATTGCAGTTTCCCAAACGCGGCCTGGGCAGCGCCACGCTGCTCAAGCTGCACGAACATGGCCGGCACGCGCACCAGAGCCTGTTCAAGGCCTTTCAGGATGCGCCACGGCTCGAAGATCTGCGGCCCTCGATTTTGCATGCGATCGCGGAATTCATCGCTCTGATCGAAAAATATCGCACCCGCTTCCAGCACGCCGGCCTCAGCGCCACGGCGGAGGAATTGGTGAAGGAGATGGGCTATCTCAAGGCGCTGGAAGAGGCCACACCGGAGCCGCGCAGCCGCGAAGCGAAAGTTGTCAACGTGCGCGAATTTTTGGGCAGCATCAAGCGCTTCGAGCAAAAAAACGAAGATCGCTCGTTGGACGCGTTCCTGGATCGTATCAGCCTGGTATCTGACGGCGATTACGTGAATGAAAAAAACGACCGCGCGATCTTTCTCACCATGCATTCGGCAAAAGGTCTGGAATTCCCCTACGTTTATATTTTCGGCATGAACGAGGGCCAGTTTCCCAGCGCGCGCGCGTTGGAGAGCGGAACGATTGAAGAAGAGCGGCGTTTGTGCTACGTTGCGTTGACCCGCGCACAAAAGGAGCTGACGGTGAGTTTTTCAACCCGCCGCATGCGCTACAAAGAGATTTTGGAGATGCAACCTTCACGCTTCTTGCAGGAGATTCCGCCGGATTTGCTCGAACGGCCATTGGCATCACACTTGACGCCGGAACAAACCGCGCAACGCGAAGCGGATGAGCGGGAGGAGGTAGTAGCCATGCTGCGGCAATTGCGCGAACACAATTTCAAGATGTAATCCCACGCGCCGCCTCGCTCATTCTCGAACATTTTCCGCCCCCCATACGCCGTTGTCTTTTTTTTCTCTTTGCTTTTTTCCGTTTGCTTTTTCTTTTCGCTCCCGCTGTCCGTGGCGCGAACTTCCTCACTATATTATTGCGCGGCTCCAAGCCCAAGGCCAGGGCAACAAATGTTCCTAACATGAACATTTAGTATTTGCATTTTCGCGCACGAAGCTTTATTTTTGTACGTTCATTCAATGGCCGTGCGCTTTTGCCCAGGGCCGGGGCGGTTCGAATCAGCATGACTTCATTCAATGCACGCACGACTGCCTGCCCGGGGATAAATACGAACGGCCCTTTATAATATTAGCTTCAACGCGTGCAATGTGAATGAAGTCAGCCAAATGTCAAGGAGAAGAAGAGATATGGCAGTTAGTGGCTTCAAGGGGATTAGTCGCATTGATCAACCACACAAGCACAATCACGGCTGGTACGTACGAGTGGCGTTCCAAAAGAAGGTCCATTCCAAGTTCTTTAGTGACTTGAGCAACAACGGTCGCGATAAAGCTTTGCGCAAAGCCGTGCGTTATCGCAATGCGCTCGAAGTTCAATTGGGCAAGCCCAGAACCGATCGCGTCGTCGTGGCAAGTCCGCCGGGAAGACGGAAAGGCGTGGTTGGCGTCGTGCGCACGGTCAAACCGACGCGCACCCGCAGGGGCAAGCTCACCAAGAGCCCGGTTTACGAAGTGACCTGGTCTCCTGAACCGAACAAGGTGAAGCGCACCTCGTTTTCGATTTTGAAGCACGGTGAGAAAGGGGCTTTTCTGAAAGCGTATAAATTGCGCAAAAAAGTCGAGCGCCAGATTTATGGCAGGGAGCTTCCAGGCCGGCCGATCTATCCGGTTTGAAACCTCCTCATCCTTAGTGTGATACTGCCGCCATGCCCGATGAAATGACTGTCCTGGAAGAACATGTCCGGTTGCGCAAGGAACATTGGCAACCCCGCGAAAAAGTATGGGCGCTAGGTCGCAGTAACATGGCGTCGTCGCAGGCCGGGAGAGAAAAGCCACGGCTCACTTGCAAGATCGCGCAAGCGAAGTCTGCAGAGCTGCTTTTCTTTCCGGCGCCTACGGCGCTTTCCTCGGTTCCCGCTGGTCCCGTCTGGCCGTTTCCATCCGAATCCCGCAAGACCCGCCGCGATCATGAAACGATAATCGCCGGTAATCGGTGCAGTGACAAGATCATGGCTGCCGCTAGCGCCGGAGCGAAGCATAAGCTGCTCGACGCGCACGGAAACTGATGGCGAATTTCTCTCCCCCGCAGGGCTGCCTGAGCGGCTTGCGCGTGCTGGATCTTTCACGCGTGCTTGCCGGGCCGTTTTGCACGCAAGCGCTCGGCGATCTGGGTGCGGAGGTCATCAAGATCGAGTCGCCGGGACGAGGCGATGATACGCGGCAATGGGGCCCGCCGTGGTTCCAAGGTGAGTCGGCCTATTTTTTGTGTTGCAATCGCAACAAGAAAAGTGTGACGATCAACCTCAAAACTGAAGATGGCCGCGAGCTGATTCGCCGGTTGATGGCGCAGTGCGATGTGGTCGTGGAGAACTTCAAAGCCGGCGCCTTGAACAAATACGGCTTGGACCATGAAACGATGCGCACGCTCCAGCCGCGCCTGATTTACTGCTCGATCACCGGCTACGGTCAGGATGGACCCTACAAGCATCTACCCGGCTATGATTTCATCATGCAAGCGCAATGCGGGATGATGAGTATCACCGGCGAAGCGAAGGGTGAGCCGCAAAAAGCCGGCGTCGCGATCGCCGACTTGATGTCGGGGATGTATGCCGCGCACGCGATTCTTGCGGCGTTGTACTTTCGTGAGAAAACCGGCACCGGACAGCACATTGACATCGCCTTGTTCGATGCACAAATATCGTGGCTCGCCAACGTTGCCATGAACTATCTGGTTTCCGGCGAGCCGCCGCAGCGCTACGGCAATGCCCATCCTAATCTCGTACCCTATCAAGTTTTCGTGACCGCCAGCGACTTCATTGCCATCGGCGTCGGCAATGATGAACAATTCCGGCGCTTGTGCGAAGCTCTCGGGCGATCCGATTTGCCGCGCCATCCTGATTATCAAAGCAACCCTCGGCGCGTCACCCATCGCGAACGATTGATCCAAGACCTGCAGACGGAATTTCACAAACAGCCAACCACGTTCTGGCTGGAAAAAATGGCGCAGGCGCAGATTCCAGCCGCCCCGATCAACACGGTGGCGCAAGCCTTGCACGATCCGCAGACGCAATTCCGCGGTATGGTGCAAAACGTACGGCACGCGTCCGGTGAAGCATTGCCCTTGCTGGGGCCGGTACCGAAGTTTTCACATGCGCCCGCTGAAATCAGATTGCCTCCCCCCGTGCTCGGACAGCATACGCAGGAAGTTTTGCAAAACCTCCTCGGCTGCGAGGAGGCCAGTATAAGCGCATGGAAAGAGCGAGGCATCATTTAGAGTCTATCTGGAAACCCCGAAATTCATCATGAATCGTATACGCAAAACCCGAACCCTGTTAAAAGGTATGCCCAATACTTCGTTCCCCAGGAATAAGATTCGTGTGCTGCTCGTGGAGGACATTCATCCAGATGGGCTGAACAAGTTTTTGCAACAGGGCTATCAGGTCGAAGCCTTGCCCGGCGCACCCAAGGAAGATGAGTTGTGCGAGAGAATTGAAACCGTGCATCTACTGGGCATTCGTTCCACGACGAAGATTACGGCCAACGTGCTCGCACGTGCGCGTCGCCTCTGGGCGATCGGCTGCTTTTGCATCGGCACCAATCAAGTGGATTTGATCAAAGCACGCCAGCAAGGCGTGGCGGTTTTCAATGCCCCATACAGCAACACGCGCAGCGTTGCCGAATTGGTCATCGGCGAGATTATCATGCTGCTCCGGCGAGTCTTCGAAAAGAGCCAGGCTGCGCATAACAAGATCTGGGACAAGAGCAGCGCCGGCAGCTTCGAGGTACGTGGCAAGACACTGGGGATCATCGGTTACGGCCACATCGGCTCACAAGTTTCCATTCTTGCCGAGGCCTTGGGAATGAATGTGATTTATTACGATCTCGCGGAGAAATTGCCCATCGGCAATGCGACGGCAATGCCCTCGCTGGCAGAGCTGCTTCGCCGCGCCGATATCGTCACGCTACACGTTCCCGAAGACGAAGGCACGATCAACCTGATGGCTGCCCCGCAGTTTGCCGAAATGAAGAAGGGCAGCTACTTCCTGAATCTGAGCCGCGGGCGCAACGTCGAATTGCAGGACCTGCGCCAGGCGATTCTGGACGGACATATTGCCGGCGCGGCCATCGACGTTTTTCCCACGGAGCCAAAATCCAACCAGGAAGCCTTCACCACGGAACTGCAAAGCTTGCCGAACGTGATTCTCACGCCCCACATCGGTGGCAGCACCCTGGAATCGCAAAAAGACATTGCCGCCAAAACCGGCGAGAAGCTCATCAACTATATGAACACGGGCACCACCATCGGCAGCGTCAATTTCCCCGAAGTCCAGCTTCCCATTCTGCGCAATCGTCACCGCATTCTGCACATTCACAAAAACGTCCCTGGAGTGATTTCCGAATTCAGCCAGACCTTTGCACGGCTCGGCATCAACATCGAGAGCCAGGTACTGAAAACCGAAGAAGACCTCGGCTATCTCGTGACCGACGTCAACCGCCTCGTGGACCGGCGCATTGTGGAGGATTTGAAGAAGCTGGAGGCAACCATCAAAGTGCGGGTCTTGTTTTGAGCTTGGGAACGGTATTTTATGAGTAATCGTAACTGTTCAGCTAATTCCCGATTTTCGATTTCCGATTGCCGATCTGCGATCGTAAATCGTAAATCGAAAATCGGGAATTGCCATGTTTTTTGAAATGATATGCGAGAGCTGAGCAGTTGCAAACAATCACCTTGTGCTTTTGCGAGACATCTCTTATCTTTGACTTGCTTTTCAGCTCACAACCCATGCGAAAACTTCTGTTCTCATGCTGAAATCATCTTGGTAGATTCGGCCTCCAGACCTGAACTAGGAACTGTGCCCGAGTCAATCAGGATCCCTCCGGGATGACATTTCAGGTTTTCCGGATGGGCGCTTAAACGGGAGCTCTGAACGATTAACTACCATGACGGCCCAGCTTGGAAATGACGGCATGAACAACTCCCAGTTTCGAATCACCTCGATGAAGTGCTTTTATCAACTCCTGCTTTTCTCACTACTTGCTTCTCCTCTTCCGGCGCAAACCACCCTCGGCATTTTGGATTTCGAGAACAACAGCTTGACCGAGCGCGAGCGTCTGGAGCCGTTACGCAAAGGCCTGGCGCAAATGTTTACCAGCGAATTGAGCCAGTTGCAGGACTTGGAGTTGGTTGAGCGCGCGGATTTGAACCGCGTCCTCGAGGAAATGAGGCTGGCGCAGGCCGGCATGATCGACGAGAAATCGGCACAGCAGGTGGGTAAACTCATTGGCGCAGGGCATCTGCTGCTGGGAGGATTCATTTATCTTCCGAACAAGAAGATCCGCCTGGATGTCCGCGTGGTAGAAGTCGAAACCGGCAGAACATTGAACGCCGGCGAACGCACCGGCAAGGAAGAGCAACTTTTCGATCTGGTGAAAGAGCTGAATCAGAAACTGGTGAAAGAGTTAGCGGTACGGGTTTCAGCCGCGGAGACCGCCAAGCTGGAAAACTTGCGCAATGTCAAATTTGCGGCCGTGTTGCAGTATTCGCAGGGGGTACAGCTCGAAGATCGCCGCGATTTCGCCGGCGCCAAAAAGAAATACCGCGAGGCCGTGGCTGCCGATGCCAATTTCACGCAGGCCCGGCAAAGATTGAGTGCTCTGGAGAATATCAAGCCATGAAAGCTTTTGAGTGTCCAGCCGCAAGCCTTATGGTTCTGTCATGCTGGAAGCATCTTGGTGGCCTCAGTTTCGAGCCTCAAAGCGCGGGCTGTGCTGAGCTCGACCGAGATCCTTGCAGGATGACATTCTTTGAGTGTCGTCCGGTGTACACGAGGTGTATTGCATTCTGTGCGCTGGCTGGCATATTGTTGTCCGCCTGCACCTCTTCTCATCTGGCGCGCGGCAATCGCGCTTTGGAGGAAAAAGATTACAGCCAGGCTGTCGCCGAATTGCGCGCGGCGATCAAACAAGATCCGGGTAACACCGTGGCGATTCGCGATCTCGGCATTACCTTGTGCGAAATGACGAGCTACGAAAAGGCGGTGCCGCTTTTGCAGCTCGCCCTGCGCCGGGATCGCGCCGATGGATTGACGCGCCTGTACCTCGGTGAAGCATTCGAAGGATCAGGCAAGTTTGCAGAGGCGATCACAATTTATCGCGACTATCCAGAAGCGAAGGAGGCGGAGGCGCGCAGCCAGTTGCGCGCCCGCCTCGATTTTGCCATTCAGTCCGTGCTGCAAGAACAGGCGCGGCAGGCTTTGACGAACGAGCAAAGCCTCTCTGCACGATCCTTTCCGGAGCACTCGATCGCCGTGCTCAATTTTCAACATCTGGGCGGTGCGAGCGAATTGGCGCCGCTGTCGCGTGGCTTGGCGGATATGGTCATTACCGATCTGAGCCAGGTGCAAGCGCTCACCGTGGTCGAGCGCAGCCGCATGCAAGCCCTGATGAATGAAATGGGGCTCGGTCAAAGCGGTTTGGTGGAGGAGGAAACGGCGCCGCGCGTAGCGCATCTGCTGGGAGCCAAGACGGTTTTGCAAGGCAGCTTCCTCGATCTGAACGGAAAAGAACTGCGTCTGGATGCGAATCTGACTGAAGTCAATACGCAGCAATCACAATCTGTTGGCATCACGACCGGAGAGTGGGCGCGTGTTTTCCGTATGGAAAAGAATTTGGTCTTGAGTGTTTTGCGGCAGATGGGTGTTCGCCCGACTCCGGCCGAAGAACAGGCCATCCTGACGATTCCGACCGAAAATCTGCTCGCCTTTTTGGCTTATTGCCGCGGGCTGGAAGCGCGCGATCGCGGGAACTATGAAAAGGCCGAGGATGAGTTTCGCGAGGCCATCGCCAAAGATCAAAAATTTGCACCCGCACAAAGACAGTTGCAGCAAACGCGCAGCATGCGCGCCCATCTCGCCACGCGCCATTTGCCCACGTATCTCTCTTTGCGCCTGCCCAGTTTGGGGGTGCCGAATCGCAGTGTGCGCCTGGCGCAATCCGCCCAACTGAGCAATCCCGCGTTCGGCTTTGTGAACCGCAACCGTCTCGCCGCGATGTCCACTAAGACTCTGCCTGGCGCCAACAACGAGGTGCGCAAGCCGTTGCTCGAAGCCGGCAATGATTTCGGCTTGGGCGGCGAAGTGATTTTCAATATCGTGTTGCCGTGACGGAGTTTCATCCACTCATCGCGAGCGTGCCAGCATCATGAGCCCACTGCGTATACTCTCTGCCCTTGTCGTGATCTGCGTGGCTCCCTCCGCAGCGCAAGTTCAATCTTCGCACTTGTTGCATCCGCAGACTTTACAATCCGGTTTGATTTTTCAGCACTGGAAAACGGGCAGCAGGGGCGAGGAGCTGCAAGAAATCGTTCTGCCGATGGTGTTCAATTACACGCCGAATGAACGTTATAGCATCAGCATTTTGAACACGCCCGCGCGCGCCTCCTACACCACTGCCAACCGGTCCTCACGGCTGACCGGTTTCAGCGATACCAAAATCTCGACGGCAATTGTCCTGGGTGAAGAAAGAGCGCTGTTGAATATCGGCGCGAATCTGCCTTCCGGAATAGCACAACTCGATCCGCAAGCGGAGCTGCCGGTCGCCGAGAAGATCACCAATCACGCGCTGGCGATGCCGATGAATTATTTCGGCGGTGGATGGGACGTGGGGCTAAGCCTCGCCGTCGCCGGGGAAGTGGGCAAGTGGGTGATCGGAGGCGCATTGAGCGGCGTGTACAAGGGCAAGTATGTTCCCGTCGACGGTGCCGGCGCATACCGGCCCGGCGCGGAGATCGGTTTCTCGTTGGGCGCGGATCGCGCGGTCGGCGCACGCGATCGCGTTTTTGGCGAACTGAGCTATACCTGGTACGATAAAGACCGGCTCGACGGCCAGAAAGTTTTTCAAGCAGACGGGAGAATCGGCGCCAGCGCGGGCGGCATTTTCATACCCGAGCCGTGGCAGATTTCCGTGTTGTTGCGCAACCAATTCAAAAGAAAAAGCCCGTTTGCGTTCAACGAGGCGTTGTCGATCAGTTACGGCAACGAGCTCGAGCTTGCCGCGGAATTCGCGCGCGGTTATGGGCGGGAGCGGGCCTGGTTGATCGTGGCCAACCTCGTTTTCCACGGCGCAAATGAAATCGGCCTCGGCGACGCCGTGATCGGTAGCCTCGGTCCGGGCTGGCGCGGGCGTATTTCCACACCCCTGCGGATCCATACCCTCGCCCGGATTGCGTTTGGCGAGATGAACGACAATTCGATTTGGGGAATTGAAGCGAATTTCGGTTTGGTGTGGGAATTTTGAGTTTTGTCTAGCGCCCTAGAGTCATCCATTGACAATTGACAATTCACTATTCACAATTGTCAATTGTGAATGGTGAATGGTGAATTGTCAATCGTGAATCGAGTATCATATGCCTCGTATTAAAACAAAACTCTGCTGCACTTTTCTGAATTTGTTCTTGAGCGGCTGCGGCCTGTTCAATCCGCAGGAGCCGGAAGCCTTCGGCGATTTGCAGGTCAATGTGCGGTTTGCGGAATTGAGCCGCAATGGATCTACTGTGCAGACCGCCGATCTTGTCAAGGAGAATTGGCCGGTTCAAGCGCAAGCGTTGGATCGTTTCGTGATTACCATTTCCGCCTACGTCCCGCAACTGGAACAACTGGGGCAAGAATTGGTGCGCCGGGAGATTTTTATCGGCGAGGACCGGCGCGTGCGCGCCGCCGTGCGCGTACCGTTGCGCGGAGGGGAAGAGAGTTTTTTTATGGCGGAAGTGCAGGGATTCGAGCGCTTCAATTTGATTTACTCAGGATCGGATGTTTTTCAGTTTGATGCCAGCACCAGGACCGCGACGGTCGACGTCGCACTGCAACCGGTGGCATTCTTTGCCTCGTTCAGCTCGCAGCCGAATAGCCCGCGCTTCGTTCTCGGCCAGGCTTTTGCGAGCGACAGTCTGTTGACCACTTTTGACTTTTCGGGCAATGGGATTGGTGTAACTGTTCCGGTAGGACGTGCCAGTCAAGCCCTCAACCCTATTCTCTTGTGGGGCGACACCACCACGGTGCGAGTCCGAGCCTGGCGCAACCTGATTTTTCAAGGTGAGAGCTCGCAGCGCTTTTCGTATGCCGGCCCGCCAGCCGACGTTCTGGCCGTGTGCACGTGGAATCAGCCGCTCAATTTTGATCTGGAGATCATCAATCCGCAGCAGCAACCCATTTCCGAAGCTTCCCCCGGGGACGTCCCGAACGGCAGCGGTGTCATGCAAGCAACGGACAACTCGTATGGACCGGAAGTTTTTGAATGGCGGGTGGGACGAATGACTTCCGGGCCGTTTATCGTCAACGTTGTACGGCAAAATCTAACCGAGACAGGCAACGGCACGGTTTACGTGATTCGTCGAGAAAGAACACAACAGCAGACCATTGAAGCGATTCCTTTTGAGTTCAGATTGATTGACGTGCAGAACACTAAACAGGTGTTCAGTTTCAACTGGCCGTGAAAAGGACGGACAACTCGCATTAGAAAAAAGCTTCAATTGAGCCTGGAAAAATGCTTGACTAAAAAGAGCAAATTTGTTATTATTCTACTTCGCATTAGCGAAGAATTGGAAGAGAGAACATGCGTTTCAAGATTTGCGAGGGTAAAGTTGAAAACGTACATTCCCAAAAAAGAATTCGTTAAGAGCAAATGGTACGTCGTGGATGCCAGCGGCAAAATTCTGGGCCGCATGGCCAGCCGTATTGCTCACGTTTTGCGCGGCAAACATCGGCCGGACTTCACGCCGCATTTAGATTTGGGAGATCATGTCGTGGTCATCAATGCGGGTAAGGTTGCACTGACCGGAAGAAAAGCGTCAATCAAGACCTATTTCCATCATACCGGCTACCCGGGTGGCTTGAAAAAAGTCAAATTCAACGATCTGATGAAAACCCGGCCGGAGCGTGTGATTGAAATGGCAGTATGGGGCATGCTACCGCACACGCGACTTGGCCGGCGGCAGATTCTCAAGTTGAAAGTGTACGCGGGCAGTGAACACCCGCATGTTGCGCAGCAGCCGGAACCGCTCGCGATTTCATGATTGCTCACCGAGTGTTTACGTCTTACGCATTACGCTCCACGCATCACCCAGGATGTAACGCGCGAAGGTCGAGAAAGTCATAGTTTATTTCAAGAATAATGAAGAGGTCGGCATGAAAGCGGTAACTTATAATGCAACGGGAAGGCGCAAACATTCAGTGGCACGCGTCCGCCTTCTGCCAGGTGCAGGCAATTTTGTCATCAACCGAAAAGGCCTGCTTGACTATTTCAAGCGTGAAACCTTGAAGATGGTTATCGAGCAGCCCCTGCAATTGACCGAGACTCTGGGCAAGTACGACATCATGGTGAACGTCGACGGCGGCGGTTTGAGCGGTCAGGCCGGTGCCGTACGTATGGGCATAGCGCGCGCGCTGCTCAAAGTTGACGGTGACTACCGCAAGAAGCTGAAGTTCGCCGGGTTCTTGACGCGCGATTCGCGTATGAAAGAGCGCAAGAAGTACGGTCAAAAGGGCGCGCGTAAACGTTTCCAGTTCTCGAAACGCTAATCGGTTTGGATGGGAAGTGCATGCTCAGCAAAGAATCTCACGTGGATTTTCGCCTTTCATCCTCGCCGCCTGCTCCCCATTCATCGTTCGCATTTCAGCTCGCTACAATATTTTCTCATCACTCACATCCGTGCTACGACTCCGGGGTTTCCAGCAATGGAACGGCGAGTCGAATCCGGGCCGGATGGCGGATTCGCCGGGCGTCTATTGTCAGTCGCGTGGCGAAGCCTGTTTTGCCGGCACATGATGCCGGCAGCAGCAGGTCTTAACCCCAACTCAAGGAGATGTGCGTCAAATGAACGTCACTCTACAGGATTTGCTGGTTGCCGGTACCCATTTCGGCCACCTCACCCGCCGTTGGAACCCGAAGATGAAAAGATTCATCTTCATGGAACGCAACGGCATACACATCATCGATCTCAAGAAAACTCTGGAATGTCTGCAACACGCCGGCGCCGCCACGGCGAACCTCGCGCGCAGCGGCGACAAGCTTTTGTTTGTCGGCACCAAAAAACAAGCAAAAGACATTATTAAATCCGAAGCGGAACGCTGCAATATGTACTACGTCAATGAGCGCTGGCTCGGCGGCATGTTGACGAATTTTAGCACGATCAAAAAAAGCATCAAGCGTTTGAAGAATATCGAAAAAATGAGCAACGACGGCACGTATGACAAAATCACCAAAAAAGAGATTTTGTCGCTGGAACGCGAGCGTGCCAAGCTGGAGAACGTTTTGGGAGGCATCCGGGATATGACCCGGCTGCCGGGGGCGATTTTCATCGTCGATATTCGCAAAGAGGCGATTGCCGTGGCCGAAGCGAACAAGCTCAACGTTCCGGTGATTGCCATTGTCGATACAAATTGCGATCCCGCTACGGTGGCCTTTCCGATTCCCGGCAATGATGATGCGTTCAAATCCATCGGTACCATCACGCGCGCCGTTGCGGACGCCGCGTTGGAAGGATTGAGCGGCGTGCAAGACCGCAGTCCGGAGAAAGCGGAGGCGCAAGAACCGGTGTATGCCGATCGCGAAGAGGGCGAGATGGCCGAGGCCGAAGCCCAACGGCGATGATTATTTTGACAATCAAAGTTTTAGATCGGAGGTTATCTGCGCATGGCAGTTTCTGCTGAGGCAGTGAAACAATTGCGTGAACAAACCGGCGCGGGCATAATGGATTGCAAAGCCGCGCTGGCGGAAGCAAACGGCAATTTTGAAAAAGCGATCGAATGGCTGCGCAAGAAAGGCGCGGCTTCGGCGCAGAAAAAAGTCGGTCGCGCCACGAATGAAGGCGTAATCGAAGCTTATATTCATCCCGGCAGTCGCCTCGGGGTCCTGATCGAAGTGAATTGTGAGACTGATTTCGTGGCGAAGACGGAAGACTTCAAAAATTTGGCGCGTGATCTGGCGATGCAAGTGGCCGCTTCAAGCCCGCGTTTTGTCAAGCGCGAAGAAATGCCTGCGGAGGTCGTTGAAAAAGAACTGGAGATCTACCGCACGCAGGCCCAAAATGAAAAGAAGCCCGCCGCTGTAACGGAACGCATTGCACAGGGCAAGCTCGAAAAATTTTATCAGGAAGTCGTGTTGCTGGAGCAGAGCTTCATCAAGGATCCCAATCGCACGGTGAAGCAATTGGTCACTGACGTCATTGCCAAGCTCGGCGAGAATATCACTATTCGCCGTTTCGTGCGTTTTCAGCTCGGTGAATAGTCGTCGACGGCAGGCTTTTGGTGCAACGGATGCCCAACGAAAGGCCGGTTTACAAACGCGTGCTGCTCAAATTGAGCGGTGAAGCGTTGATGAGCGAGCGGGGCCTGAGCGTCGATCCCGGGATCGTCGAAGCGATTGCACTGGAGATCGGAGCGGTGGTGCAATTGGGGGTGCAGGTCGGGGTGGTGATCGGCGGAGGAAATATTTTTCGCGGCCTGTCGGCGAGTGCGCGCGGCATGGATCGCGTCCAGGCCGATTACATGGGGATGCTGGCAACGGTGATGAATGGTATGGCGTTACAGGATTATCTCGAACGCCACGAAGTTTTTACCCGTTTGCAAACCGCGATTAAAATGGAACAAATCGCGGAGCCCTATATTCGCCGGCGCGCGGTGCGCCACCTTGAGAAGGGCCGCGTCGTGATTTTTGCCGCGGGCACAGGCAACCCCTTTTTCACGACCGATACGGCCGCTTCTCTGCGCGCCATCGAAATCGAAGCCGACGCGGTACTCAAAGGCACGAAAGTCGACGGTGTATACGACGCCGACCCGATGACCAATCCCAAAGCGAAGAAATTTAACACCCTGACTTACCTCGACATCATCAAGCGCGGTCTGAAAGTAATGGATACCACGGCGGTGACCTTGTGTATGGAAAACAAGCTGCCCATCGTGGTATTTGCTTTGAAGACACCGGGCAATTTCAAACGCATCGTTCTCGGCGAGCCGATTGGCACGAGGGTGATCGGTTAGAAAAGTCTGTATTCGTGTCTTCGGGCGCATGTGAGTATTTCTACGCCACCCCTCCCAGGGCCATTATGAACAGTTTCAATAACGCACGGCTGGAAGGAGTTTGAAACCATGGCTCATGCGATTACCAAAGAAGCAGAATCCCGCATGCATAAAGCGGTCGAAAGCGCGCGCAACGAGTTTGCTAAAATCCGTACGGGCAAGGCTTCGCCGGCGCTGCTCGACAGCGTGCGTGTGAATTATCACGGCGCTTCGATGCACATCAAGCAAGTTGCCACCGTCAACACGCCGGAAGCGCGCCTGATCACCGTGCAACCTTATGAGAAAAGCATGATTGCCGAAATCGAGAAAGCGATTCTAAAGGCGGATTTGGGCCTGAACCCGCAGAACGACGGCAGCCTCATTCGCATCCCGATACCGCCGTTGAATGAAGAACGCCGCAAAGATCTGGTGCGCGCCTGCCACAAGCTCGCGGAAGACGGCCGCGTCGCCATTCGCAGCGTTCGCCGCGACGCAATGGAACATCTCAAAAAAGAAAAAAAGGACGGCAAGCTTTCCGAGGACGAAGAGAAAAAACTGGAGAAGGAAGTCCAGAAATTGACCGACGCGCAGATCGGCCAAGTCGACGACCTGCTCAAGCGCAAAGAAGCGGAAATTATGGAAGTATAACACCTGAATTTCAAGTGACGCAATGAATCCTGGGCCTCTCAGGTTGCACGAACCTGCGCGGCCTGGCTATCCTCAAACCGGAGGCGCTCACCATGCCTTCCCCCAAAAAACTCTCAGCAGACGAAGTTCAAAATAAGCTCCCCTCCCTGGCCGGCTGGGCGGTTGTTTCCGGCAAGCTCAAGAAAGAGTTTCAATTCCATTCGTTTGTAGAAGCCTTTGGCTTTATGTCGAGCGTGGCGTTGCTGGCCGAGTCCATGAACCATCATCCGGAATGGAGCAACGTTTACAATCGCGTTGTCATTGAACTGATGACGCACGACGCCGGCGGTATCAGCTCGCGCGATTTTGATCTCGCGGCGCGTATCGAGGAGCTGGCAGGAAAGTGAGCCCTGCCGCCCCGGCGCCGGAGCATCCAGGCACCCTCACGCAACGGCTCGTACCCCTGACGCTGTCCCAGGTTCAGATCGATGGTGGCTTCTGGCAAGATCGCCAGCGCGTGAATGCGTACGTCACGATTCCGGCGATTCATCGACACTGCCAGGATACCGGACGCATCGAGGCCTGGAAACTGGAATGGCGGCCCGGCGTGCCGAATAAACCGCATGTCTTTTGGGATTCGGACGTTGCCAAGTGGCTGGAGGCAGCCTGTTACAGTTTGATCACCCACCCACGTCCTGAGTGTGCAAAGCAGGTCGAAGAAGTCGTCGATCTGATTGCAAAAGCACAGCAGCCGGACGGCTATCTCAACACCCACTTTACCGCCGTAAACCCGCATCTGCGCTGGTCCAATTTGCGCGATGAACACGAACTTTATTGCGCCGGGCACCTGATCGAAGCCGGCGTGGCTCATTTTCAAGTGACCGGCGGCGGAAAGCTTTTGCAGGTCGTCTGCCGTTACGCCGATTACCTCGCAGACGTTTTCGGCAACGGGCCGGGGCAAAAGCGCGGCTACTGCGGCCACCCTGAAATCGAATTGGCGCTGGTCAAATTATTTCATACCACCCAGAAGCGCCGCTATTTGGATTTGGCCAAATACTTTGTCGATGAACGCGGCCGGCAGCCGCATTATTTCGATCTCGAAGCCGTTGCGCGCGGCGAGAACCCCGCCGAGTACTGGGCACAAACTCATGCCTATACGCAGTCTCACGTTCCGGTGCGCGAGCAAAGCCTGCCCGTCGGGCACGCCGTACGTGGCATGTATTTGTACAGCGCGATGGCTGATTTGGCCGAGGCATTCGAGGACCTGGAGTTGCTCCAAGCTTGCCGCCGGATTTTCCACCATCTGCTCCAGCGCCGCATGTACGTCACCGGCGGCCTCGGGTCCGCACGCGCCAATGAAGGCTACACCGATGACTTTGATCTGCCCAATGCGACTGCCTATGCCGAGACCTGCGCGGCCATTGGCTTATGCCTGTTTGCGCATCGCATGCTGCAATGCGAAGAACAGGGTATTTACGCAGACGTCTTCGAGCGCGCATTGTACAACGGCGTGCTCAGCGGCGTAGCGCTTTCCGGCGACAGGTTTTTCTACGAGAATCCTCTCGAAAGTCGCGGCGCGCACCACCGCTGGCCGTGGCATCATTGTTCCTGCTGCCCTCCCAATCTGGCGCGCCTGGTAGCCTCGCTCGGACAGTACATTTATGCTCAGAAGGAGGATACTCTCTTCATTCATCACTACGTGGCCAGCGTGGCGCACACCGTATTGGGCGGAAATGCGGTAAGCATCCGGCAACGGACGGAGTATCCCTGGCGTGAGCGAATCACGCTTCATTTTGAAGTTGGCGAAGAAACGGAATTTACGCTGGCGCTGCGCCTTCCGGGTTGGTGCCCAACTCCCGAGCTGAAAATCAACGGCGAAATGGCTCCTGTTCTTGCAGCCATGCACAATGGTTACGTTCACCTGCGCCGCATCTGGGAGCGGCAGAGCGAGGTGGAGTTGTTTCTTCCAATGCCGATTGCACGCGTGCAGGCGCACCCGAACGTACACGCCAATTGCGGCCGCATCGCGCTGCAGCGCGGCCCGCTTCTGTATTGCCTGGAAGAAGTGGATAATGGCAAAAACCTCAATGATTTGTTTTTGCCGAGCACGTCCTACCTCACAACCGATTTCGAAACGGAAACTTGCGGTGGCCTCGTGACCATTGCCGGCATGGCAAAACGCCGCGTGCTTGAAGATTTTGCGGAAACGTTGTACCGGAGTGAAGCGCCGCGCTTGGAGGAAGTTCCCTTCAAGGCGTTGCCGTACTTTGCCTGGGACAATCGCAACCCCGGAGAAATGCTGGTCTGGATGCGGGGAGAGTAAACACTCGATGCCCAGCTTGCCGGTGCCGCTCACACACATTCATCCTACCCATATCAGGACAACCGCCTCCCTGCCGTAGAAAATTGAACGAATGGCCTGCACCTGCGTCTTATCGTCAGACCGGTCAATTGTCCTTGCCGCATGCGCACCATTCGACCTTGAAAGTTGGTGCTTTTGAGATGAACGAAAGGATGAGAATGAAAAATCGCAACCCATGGCTGGTGTTCATAGTTTTCAGCATTTCTCTCGGTTCTTCAGGTTTTCTGTCCAATGGCAACTACCGTGGCGCCGATCTCATCACGGCAGCGCAATTGAAGGATTATCTCACCTTCATCGCCTCCGATGAACTGGAGGGCCGCGACACGCCTTCGCGAGGGTTGGATATTGCAGCAAAGTTCATTGCCACGCATTTATCTCGTTGGGGTTTCAAGCCGGCGGGTGACAACGGCACGTACTTTCAACGCTTCGCGCTGTCAAAAACAACGGTTGATTCCGCGCGCACAGCAGTCGCGATCAATGGCCAAGGCTTCAGCCATGGAGCGGATTTTATTGCCAATGTTGCTTCTGGCGCAGGCACCGCCAGCGGGCCGCTGATTTACGCTGGCCACGGCATGATGTTTAAAGCAAAGAGCATCGATGCTTTTGCCGGCCTCGAGGTCAAGGGCAAGATCGTGGTCTGGAGCAACGAATTTCCCAAAGGCGTCACTTACGCCGACTTTAGCGGTAAGCAAGGTGAAGATTGGCAGTTGCCTGCGCAAAACGCCGCGCAACACGGCGCCCTCGGCGGCATTTCTGTCGCAGGCTTTCAAAGTCTGACAAATTGGGAACAGACGCGCCGCAATGCGACGATCGCCGGCAATCTCGCAATGGCAAAATCTCAAACCGAGGCCCAGCATAATATTCCGGTGATTTCGATCTCGCCCAAAGTGGCGCAGGCACTCTTTCAGGGAGAGCAATATAGCGCGACGAGAGTATTCAACACTGCCGCCTCAGGCGAACCGGTTTCTGCTTTTGAATTCAAGCCGGAAAAGAAGGTGAGCTTCACCGTGGCGACGAAGATTGAGCAAGTTTATACCCAAAATGTCGTTGGCCTCTGGGAAGGCAATGACGGGGATTTGAAAAGAGAATACGTCGCGCTGGGCGCGCATTACGATCACATCGGCACGGGCGCCCCCGTCAACGGAGACGGCATTTTCAACGGCGCGGATGATGACGGCTCAGGCACCGTGAGCATTTTGGCCATTGCGGAGGCGTTTGCCAAAGGCCCGCGCAGCAAGCGTTCCCTGCTGTTTGTATGGCATGCCGCCGAGGAGAAGGGTTTATGGGGTGCGCAATATTTCACGCGCTCTCCGAGCGTGCCACTCGACAAAATCATCGCGCAGTTGAATCTCGATATGGTCGGCCGTTCCAAGAAGCCGGGCGACACCCATCCCGCCAACGCCGAGCTTTCCGGGCCGGGGGAGATTTACGTCATCGGCTCGAAAATGATGAGCACCGCTCTGGGCGAATTGAGCGAAGCCGTAAATCGATCCTATTATAATCTTGCCTTCAATTACAAATACGACGATCCCAACGATCCCAACAAGTTCTTCTTTCGCAGCGATCATTTTCACTACGCACAGAAAGGCATTCCTGTCATCTTCTATACCGACGGAGATCATGAAGATTATCACAAAGTGACGGATCAGGTTGAGAAGATCGATTTCGAAAAGATGCAAAAAGTCACGCGTACGATCTATGCCACGGCCTGGGAGCTGGCGAGCGGCATGAAGCGGCCGGCGGTGGATAAAAAATTGCCGGTAGAATTGACACAGAAGCTTTATTGAGAGAGTTGATTGCCGACGTAAATCGACAAAGTGAATCATGTTTCAACCTGCAGAAGAAAAAATCATCTGGCGTCTGCACCTGCGTTCATCGCTGGTTCGCGTTTATGAAATGTTGTCGACCGATCGTGGCCGCGCGCGATTTTGGGCTGAGTCCGCGGTAGAAAAGGATGGCGTCATTCACTTTATCTTTCCCAATGCACAGCGTTGGGAAGGAAAGATCGTTGCGCGCCAGGCGCCGAACTTGTTCGCCGTTGAGTACATCGGCGACAGCCTTGTGCGCTTTGAGCTGAACGGCAATGGAAACGAAGGAACCTTGCTGACGCTCATTGATGCGGGTGTGGCGGCTCCAGAGCGCACGGAAGTGATTGCCGGATGGGTTTCCGTGCTCCTGGCCCTCAAGGCGGCGGCAGACTTCGACGTCGACCTCCGCAATCACAATACCAATATGACCTGGGATCAAAGTTTTGTGGAGAATTGACAGGGTCATGCGAGCTCCAGACGTTTTCATGAGAACAATTTCCTCCGCAATCCTGGCATTGGTTATTGCAGCGAATACAAAAACCCAGGTATTAGTTGATGTCTCAAACGAGGAGCATCACGCCGCTCTGGTCAACCCCTATAACCAGCAGATCTTCGCCAAACTCTCAACAGGACGAGGGCCTCATGAAATCGCTCTCTCGCCGCGAGGTGAGCTTGCCTACATTGCCAACAGCCAGTTGCAGCATTTCAGGGCGATGTACATTGCGGAGGGCACGTATCCGATAGAAATCTTGCGCGAGACCTTCGTGTTCAAGCTTAAATTGTAGAGCTCAAGCCGCCAAGCGAATATTTTTGAACCAGAATTGTCCTCACCCTTTGCAATGATCAACACTGCCCTGTTCGCAACGCGCGCAACGATTTGGCTGGCGCTGGCCGGCTATGCGTTCGCCGTGATTGCTTTTTTGTTCAGCAAGCAAAGAACACGTTGGCTCGCGTGGGCGCGCGGGGTGTGGACGGCGGGTTGCATTGTTTTTCTGGCGCACGTTTTTTTCGCCTTTAGTTTTTACTATGATTGGAGCCACGCCACGGCTTATCACGACACGGCGCGGCAAACCAGTGAAATCATTGGCTGGAATTGGGGTGGGGGGCTGTTTGTCAGCTATGTTTTTACCTTGGCATGGGTGATGGACGTGTTGTGCTGGTGGTGGCAAGGGCTGCAAAGTTACGGCCGGCGCTCCAGGGCCTTGATGATTGCCTGGCACGCCTTCTTTTTTTTCATCGTCTTCAACGGCACCGTCGTGTTTGGAACCGGCCCCGTGCGCTGGTTCGGAGTGCTGCTCTGTTTGAGTTTATTCGTTGTGTCTTGGCGCACAATGCGATGGCAAGCTTTCAATAATTAAAGGTTACTATTCAGACAGGCTTCGCCTCAAACCGACAAGTAAAAACTGGACCCAAAACCTAGCTCTCACAAAAACCAATAAGTTCTCGATTGAAAATGAACCGTGCACATCTCATCCAAATTTCGCTCAAAACCGCGTTGTTGTTTTATGCTGCGAGCGCTATCTCGCAAAAGCCGATTCTATGGAATGGCCTGTCGCAAGATGCATACGAAGTTGGATTCAAGTTTGAAAGGAAATACGACTACGCCGGGCCGTTTCATTGGAATTTGTCATAAACTACGCTAGTCAGCTCCCTTTTGTCAATGCGGATAAACTAGCGCTGGCGAGCTGGAGCGTTGGTGGCGTCAAGCAAGCCTTGCTGCAGATGCGCAACAGCGACGTCAAAATGAGAGTGAAGAAATAGATGAGACCATCAGTGAGGAGAAACAAAATGATCAAACGGGTGTCATTTACGCTGGGTTGCGTTTCAGTGTTAGTCCTTGGTGCCGGTGGGTATACGACCAACGCTGCACCGAAAGACACGAACTGGTCACAATGGCGCGGATCCGATGGCACCGGTGTTTCTTCCGAAACCAATTTGCCCGTTGAATGGAGCAGCAACAAGAACATAAAATGGAAAGCACCGCTTTCCGGCAGCGGGCATTCTTCGCCGATTGTTTGGGGCGATAGAGTTTTTCTGACTTCTGAAATCGAAGGCGAAGTGGTGGCGGGCGCGCAAGCGGTGAAACACGTGAACGAAGGCGAGGACTACAAGCATCCTGACGCCGTAGCCGCGGATCGCCATCATACGTTCAAGGTCATGTGCCTCGCACGAGACAGCGGCAAGCTATTATGGGAAAAAACCGCCTATGAAGGTTCCGTGTTCGATGATCGCCATCGCAAAAGCAGCCACGCGGCACCGACGCCGGCAACCGAAGGCAAATATGTTTATGCTTACTTCGGCACGGAAGGGTTGTATTGTTTTGATTTCAAAGGCAATCTCATCTGGAAAGCCATGCCTGGCCCGATCGCCACGCTCGGCATGGGCGTAGGCACTTCGCCGCTGTTGTTTGAAAATCTCATCATCTTGCAATGCGATGAAGACAACGGCGAAAAATCTTTTATGATCGCCTACGACGCCAAGTCCGGCAAGGAAGCTTGGCGCGTGCCGCGCAAAATTCAAGTGAGCTGGTCGACGCCGTTGCTGGTGCGCACAGCCCAGCGGCCGGAATTGATTGCCAGCGGCAACGAGTCGATCATTTCGTATGACCCGAAAACCGGCAAAGAGCTGTGGCGCATGAAAGGACACGAAAGCAATGCGGTGCCGTCGCCAGTAGCGGGACACGGCATGGTTTACGTTTCCACGGGTTATCCGCTCAAACGAACTTTCGCGGTCAAGCTCGGCGCTTCGGGCGAATTGGACAGCTTGAACGCGAACATCATTTGGCGCTACAACAAGGGCTCGGCCTATGTGCCTTCACCGATTCTATACGGCGATTATTTGTATTTGATGACCGATCGCGGCCTGCTGACCTGCCTCGAAGCCAAGACCGGCCAGGTGGTTTACGAGGGCGCACGCCTGCCGGTGCCGGCAACTTTTACCGCCTCCATCGTTGCCTATGAAGACAAGTTGTTACTCACCAGCGAGGGCGGCGAAACTTTTGTCATCAAAGCCGGTGCGAAACATGAAGTGCTGGCCATGAACTCGATTGAAGAGCCGGTTTATGCCTCACCTGCGATCAGCAGCGGCATGATCTTCATTCGCGGCGAAAGGAATTTGTATTGCATCACAAAGATGTAGAGGCAAAGTAGTTTTTGGGCAAAATAATTCAGAAAAAGGCTTTGATTGTTTTGCCCTTCAATCATTTTGCATGCGTGAATTTTTCTCGACAGGAAACCATTCATGGAATTTCTGATTAAAAATTTTTGCCTGTTTGCGCTGCTCGTTGTTTTCAGTTTTGCGGCGGACAAGCCCAATTTCAGTGGCACGTGGGTGTTGGACAAAGACAAGAGCTTCAGCAATCCGCCGGGGTTCGATCAAACCATGACGATCACGCACGACGGCGATCGCATCAAGATCGAAGGCAAACAAACTTCGGCGCGCGGCGAAGTCGTTCTCGATGAAAGCTATACGCTGGACGGCAAAGAGGCCGACTTTACACCGCAGGTGCAAGCGCCCAATACCAATCCCAAGGGCAAGCGCAAGGCATACTGGCTGCCCACCGCCAAAGGCTTTGTTGTTGAAGACGTGATCAACTTCGATTCTCCCGACGGCGCGGTGACGCAAAACATCACGCGCAAATGGCAGCTTTTCGCTGAGGGCAACACCCTGACGATTGATTCCTACATTGATGTTGCCAGGGGCTCTTTTGAAACCAAGCGTGTTTTTGTGAGGAAGAAATCGTGATGCTATGAAGAGTTTTGAAGATCTGAGCTCGCACACGAAAAGAATCGCCTTTTTCTCCCTCATCGCCCTCTTGGCGTGCGCCCCCGGCCTTGCGCAGACGCCCAATCACGCGCGCGAGGAGAATCTGCGACTCGAGCAGGAAGTCGGAGCGGCAGTGGCGCAATTTGCCAACGCTTTTGCAAAAGCGGATACCGCCGTGCTGCGCAGCCTGCTCACAGATGACTACGTTCACACCAACGCCAACGGCGGCGTGCTCGATAAAACACGCTGGCTGGCATTTGCTAAAACCCGCCGTGCGGACTTGGATTCCGGAAAAGTGAGGATCGATACTTATCGCAATGATGAGCTGCGCATTCGAATTTACGGCAATACCGCCGTTGTGACGGGACTAAACACGACCATCGGCTTTCGTGATGGCAAAGAATGGAAAATGAGATTGCGCTTCACCAACGTGTGGGTGAAACGCGATGGGTGCTGGCAGCGTGTGGCTTTTCATGATTCCGCTTCAGAGCAATAGCCGAAAGATCGTGCTGAGACAACTCCGCAACCATTAAACTACAGCATCCCAGGAGAATGCCATGCTCAAAAGCTATTTCCAAGTTGCACGGCGCTATCTGCTGCGGCATAAAGGCTATGCTTTTCTGAATGTCGCCGGCCTGGCCCTCGGCCTTACCTGTTGTGTTCTGATCTTACTGTACGTCCGGCAGGAACTGCGTTACGATCGTTTTCACGAGAAAGCACAGCGTATTTGCCGCCTGGTGTCGGATGATGAAATCGGCGGCAACATGCAATATTTCTCAACCTCGCCGGGTGCAGCGGCCGCAGCGCTCAAACAGGAATTTCC
This sequence comes from bacterium, assembly GCA_050732395.1. Taxonomy (GTDB): domain Bacteria; phylum Zhuqueibacterota; class Zhuqueibacteria; order Zhuqueibacterales; family Zhuqueibacteraceae; genus JBIOXB01. The sequence continues at coordinate 35,093 of JBOHQX010000184.1, forward strand.
CGAAGTGGAACAGGCCGTGCGTTTCTTCAGGCTCTTTGGCGGCGAAGCCGTGGTCAGCCACGACGAAAATCGATTTTGGGAATCCCGCTTTTGCTTTGGCGATGCACAGGTGTTCGAAGTGTTTTCATTTCCGCTGCTGGCCGGAAACCCACAAACCGCGCTGGCGGGCCCCAGCCGCGTGGTGATCACTCAAACAACCTCCAAAAAGTATTTTGGAGAAGATGACCCACTCGGCAAGACAATTACACTGGCCGATTCCCTCACGCTCGAAGTGACCGGCGTCGTAGCAGATTTGCCGGCGGCAACGCATCTGCGCTTCGATTTTCTCGCCTCAATGCCAACGCTTGATTTGATCTATCCCGGCCTGCGCGAGGACTGGATCAGCCTTTTGTTTTACACCTACTTCTTGTTACCGCAAGAATACGATCACAACCATTTAACGGAGAAGCTGGCCGGCTTCTCCCGCAAATATGACCTGCAGGGCACAGGAAAGAGGACCTATGCTCTCGAATCGCTGGCAGATATACATCTTTTCTCTGGCCGCACCTCCCAACTCGAGCCCAATGGCGATATCACCTACGTCTATGCGTTCTCTGCGCTCGCGATTCTCATTTTACTGATCGCCTGTTTGAATTTCATGAACCTGGCCACGGCCCGTGCCACCAAGCGTCTCAAAGAAATCAGTGTGCGCAAAGTTTTGGGTGCGGAGCGGCGGCAGCTCATTCGGCAGTTTCTTGCGGAAGCCATCCTGCTCGCGGGTGCGGCGCTGTTGGTATCCATTGGGTTGCTCGAGTTCTTGCTGCCGGTGTTCAATGGCCTGGCCGGCAAGCACCTCGCTTTAAACTACGCGCATGATCTTGATATCCTCGGCGGCTTGGCCGGCTTGACTCTGCTGGCAGGATTTTTTTCAGGGAGCTATCCGGCATTGTATCTGTCCAGTCTGCAACCGGCTGCGCTTTGGAAAACACCGGTAAAGTCTGGCACCGGCCAACAGCGTGTTCGCGAAATGCTCGTCGTATTCCAGTTTGTGATTTCTATCGCTTTGATCGCAAGCACCTTGATCGTCTACCGGCAAATGGAGTTTGTGCGCAACACAAATATGGGATTTGACCGGGAGAACGTGGTCGTGCTTCCCATTGGCTTCTCCCCGGCTGGACAAAATGTCGAGGCCATGAAACAGGCAGTGCTGCAAAACGCCGAAATCGTCCAGATGACGGCTTCGATGAATACGCCGGGCAGCGTGGTATTTGGGCTGGATTATCGCCTGGAAGGCAAGCCGGCCGGTGAAGTTTCGAATGTCGCGACTTATTTGGTGGACTATGATTTTTCGTCGACTTATGCCATTACGCTTTCATCCGGGCGGTATTTTTCCAAAGAGCATGGGACGGATGGGACGCAATCATTCATCATAAACGAAGCCGCGGCAAAACAATTCGGTTGGGATAAGCCTCTGGGCAGGCAGATCGAAGCGCTGGTGCCCACCGGCAACGGCTTTCAAACGATCATGAAGGGCACCGTCATCGGCGTGCTGAAGGACTATCATTTCAGCTCGCTGAAATCGGCGATTCAACCGGCCATATTCAGGTTGTGGCGCGATTGGGGCGAATTTAACACCATTTCGATCAGAGTTCGCCCGCAGAACTTGCCGCAAACCCTCGCCTTTTTGCAGGCGGCCTGGGAAGAATATATGCCGGCTCTGCCATTTCGATATTTCTTTCTGGACGAACAGCTCGCCGCCCTGTATCAGCAGGAAGAAAAACTCGGAAACGTCTGTCTGGCTTTCTCCGGGCTCGCCATTCTCATCGCCTGCTTGGGGTTGTTCGGATTATCCGCTTTTGTGGCGGAACAGCGCACGAAGGAGATTGGCATTCGCAAAGTGCTCGGCGCCTCGGTCCCGGGCCTGGTGCTGCTGCTCAACAAAGAATCCGCGATACTCGTCCTGCTCGCCAACGTCCTGGCATGGCCGATCGCATATTATGCGATGAAATCATGGCTCGCGAATTTTGCCTACCGTATCAACCTCGAGCTCGTGATATTCTTGGTCGCCGGTTTGACCGCCTTTTTCATTGCCTGGCTGACGATGAGCTTTCAAGCGATGCGGGCTGCGTTTTCGAATCCGGTTAAGGCCTTAAGATATGAATAAGCCCCAAAACGTGAGGATTTAAGGCTAATAGTTTTGCCCAAAATGGTTTTGTCCATTGGGAAATATCTGAATAATTGCTTTCATCCAACCATCGGTGCCTCATGCCATGTATAGCAGAGAAAATGTATGAATAGAGCTGCGATTTCTGCGTTGACTTGTGCCTGGATGCTAACTTCTTCAGCCATTTCGTCCGCTCCTCAAGCAAACTCTTTCGATGCAATCTTTGCCGCATCGCTGCGCGCCATGGGTGGCGAGACCGAGCTGAGAAAGATTCAAAGTATCACGGCTCTAGCGAATTGTACCGGGCCACGGGGAAAGTATACGACCGAAATTCATTCAGCACGCGGTGCTATAAAATCAAAATGATCGACGAGCTTGGCAGCCCCGGGCATGTTTTTTTCGACCTCGATTCTCATTTGTGGGCGGGCAAAGTTATTTTAGATCCGCGCAGTCATAAAGGTGAGACCGTGCGCGTGCTGATCAACGAATGGAAGAAAGTTGGCGAGGTCAAGCTGCCCTCTAAAGTGACGGCCACGGATAAATCCGGTGATTGGATTCTTGATTTTCATGTGAGAAACAGCAAGGCAAGTGGGTGCTCACGGCTGTTGCCTCGACGAATGAGCCGGTGACACCTTGACTTACTGCGATGCGCCGGTTCCCGGCGTGGATAAGTCACTACCAGGTGTGTTTTTGCTTTTGTAACTATCTAGCTCCTAATCCCCGGTGATCGGGGTTGGTTCGGCAAGCAACACCACCGTGTCATCCCGTAGGGATCTTGTTAAGTTTCTGGCACGGTGCTTGTGCTGAAAAAGATGCCTCCTGCATGACATGTTGCTTGGAAGCTCTTTACCCCGGTGATCGGGGTTAGTACTGCGAGAAACTGACGGGAAAATCGGATATTAAAAATCAACGACTTGCAGGTTTCTGAGAAGCTATGCCAAGCCTACCACGGGCTTATCAAGCAGGAGACTTTCAATGGCGTTGAGCACGTTGAGGTTTTGTTTGCGGCGAGTGGAAATAATTCCGCGAATGCGACAGAACGCTCTTGCACCTTCGACGCTGCGGAAAGTGCCTGAGATTTTCTGCTGCACTTTCATCATGCGCAGATCCCGTTCGGCTTGATTCTTGTCAAAGGATTTTTTTAAATCATGCGCGAACGCCAGGATTTCCCGAGCATGCGTGTGCAACCGCTCCAAGAGATCGCGAAACAACTCTGCGGTACGCTCATAAGGTAGCAATTGTTGATTGATCAAATACAACCCAATCGCTTTCATGCGTAACCCATATTCCGCCTGGTGTGTCACCTCTTTCGGAAAGGCAGCACGCGTAGACTCTTGACAATACAGGCAGATTTTGATCTCTGCCTGATGTTCCGTGACTTCGATCAAACGTGGTGGTAGATCAAAGACCTGGCGTTTTTCATGCTGCGCCGCAGGTACCTTGGCTAAAGAAGAGTGGCAATGCCCACAGCGGTCGACGCGATGTATCTGGATGCGATCTGGGTTTTCAACTTGTCTAAGCGTGGTGCCCGAGTGGCCTTCTTGACCGCCGGGTTTCTTGCGGGTCTTCTGACGTAAACTGGTAGAACGATGGCGTTTCTTCAGACCGTCACTACCGCTTAAGCGAGAACGAGATCTCGACACCGCCATCTTCTGTATCGCTGCGCAGGTGCTATCAAGATCCCAAACGCCGTAGGCGTGAAATGCTTATAGCCATGCCCAACCAACCCAAACAAAACG
>JBOHQX010000185.1:0-3054 GCA_050732395.1 bacterium
CATTTAAAGATTCTACGCCAGTTTTCAGGCAAGCCATATAGGGGCTTTCGGGCTGAAAACTGTAGCCGCGTGGGCAGCACAAAATCCTTAGGCGATTAGCGCATCAAACGTAGAACAAAATTCTAAAAGTTTTTTGACAGGATTAACAAGATTTACAGGATGAGGATCAATCTTGTTCATCTTGTAAATCCTGTCGAAAAAGAACTGGCCGCGCAGCGGCTTCTGTTTTCAGCTTAACTGAAAACTGATGTAGGCCGTTAGCCATTTTCAACTTTTCGCGTTCTCGCGTCATGCCCTGCTCCCACCACTTGAGCACCCGCAGAGCGCGGAGAGTGTTCCAACGGCTGGGTGTACCGAGGCGTTCCAGCTCGAAGTACGTCTTGCCCTTGTAGCGGTTCTGCAGGGTCCAACGGCCGTCAGCGCGCTGGCTATTCCGGACAAGTTCGATAGCCTCGGCGAGGCGCTGGTCGCGCGGGGCATTGACGGCTTGGAAATAGTCGAGAGCACGAAAGAATAGAAAGGACCATCCCCGTGACGCACGTCTCGCTGCGGCGGATCCACTTTGCCCAAATGCCGTAGTTGATACCACCATCGCGCTGGAACCCTCCATCGAGCAGGAGTCCACACGCCTTTCGCGCCTGCCGGTTGGTGCCCGGAAGACCGAAGTCTCGAAGCGTGAGCATCGTGTAGGTCGTCGAGATCCACTTTGGCGTGTAGAGCCCGCCGTCTGAGGACTGTCCGCCCGCCCATGTGCCTTCGGGGTCCTGTCTGGCGAGCAGGCGGGCTCCCCAGCCGTCACGCGCTACGTTTTGCCGCTCGCGCTCGACGGTGCGTTCACCCGCTCCGACCAGGTCTCGCAAAACTTGCCAACGAATGGCAGGGTCTCCTGCGAGAAGCCATTGGACTACGCGCTCGGTTCGTGGCTCCGAATGAATGCTTGTGCTGCGCATGTTCTATAATTGAATCGTTTTCATGTTGATTTATCCCAGTACACTCACTTAAACATGTCGTTGATCTCCCTATAACTCACCGCCTCCTCAGCAAATGTGAATGTGCCATACGCTCGCATCTCGCGCGCGGCGCGCAGAAAGGCGCCAAGCGCGACACGTGAGAGCGCACTGCCAACGCTGATTCGTTTGGCCCCAATCTCCGCCAGGGCCGTAAGACTCAATTGCACGCCTTGCAGCCCCATGACCACGTTTACCGGCCGGGACAGAGCGTTGACCACAGTGGTGATGTCTGCTTTGCTGGTAAGGCCTGGCGCATAGAGAACGTCTGCTCCGGCTTCCTGAAAAGCCTGTAGTCGCTTGATGGTGTCTTGGAGATGAGGACGTCCGACAAGGAAGTTTTCCGCGCGCGCCGTCAAGATGAAAGGAAACGGAAGAGTGCGCACCGCTTCAGCTGCCGCACGCACACGCTCGACCGCATGCTCTAGTTCATAGATCGGATGATCCGGGCGTTTGGTTGAATCCTCGATTGAGCCGCCGACAAGTCCCGTCGCGGCCGCGAGCCGGATAGTTTCTGCAACCGTTTCTGGACTGTCTCCGAAGCCGTTTTCAAGATCGGCGCTCACGGGCAAGTCGGTCGCTGAGACAAGCTCAGCGACGTGCCGCATCATCCGGTCGCGGTCAATCGTGTTATCCCGCTGGCCGACGGAAAACGCATAGCCGGCGCTGGTCGTTGCCAGCGCCTCAAAACCAAGGAATGCCAGCAATCGCGCCGTGCCAACGTCCCATGGATTCGGAATGATAAATGCGCCCTCGCGTTCATGCAGGGCGCGAAAGTTCTTTCCTTTTTCAGCCTGAGTCACCATTGAGCACCTCACAGCTCGTTGTCCAAGACTGATACAAAACAAAATATCCAGGCTTCTATATTGCCAATGGACAAAAACGACCAAAGGATCTGAAAAATCTGTTGGTCGTTTTTGTCCGTTGGCAATTCTTCGGCATCATTCGGCTCGCCAGGGCCACCGCTTGTAGTCTACCGGAAAGGAATCATCCTTGAATTGAACGTTATCATTCTTTGGAAGTTTCAGACTCGTCTGTCCAACTCCAGTTTGCGGTACATGTGAGCGTTTGCCGCATGAACCCGGGGAGCGGTGAGCGCCAGCAATGAACGAAGATCTTGCGGGACAACAAAATGCCAGGTCGGACGCATGACATGCGTGCGCAATATCGCACCATCATTGAAGGCTTTTTCTATATCAGTATCGGTGGCTGTATGCATGCGCAGCCCCAGCGCCCACTTGGCAGCGGCGAAGTCCTGTGCTTGTACCGCGCCCAGCCATGACACCACTTCGCCGGGCTTTTTGCATTTCTTTTTGCCGAGCAATTGATTTGATAATCTCGCTGGCGCAACATCACATGATTGCATGATTTTAAGTTTTATTGTTCCGCCTGCTCCACCTTGGTGGCTATCCACCACGTCGTGCCGCCCGTGTCTTTCACGCCCCCGCGCTTGTCTTCGTCTGCTTTCTTTACCGGTGCTTGCACCGATGCGGCGCCCGCTTCCAGGGCGCGTTTGTAGGTTGCGTCAACGTCTGCGACGTAAATATGCACGTGCGACGGGACCGGCGGCCAGCCCTCACCGCCATCTGCGATCATCACAACCGTGTCGTCGATTCGAACTTCAGCGTGCATGATCCTTCCAGCAGTGTCTGGGAATCGGCGTAGTTCGACCGCGCCGAAGACGCGCTTGAGGAAGTCGATGGTGCCGCTTGCGCCATTGACAATGAGATACGGCGAGACGGTGGTGTAGTTGTTCGGTTTGTACGATGTGCTCATGGATTCTTCCCTATAAAGGGCGCGAAGTTTCACAGCGCGGCGTAGCCGCAACCAAAAAGAAAAGACTCACGCAGAGCTTCGCAAAGACCCGCAAAGACTGATACAGTTGTTGATCGTGCCATAAAAATTACTTGAATCTCCCGACTCTCCCCTGCCATATTGGATTGTGCTCATAACCCATAAGGAGGAGAGTGCCATGGAGCAATTTCTTTCTCGTCATCAAAAAGCTATTGTTGGAGTTCTTTCTGGGTTCGATCGCATGATTTTTCGT
>JBOHQX010000186.1:0-5946 GCA_050732395.1 bacterium
AAATGATTTGGCATTATCAATTTCCGAGTCCAACAATGAAATTATGTTTCTTTTCAATCAAACCAATTGATACCTTTGCCAGACTGGATGCTCCAAAAATTCCGCCGCCTGCGGAAAGCTTCACACCGACTCGCGCTAACAGCGCAGAGCCTACCTGCAAGGCTCTTCTCTGCGTCTCTGCATGAATCAGCGAAATCTGCGGACAGAAACTTTGTTAAAAAAATCGTAACTATTCAGGTGTTTTCCCCAATTGGCAAAACTATTTTGGGCAAAACGATTAAAAACTTCTCCTGTGTTTAATCGTTTTGCCCGAAATAGTTTTGCCTTTAAAAGGTACGTGAATAGTTACAAAAAATCAAAGTTCTGCAGGTTTGTATCACAAAGGTCGTTTTGAATTCTTCCGCTGGGAAATCTGGTTGCGCGATCCCGACGGCTACAAGGTCGAGCTCGCCAGCCCGGACGGGTCGGCGGAATGAGCAAAGCGATCAGAATCTGAGAAAAGAGTTTTGCGCCTGATTTGCCTGTTTAGTGCTTGCTTTTGAGTTTAAATACCCTATCATTTATCATAGCTCGATGGGGCTCCTTCAACACGCGTCGAGCGTATGATTGCATATCATTCCACCCACAAAATTATCCATGTCGCGACCATAAAACTTTCGCACCTCGCCTAATTTTTCCATGCGATGGTGATAGGAAATTATCGGGCCATTTTCTTTTTGAAAAGCTGTCGATAATACTCGTTGCGATGTTCAGATGTAACTCTCTCTGCAATTCTTGCTCAACTTGAAAAGAAAGTTGACAAAGTAGAATCACAACAGGAATTGGAGCGACGTGGATCGTCCTGTGCGCCGCTCATCACCGCATGGGTATTCACCACGGCCGTGTTTTTGATGTGCAAATCCACAACGCGGCTAAACCGCAACCAAAAAGAAGAGCTCACGCAAAGACGCAGAGACGCAAAGAATACGCAGAGTCCTTCTTTGCGAAATCTCTGCGCCTTTGCGTCTTTGCGTGAATGTTTTTGCTTTTTTTGCACAGATTTCAGTATTAAGGCACTAACACGCACTGGCAGGCGCGCAGATGCGGAATTCCAATCCCTGCTTTTCGTCAACATCACAATCGATCTTGTTGCAGAGGCACGAACGCGGGCACCTCGGCAGTAACCCTTCCAAACCATTGACACTTGGGGTGCCACCATTAAACTTCTCACCTTAACCGGAAAGGATACCACGATGAAAAACTCCAAGAGGTGGCGGGAATCTTGGCCCATCGCCATGATGCTCAGTATGTTTTGGTGCCAAACAGCACTCCACGCCGGAATGGATCCTCGCAAACGGGTCGCGCGTCAGACCGGCAGGCCGACAGAGCTCATCAACGGCAGTTATCCCGATCGCATTTATGATGCTTTGTGGCTTCACCGGACGCAAGCCGATAGGCTGCGTGCGCGCAATGCCCGTCCGGCTGTGGGCGCAGCCGCGACTTCAGCGCAAGCCGTGGGCGATATCGTGGTGATAGAAGACGATGGCACACTGGTGGTCGATCCCTTCAACAATCCGTTTGACTTGGATCAACGCACGCTGCGCTTCACCCCCAATGCTAGTGGCAGCTATGACGTGACGGCCGCTCCTTTCTCCTTTGATCCGGATTTGGGCACGAAGATCAATGCCGGTGACGACACCAACCACGAGATAACTTTCACCAACGGCTTCAGCTTCCCGTTCTTCGGCACGACGTGGAACAGCGTGTGGGTGCGCTCCAACGGTAATGTCACCTTCGGCGGCATCACCTATGAATTCTACAACCCCAACGATTTTCTTCTTGATTCACCGATGATCGCGGCCTTTTTCACCGACCTCAATCCGGACCTGGCCGTAGGCGGCTCCGGTCAGTTACTGTACAAGCAATTGTCCGACCGTTTCGTGGTAACATGGGACCGGATCACGGAATTCGGCATCAGCAATTCCAACACTGTGCAATTGACCCTGTTTGCCGACGGCTCGTTTGAATTCACTTATAACGGCGTCGAATTGAGAATTCCCATTTACGGCCTTCCCCTGATCGTAGGTTTCAATTCAGGGCAACCCTTCATTTTACCCCGAACCGTGAATCTAAGCGATCTTCCCATTACCGGGAATGTGGGTCAACTTTACGAACTCTTTCAGGAAACAACTTATCACGAAGTGGACATCGTTGGTGTCGGCCAGAGATTTTATGCGGCCCAGCCGGACAGTTTCGACCAGCTCGTCATGATGACTGCTTTCGAACTGTTGAACGCGCCGTTCAACGCTTTTTGGGCGACGATACACAACGAGATTCAGGGGCTCGGCCTTGAGAACGTGGATTTTACGGAGGTATTCGGCAGCTCCGGCCGACTGCAATCCTTTCTGCACATGAATTACCTGAATTTTTGGCCCGACGACCCCGCGGCAGGAGGCGACCGTTTTTCATTTCTCAATCTTATCGGTCTGATAGCGGGGCACCGCTGGAGCGCATATACTCGTTTTCAACGCGATAATCAAGCGAGCGATTTGCTCTTGGGCGAAGGTTTGACGCATTGGAGTTCTTTCCTGCATACCGAAGGTTCGGTCATGGGAGGCAGCAGTTGGCGGGACAACGGCAATGGCACTTTCACTTCGATCCGCAACTTTGACAATTACAGTCAATTGGATCACTACCTGATCGGTCTACGAACGCCGGAAGAAGTCGCACCATTTTTCCTCATCGATATTCCCGGTGTGACGATTGTGGAACGTTCGATCCCGCCCTTCAACGGCGCTACTGTCGCCGGCCCTAAAAGAATCGTGACTGTGAATGACATAGTCGCGGTGGAAGGGCTGCGCGTACCGAGCCGCGAGCAGGCGCCCAAGAGCTTTCGGCAGGCGTATGTCCTTCTGACTCGACCCGGCCAAACTCCGAATGCCAACGATCTTGCCAAGGCAGAACGCTTCCGCCAGGCTTGGGAAGCTTGGTTTGCCGATCGCACCGATGGCCGGGGTCTCATGCAAACGCAATTGGGCGTTGAACGGCCGGCGGCAACCGTGGAGGGCACGGTGACAAACGCTTTAGGTGGCGGTATCATCAGAGATTTTACCGTGCGTTTGTTAGAAAGAAATTATGTGCAGCCAGTGCCGGACGGCGGCTACTATGCTTTTCGCACGCTGGCGGATAATCTGAATTCGCCGCCGCTGCCAGCCACGATCGTGATCACGGCATTTCCTTATTTGCCCGATACCAGCACAGTTACCCTCGCGTTTGGCTCCACTTTGCAACACCATCGGGCGTTGCAGCCGCTACCGCAAAGCGCGTTGCGAGGCACGTTGAGCAATGCTGCCGGCGCTGGCGTGAAGGCGAATTTGACGTTATACGTGAGCAGCGGCACTATTGACGATTTTACGCTCACCACCACGAGCGACGCGCAAGGCAGGTTCGCCTTCGACAATTTATATATTTCTGTCCCCGGCATGTTTCAATATGATAGTCTCGTCATCGCGCCGGAAATTCCGTATGTGAGCAAGACCGTGACCAATATTACGCTTGTTGCCGGCGCGCCCACGGTGGTGAATGTGAGCCTCGATCCGGCGGACCTGTTGTTGGTGAATGACGATCCCGCCGGCGCTTTTCAGAATTTTTATCAGACCGCGCTGCAAACGTTGGGACTGGCGACCTATGTTTGGAGGCAGGCGCAGCGCGGTGTGGCCCCGCTCAGCCAGGCGTCATTGTTCGAGAACAAAGCCATCATTTGGTACACGGGCAATGCTTCGGGCGCCGAGGTATTGACGGCGGCGGAGCGCGACAGCCTGTCGGCTTATCTTGATCGCGGCGGCCGTCTCTTGCTTACCGGGCAGAACATTGCGGAGAGTTTGAACGGCAATACCTTTCTCGCAAATCGCTTGCACGTCAGCTTCTTACGCAATTTGAATGATCCGATTTTGCATGGTGTGAAAGGCGATCCCGTGGGCAATAGCATTCGGAACATTGCCAACGCCGGAGCCGGCGGCGCGAGCAATCAAACGTCGCGCGATCAATTGCAGCCGGACGCTGTTGCACAAGCCTGTATTCTGTATGATACGACCTCGGCCACAGTGGCAGGCGTGCGTGTGGAAGATCAGTCCAAAAACTCACGCGTGGTATTCTTTGGATTCGGCGCTGAAGCCATCAGCGCCCGTACCGGTTTCGTTTCGCGTGAAGCGGTCCTGCGCAGTGTTTTAAATTGGCTGGAGGGGACCACGGCCGTTGGCGAGCCGCAAACGCCGGCAGGCACTCTGGCGTTGCAGTTCGAATTGAGCTCCAGTTATCCGAATCCGTTCTCCAGCAGCAATGCCACCGAAGTGCTGATGCGATATCAATTGCCGCCCGTGACCTCTCCCGAACGCGTGACTTTGAAACTTTTTGACGTGTTAGGCCGCGAAGTGGCGACGCTGGTGGACGAGCCTTACCGGCCCGGCAATTTCGCCGTGCGCTGGAACGGCCGCGACCGCCGCGGCGAAAACGTCGTCAGCGGCGTATATTTTTACAAACTGGAAGCCGGCATGCTGCGGCAAGTGCGGAAGCTATTACTCGTGAGATGAGCGAGCGCTGGAGTTTGATAATAATGAGGGCTGGCGGATTTTTGATATGAAGCCCTCATTCTGATTTTCAGGCATGCTGAAAACAAAAGCTCTTCGGGCAGCACAAAAATGCAAAAACTTTTCAACACGGAGACACGGAGTGCACGGAGAGCCACAGAGCAACACGAAACCAAGGAGTTCACATGCATCCACAACCCCTCATCTGCGCGCGCGATGTTGAGGGCGAGCAGTCGCTGGTATCAACGTCTCCTGGGCTGCCAGAGCGCGCATGGTGGCCCTAATTATGAACGGCTCGTTGCGGACGGCAGGCTGATTCTGCAATTGCACCACTGGGAGGTGGAGCATCATCGTGGCCGCATCGGAGATCCAAATATGACGCCGTACGGCAATGGCGTGCTCCTCTGGTTTGAGCTCGACGACTTTGACGCGGCAGTGGCACGCGCCCGGGAGCTCAAGGCCGAGATCGTTTTGCCACGCCATCGCAATCCCCCCGACGGTGACGGCGGCCCGAACCATTGGGAAATCTGGCTGCGCGATCCCGACGGCTACAAGGTCATGCTCGCCAGCCCGGACGGGTCGGCGGATGGAAATTGGAAACCTTAGTTGTGTATTTTCTTTTTCGCCCGCAAACCAAGATTTCTTCGGGCCCCAAAGGCATGTTTTGACTTGCCGGTTTAAAATTTACCTTGATATTTTTCGTGTGTTTTTTTACAGTCTCCCCGAATTTCTTGCAAGGCATCGGGCTCTCCTCTCAGCCCCAGAAGCTCCATATCGACCGTATAGCAGACGACACCTTCTCTTGTGAGAAGTTCTGTAATTTTCAACTCCGTGTACTCTAGCTGCCCCAAAACCTCAAGTATTCAGCCGGAATATTTATTGAATAATTAACGGCGTCTGCTTAGATTGAATTGTTTCATGAAATTTGCTTTATATTTACGCTTATGAGAAGAAAAATACCCATAACAATCCCGCAAGCACAAATCAGTGATTTCTGCCGCAAAAATCACATTCGCAAGCTCGCGCTCTTTGGCTCGAGTTTGAGGGATGATTTTCGTGTCGATAGCGATATTGACGTGCTGATCGAGTTTGAGCCTGGACATGTGCCCGGTTTCAGATTCATTCGGCTGGAGCGGGAACTTTCGGAGCTTTTTGGCCGCAAAGTGGATTTGAACACGCCCAAATTTCTGAGCCGATACTTTCGTGACCAAGTTCTAAGAGAGGCCGAGGTGCTGTATGCCCAAGAGTGAATGGCTGCGTCTGCGTCACATGATGGAGGCCGCAGAAGAAGCCGTTTCTTTCGCGGCGCAAAGTCAGAAAGAGGAATTGGAAACCAACAGAATGCTCAGCCTCGCGCTGGTCAAGTTGATTGAAATTATTG